>JAQUVQ010000071.1 GCA_028693285.1 Smithellaceae bacterium
TCCCTCAGAATGCTTCCCTCGTATGTCGGCCGTCCAACGGGAACGGAAAAGGGACAATTTCTGGCGCTTGATCTGGGCGGCACGAACCTGCGGGTCCTGGCGGTCCGGCTGGACGGCCGGGGCGGTGCTGAAATCACGGCCGTGAACCGTCTGGCCGTCCCGGAAACCGTCATGCGCGGATCGGGAGAGGCGCTTTTCGATTTTCTGGCCGAGGGCGTCGCTCTGTTTCTGGAAGAGCACGGGCTCGATTCCAAAGAGCACCGGGACCTGGCGTTTACCTTTTCTTTTCCCGTCGCGCAAAGCGCCGTCAACGCCGGCGTGCTGTTGAACTGGACCAAAGGATTTACCGCGGCAGACGTCGCGGGGCAAAACGTCGTCGCCCTGCTTTCCGACGCGCTCAGGCGCAAACACATCGAAGAGGTTTCAGTCACGGCCCTGGTCAACGACACGGTGGGAACGCTGGCAACCAAAAGCTACGTCGATCCTTCCTGCGATATGGGCGTCATCCTCGGTACGGGCACGAACGCCTGCTATCCGGAAAGAGCCGTCCTTCCGGCAAATGGCCGGTTTCCAAATTCCGGGCGGGAAATGATCATCAACCTGGAATGGGGCAATTTCGACAAGCTAGACACCAGCGCCTGTGATCAGGCGCTGGATCGCCTCACGTTCAATCCCGGCCGTCAGCGCATGGAAAAGATGGTGTCCGGAATGTACATTGGCGAACTGACCCGGCTGATCCTGCTGGACATGACGGAACGGGGAATGTTGCTTCACAAAAATTGCAGGCCCGTTCTGGTCCACGAGCATTCCGTCAGCCCCGAGCAGATGTCCTTGACCGTCCAGGGGGAAGATTTTTTCGCGGCCATCGGCATCCCGGATGCCTCCGACCCGGACCGGGACGCCGCCGCGCACGTCTGCCGGATCGTTTCGAAGCGGTCGGCCCGGCTTGCCGGAGCGGCTCTGGCCGCCGTGGTCACCTGGATGGACGCGAATCTTGAAAAAATGCATACCATCGCCATCGACGGCTCTCTTTTTGAAAAATATCCCGGCTATTCGGAAAACATGCGGTGCGTCCTGGAAGAGCTCTTCGCTTGCCGCGCCGACCGGATTGCGCTTTGCACAACCTCGGACGGCTCGGGAATCGGCGCGGCCATCATCGCCGCCGTCGCGTCCTCCAAACAGGAGCAGGAGCATAAGCCGGCCCGTCAGCGAACGCGCAAGAACCGCTGAAATCATTTTCCTTGTTTCCCGTCCGTTCCTGGTTTATATTCCTATCGAAAGTTCTCCGGAAAACAAAAAGTTGCATAACACCCGGCAACCCCGGAAGTCGGCGGCAACCCAACGAAAGGAGATCCTCATGAAAACGCAGTCCGGAAATTTCAAGGCGCAGGACGGGACACCCATCTACTGGAAAGGATGGACGCCGGACGACGCTGCCCGCGTAAAAGCGGTGGTGCATGTCATCCACGGCTATGCCGAGCACATCGACCGCTATGGAAATGTGGTGGGCGAACTTCTTCCCGCGGACTACGCGGTATTCGGAACCGATCACCGCGGACACGGCAAAAGCGAGGGAAAGCGCGGTCACGTCCTGAGCTTCCAGGAGTTTATCGACGATGAAAAGCAGTTCCAGCGCGACGTGATCCGGGCAAAATTTCCTAACCTCCCCTGCTTTGTTCTTGGCCATTCCATGGGAAGCCTCATCGCCATGAACTTCGTCGAGCAAAGCGCCGAAGGAATCCGGGGGCTTGTCTTATCGGGAACGGGCTCGCGGCCGGGAACGGACATTCCGAAGATCCTGCTTGCGGCAACCAGAATCCTTTCCAGCCTGCTGCCGTCGATTCACGTAAAATCGCCGCTTCCGCCGGAGTTTATTTCCCGGGATCCGGAGGTGGTCAGGGCGTATGTAGAGGACCCTCTCGTTTACAACGTGATCACGCCGCGGCTTGCCCATGAGATGAACCGGTATGTCGTCATCGGCGCTCAAAACGCCGGCAGGATTCAAATTCCCGTTCTGATTCAACTGGGCTCCCGGGACACCGCCTTTTCCGGACAGAAGGAACTCTTTGAAATGGTCGGAGCAAAAGACAAGACGTTCAAGCTCTACGAAGGCCTTAAGCATGAGGTTTACAACGAGCTTCTTGAAGACCGGACCCGGGTGCTGGCCGATCTGAGAACCTGGCTGGACAAACACGTGTAAAGCGGAGAAGCTGCCCGGTGAACGGCCGCCGGACAGTTATTGAAGGCGGAAAAGTCACCTTGAACGAAATCTCTTCACGCCGCCTGGGGAAAACCCCCGGTCCCATGAGAGAGCATTGATCACAAAAGGGTCCCGTATGAAAATTCAGCGGATTCCAAAACCTTTGCCCTTCGATCCTGAAAGCGGACAAAACATCATTCTGGATTCCATCGCTGACGGTGTTTTTACCGTTGATCAGGATTGGCGGATCACCTCTTTCAACCGGGCCGCGCAGGAGATCACCCGGGTTTCCCGCGAGGAGGCGGTCGGCCAGATGTGCAAGGATGTTCTGAAAGCGGACATCTGCGAAAAAAACTGCTGTTTGCGCATGACCATGAAAACCGGGAAGCCCATTATCAACAAGAAAGTGAACATCATCGACGCGGACGGCAGAAAGCTTCCGATCAGCATTTCCACGGCCCTGCTTCGCGACGGAAAGGGAAAGCTTCTGGGCGCCGTGGAAACCTTCCGGGACATCAGCGTGGAAGAAGATCTGCGCAAAACCATTCAGGCCAAATACTCTTTCGAGGATATTATTTCCAAAAACCACCAGATGCTCCGGCTCTTTGACATCCTTCCCGACATCGCCTCCAGTTCCAGCACCGTCCTGATTGAAGGGGAGAGCGGCACGGGCAAGGAGCTTGTCGCCCGCGCCATTCACAATCTCAGCCCCAGAAAAAGGCATCCCTTCGTGGCGGTCAACTGCAGCGCCCTGCCGGACGCGCTTTTGGAGTCAGAGCTTTTCGGATACAAGGCAGGCGCATTCACGGACGCGAAAAAAGACAAGCCCGGACGCTTCCGCGCGGCGGAAAACGGCACGCTGTTTCTCGACGAGATCGGCGAGATCACTCCAGCCATGCAGGTGAAACTGCTGCGCGTCCTGCAGGAAAAAACGTATGAGCCGCTGGGAGCGACCCGCAGCGTTGAGCACAATGTGCGCATCATCGCCGCCACCAACAAGAATCTGGAAGACCTGGTCCGCCAGAACCGCTTCCGCGAAGACCTGTTCTACCGGATCAATGTCTTTAAAATTCATCTGCCGCCGCTGCGCGAACGCATGGAAGACATTCCCCTGCTGATCGGCCATTTTATCGGCCGTTTCAATATCCTGCAAAAAAAGAATATCGAAGGGGTCAGCGACGAAGCGATGGCGCTGCTGATGGCGCACCGCTATCCCGGCAACATTCGGGAACTCGCCAACCTGATCGAACGCGCCTTCATCCTCTGCAAAGAGGGCAGGATTGAAAAAAAGCATTTGCCAGACTTTCTGTTTGCGGCAAACGCTTCCCCGGACGGAAAAATCGCCGCGTCTTTTCGGGACCTGGAAGCCGACTATCTGCAAAACGCCCTCAGGCGGAACAACGGCAACCTTCCCCAAACCGCCCGGCAACTGGGAATCCATCGAAGCACGCTGTATCGCAAGCTCAAGGCGCTTAAACTTTCCCCGAACGATTAACGATTAATTGTCGCAGATGTGCAACTTTTTGCGACAATGCTGCATTAATGCACAACCCGCCACCAGAATCCTTCCCGGCGCTCTTCTCCAACCGCTTGTCATCGCTTCAGTTTTGGTTTGTCTTTCCCTCTGGCATCGGTTTTGCTTTTGTTAAATACCGGGTATGGTTAGGCCACCGCCTGGAAAAGGAGAACGCATGAAGCTGGCCCTGTCGGTATTCAAAAATTGCATCTCAACCGTCTTTGACTCGTCGGATCAGTTGTTGATTCTGGAGACGGAAGACGCCAACGGAACCAAACGAACGACGGTGCGGATCGACGCGACGGACCCGGCCGGGCACGCGGCAAGGCTTCGGGACCAGGGCGTTGCGGTTTTGATCTGCGGCGCGATCTCCCGACCCATGCAGATGGCCATCGCCTCGCTGGGTATCGCGGTTTATCCGTTTATTCGCGGCACGGTGGAAGAAGTTCTGGCCGCCTATCAAAGCAACCGGCTGGGGCAGGCTGTTTTTTCCCTGCCGGGCTGCCACGGCCGCGGAAACGGCGGTAACAGCAGAGGACGAGGCATGCGCTGCCGCTGGAGACAAACCGGCGGCCATGAACGATAAAGCACAACTCAAAAGGAGATTAAAAAATTGAATTCATCCATCCCGAAAGAACTGTTCTTTACCAAAGGTGTCGGCACGCACCGCGAACAGCTTCACTCGTTTGAACTGGCGCTTCGCAATGCGGGCATCGAAAAATGCAATCTGGTGCAGGTCTCCAGCATTATGCCGCCCGGCTGCAAAATTATTTCCCGGACGGAGGGCCTGAAAAGGCTGCGACCCGGCGCGATCACGTTTTGCGTGATGAGCCGCTGCTGCTCGCACGAGCCCAAAAGGCTGATTTCAGCGGCGGTCGGCTGCGCGATCCCCGTGGACAAGAAAACCTACGGCTACATCAGCGAACATCATGCCTTCGGCTTTACGGAAAAGAAAACGGGGGATTACGCCGAAGACCTGGCCGCGGCGATGCTTGCCTCCACGCTGGGCATCGACTTTGATGTCGATGAAAGCTGGGACGAAAAGAAAGAGTTATTCAGAATCAGCGGAAAAATCGTGGGAACCCGGAACACAACACAGTCCGCCGTCCTGAAAACCGCCGACTACACGACGGTGCTGGCCGCGGCGGTTTTCGTGCTCTGACCGTACGATCATCCGGATCGAGGGCCATGAATAAAAACACAACAAACCGGTAAAAACCGGAAGGAGGAAAACCCATGAACGGAAGAAATCAGGGAGGCAGAGGAACGGGCGGAGGCCAGGGCCAGGGAGGCGGCATGGGCCAGGGCCAGGGAGTCGGCGGACGAGGCCGTATGGGCGGTCCGTCAGCCGGTGGAGCGGTCGGAACCTGCCGTTGCCCCCAATGCGGCCACACCGAGCCGCACGAGCGAGGCGTGCCCTGTACGCAGGTCAAATGCCCTCAGTGCGGCACGTCCATGTTTAGAGAATAAGAAGGGAGGAAAAGTCTTATGCCTGGAGGAGATGCAACAGGCCCGATGGGTATGGGCCCAATGACGGGAAGAGCGGCTGGATTTTGCGCGGGCTATTCCGTGCCGGGTTATGTAAACAACGGTCCCGGAAGAGCGTTCGGCATGGGATTTGGAAGGGGCGCGGGCTTTCGACGGGGCTTTCACGCAGGCGGCTTTGGCCGGCGCAACCGTTTTTACGCGGGCGGCGCGCCGGCGGCTGCGCCGGATCCTGAAAATGAAAAACAGGCGCTCAAAAACCAGGCGGAGTATCTTCAGATGCAACTGGACGCGGTCAAAAAGCGTCTTAAAGAACTTTCAGCCCAAAGTTAGTGTCCATTATCCGGATGGGCGCAGCCCCCGGGCCGCCCGTCCGGATGATGAAAGATGCAAAAAAGAGGAAGGAAAACATGAAAATCGCATTCACAACCGCCGGAAATGACGTATCGGCGCCGCTTGACAGCCGCTTCGGCCGCGCGCCGAAATTTTTGATTTACGACCTTGACACCGGCACATTCACCCTGGCGGACAACCGGCAGAATCTGAACGCGGCGCAGGGCGCGGGCATTCAGTCGGCGCAGAACATCGCGCGCCTGGGCGTGTCGGCGCTGGTCAGCGGACACTGCGGCCCCAAAGCCTTTCGCGTGCTTCAGGCGGCGGGCATCAAAATCTACAACTCCTCCGCCGCGACCGTACAAGAGGCGCTGGATCTGTTCCGGGCCGGAAAGCTTAATGAAGCATCATCCGCCGACGTGGAAGGTCACTGGGTATGAAAAATTCGCGGATAGAGCACCGGCCGATCGGCGTCATCCACAGCGAACATACGGCCGCGGAGAAAACCCCCATTCAGCCCGTGTATGCCAAAGGTTGCAAGGGACGCGTGGAAGTGTATCCCGAATTTGCCGAAGGCTTAAAAGATCTGGAAGGGTTTTCGCATCTTTATCTGCTGTATCATTTTCACCAATGCCGCAAGGTTCAGTTAACCGTTAAGCCTTTCCTGCAGGATGTGGAGCGAGGCGTGTTTTCAACCCGCGCACCCTGCCGACCCAATCCCATCGGCTTGAGCGTTGTCGAGCTTATCAAAATGGAAGGCAACATTCTGCATGTCGATGGACTGGATATCCTTGACGGTACGCCGCTTTTGGACATCAAGCCCTACACGGAAAAGTTCGACCTGCACGCCGTGAAGAAAAACGGCTGGCAGGACGAAGTGGACGAGTCCACGGCCCGCATCAGGGGAAAGAGAGGTTACCGATCATGAACATGTCACTGGACTGCATTCCCTGCTTCATTCGCCAGGCCGCTGACGCGGTCCGCCTGTCGGCTCCGTCCGAGGAAGATCAGAACCGTCTGATGCACAGCGTCCTGCAGTGGCTCGGAAACATCGACCTGCGGCAGGCGCCGCCGGCCGCCGCGCAAATGATTCACAGACACCTGCGCAGCCTTTTGCCCACGGAGGATCCCTACCGGGCTTCCAAGGACCGCCACAATCAACTGGCGGCCAGGCTGATCCCCTCCATCCGGCGGCGCATCGAAGCCTCCTACGATCCCCTGACCATGGCGGTGCGCTACGCCATCACGGGAAACATCATCGATCTGGGCGCCAAAAACAACGTGGGCTTTGGAGAGATTTACGCGGAGCTGCAAAGCGCGCCCATACAGCCCGTATTCGGCGACCTGGAGGCGTTGAAGAAAGCGTCCCGGCAGGCAAAAACCATTCTGTATCTTGCCGACAACGCCGGAGAAATCTTTTTTGACCGTCTGCTGATCGAGCAGTTCACCGGCGCGCGGGTTACGCTGGTCGTGCGCGGCACTCCGGTCATCAACGACGCAACCCTTTCGGACGCCAAAGCGGCCGGTATGGAAGAAATCGCGCAAGTCATGGACAACGGTTCGGACGCGCCGGGGACTCTGCTGGAAGACTGCCGTCCGGAATTTCGCCGCCTCTTTGAAGAGGCGGACCTTGTCATTGCCAAAGGCCAGGGAAATTTTGAAAGCCTGTCGGACAGGGCGCGCGATATTTTCTTCCTGTTTCGGGCCAAGTGTCCGGTGATCAGCCGCCATTCCGGCTTTACGGCTGGAACGTATGTGGCGGCCAACTGGTTTGCCAGAAGCAAAACCGCGCCGGCCGGGGAGGCTTCATGACCACCTCTTTCATCGCGGCCGAGTTGAGCGCGCATGCGCCTTTTACAGCATTCGGAACCCTGACGGGCATCGTCATCATGGCGGCCTTCATCCGCTTTCAGATCACCGGCGAAGTATCGGCCGCGCTCTTCTGGATTTTTCATCCGCTGCACGTGCTGTTGAGCGCGCTCGTGACCACCGCCATGTACCGGCGTCATTCCCGGAGCGATATCGGGCGCGTGTTCCTGATCGGTTATGCCGGTTCCATCGGCATCGCCACCCTGAGCGACTCGCTCATTCCCTTCGCCGGCGAATGGCTGTTGAACCTGCCGAACCGCGGCGTGCATTTGGGTTTTATCGAAAAATGGTGGCTGGTCAATCCCTTGGCGTTTGCGGGCATCGGACTGGGCTTCGTTGTTTCCCACACCCAGATTCCGCATGCCGGGCACGTGCTGCTCAGCACCTGGGCGTCCCTTTTTCACATCATGATGTCGCTGGGCTCATCCATCGACGTCGTCACCACCATTCTGATTGCCGCCTTTTTATTTTTGGCCGTCTGGGTTCCGTGCTGCACCAGCGATATTATTTTCCCGCTGATTTGGGTAAAGAAGGAGGAAGCGGCATGAGAATATCCGTTGCCTCCGGAAAAGGCGGAACGGGGAAAACGACCGTCAGCGTCAATCTGGCACGTGTATTTGGAAGCGATGTGCTGCTGGCGGACTGTGACGTGGAAGAGCCCAATGCGCATCTGTTTTTAAAAACATCCGGACCGGCGGAAAAAGTGGTCGGCATTCCCGTTCCCGTTGTGGACGAGACGCTCTGCGACGGCTGCGGCGAATGCTCGAAAATCTGCCGGTTCTCCGCGATCGTGACCTTC
The DNA here is from genome assembly GCA_028693285.1 of Smithellaceae bacterium. GTDB lineage: Bacteria > Desulfobacterota > Syntrophia > Syntrophales > Smithellaceae > UBA8904. Next base: position 8,203 of record JAQUVQ010000071.1, read on the forward strand.
GGTACAACCCCCCTTGTTTTTCCGGAAATGTGCCACGGCTGCGGCGGCTGCACGCTGGTATGCCCGCCCAGAGCGATTACCGAAAAGGACCGTCGCATCGGCGTCGTCGAAACCTCCCGCGCGGGCCATATCACACTGGTCACGGGCAGACTCGACGTGGGCGTGGCGCTGGCCCCGCCGCTCATCCGCGCCGTGAAAGCCGAACTTCCCGCCGCGGCCGACGCCATCCTGGACGCTCCGCCCGGCACGTCATGCCCGGTGATCGCCGTCGTCCGGGATACGGACATGGTGCTTCTGGTTACCGAACCCACGCCTTTCGGCATGCATGACCTGACACTGGCCGTGGACATGGTGAGGGAGCTTGACCTTCCCTTCGGCGTCATCGTCAACCGAATGGGCAGCGGAGACGATCGCGTGCAGCATTTTTGCGAAAAAGAAGGGATTCCCATCCTGCTTACGATTCCCGACGACCGGCGGATCGCGGAAAACTATTCGCGGGGCATCCTGATGGT
>JAQUVQ010000024.1 GCA_028693285.1 Smithellaceae bacterium
GCCTCGGCCAGTTCGTCGAGGCTTTCCTGTTCGCCTTTGTGGTTGCGGTTGCCGTAGGTCGATTCCATAAACAGAAAATCGGCCTGCGTCACCAGGCTTGCGTCCTTCATCAGGAGCTGATTGGGGCGGCCGATGTCGCCGGAGAAAACCAGCTTTACCGCTGCGCCGTTTTCTTCGATAAAGAGTTCCACCATGGCCGATCCCAGAATGTGGCCTGCGTCGTGGAAGCGGACGCGAATGCCGGGGGCCGGGCTGAACATCTCGCCGTACTTGCGGGTCTTGATCAGGGGGGCCACCGCCTCCGCGTCTGCCGTGGTGTACAGGGCCAGCGCGTCGGCCTTTAAGCCGGTCCGGCGCAGCCTTTTGTTTTTCCCTTCCGCCTCCACCTCCTGAATGTGCGCACTGTCCAGCAGAAGGATGTTCACAAGGTCGGCGGTCGGCTCCGTCGTGTAAACCGGCCCGTGAAAACCGCTCGCGACCATGCGCGGCAGCAGTCCCGAATGGTCGATGTGCGCGTGAGTGAGAAGAAAAAAGTCGATATGCGCCGGATCATAAGGCGCAATGTCCAGATTGCGTTTTTCAATGGCATCAGACCCCTGGTGCATGCCGCAGTCAACGGCAAACCGCGCCGAACCAGTTTCAATAACAAAACACGACCCGGTGACCGTTCTCGCGGCCCCGAGAAATTTAATTTTCATTTACTTTCCTTATATGTCCCCCGCCGGCGGGGGTGACGCAGTGCGTCGGGGGTGGTGGTGCGTAGTAAAAAGACAGGCCAGAGGCGAGAGGTGATGGGCTATGGGATTTGTTGCCTATCACCCACAACCTATCGTCTTTTCCCTATAGCCTATCGCCCATAGCCTATTGTTTTTTTACTCTTTTCCCGCTTTTTTCAGCTTCTTGGCTTCTTTTTTCTCTTTGAGGGATTTGCCCGGTTTCTTCTTGGAATCTTTTTTCACATCCTTCGATTTCGACATAATTGCATCCTCCCTTTCTCCCCGATGGGGAATCATTTCGTGTTTCATACCAGAATCCTGAAGGATTGACTATATGAAAAAAGCAACGAGTGACAAGAAACGAGTCTGTAGGGCGCGGTCCCTGAACGCGCCGCTTTTCGGACTGTTCGGGAAACAGTCCCTGCAATATCTTTGTCTTCAGCCTGATTTTTATTCCTTGCCACTCATTGCTTTCCACTTTTCTCTTATTGTCCATTGCCTGTCTTTCCACTGATCGCCTTTCTTTGCACCCCATGACCCCTAACCCCTGACCCATTACCCCTTCCCCCATACATCTGTGTCAAAAAAACCACAAAAAATACCACCTCAAGAGCTTTTTGGGCGGTTTGTTGTCATTGCCGCAACAGATGTGGTAAAAAATAAAACAGCCCGAAAGAGTTTTCCGCCGGTAATTTATTCTATAAAAGTAAATAAAATTAAATTAATAGATGAGTTTCTCTGCGGCTGGAACTTTTTGCCCGACTTCGAAACAGCCTCCAGTCCAATCTGGGAATGAAATGTTAAAATATGGCACCGGTGTTGCTAGTAAACGGGCAGGCGAGGCGATTTTATGTCAGGAAATAAATCTTGACAACAACAGGAAGCCAAGCTAGTTTCGCGCCGCATGTTTGGCGGCCCAAGGTTGGGCAGGAGATCTTTGAAAATTAATTTATTGCGTCATACCGGCGGAAGCCGGTATCCAGTCTTGGAAAAGCTGGATTCCGGGTCAAGCCCGGAATGACAAAAATGATTGGTTTTGCGAAGGTTTCAGAATATGCGGTGGAAGTGGAAGCGCCTTTTTTCAAGAAATGCCCGTTTTGAGAAAAAAGGCGGAAATTTTTTGACTCTAGATACTTAAGGAGGAAAAAATGAAGAGATTTTGGTTAGTTTTGCTGTCACTGGGGTTGATTGTCGCCTTCAGCACGTCAGCGATGGCCCTGGATGTAAAATTCAGCGGCGAGTATTACGCGGCAGGGTTGTATTTGGATAAAACAAATCTTACAAAGAGCACGACGAGCGGCAATCCCAGCACCGCTTTCTACTTCCAGAGACTTCGTCTGGGTACGCAGTTTGTTGTTTCTCCGGGCCTGAGCCTGATTGCCCGTGCGGATGTAATGGAAAGAGCGTGGGGCGCTTCGAGATCAGTTCCCGTAGGTGGTGCAGCTGCAGCTGACATTTTGTCGGCCGGCACCAGAGCTGAAAATGAAAACATCGCTTTCGATTTGCTGTATGTCAGCTATGCTTCGCCGATCGGTCTGTTCAATGTTGGTTACCAGATCGATGGTGCGTGGGGTACGGTATACGGCGACAGCTCACAGCCGCTGGGTAAAATCGCTTATTATTTGCCCATCGGTTCACTTGGAATCGGTTTGCAGATGGGCAAAAACCCCGACGGCGAACAGAGCAGGACAGCGATTAATGCGTCGAATGCTGCAGATCGGGACGACAGTTTCTATACAGCGTTTGTAAGATATGGCTGGAAGGGCGGCGATACCGGCTTGCTGTTCAAGCACATTCGCAATGCAAGGAACAGAAATGTAGTTGGAACCATTCCGGGTCTTGCGGATAGCGCTGGTCTTACGACGCTGCAGTATGCTCTTGTTCCTTATGTCAAAGCCAAGGTAGGTCCGGTTGCTCTACAGGCGGAATTCACCTGGGCGCAGGGTAAAGCGCAGAAATGGGAAGGATGGATGAGTCCTTTACTGGGAGGACTGCCTCAGGATGTTGATCTCAATGCTTACAGCGGTTGGCTCGATGCAACGGCCGATTTCGGAATGTTCTATGCGGGCGGTACGTTTGCTTTCGCCACGGGCGATGATGAAGGAACCGCGGACAAAATCGAAGGTGGTTTGTCAGGCGGCCGTGACTGGAATCCCTGTTTGATCATGTTCAACAATGACCTGAACTACTGGGCGGGAAATATCAACGGTTATGCCGGCACGAACATGACCGCTCCGATGATGAATGCCTATTTCATCCAGGCCCGCATCGGCGTTCGTCCGATCGAGAAACTGGACATCGGTCTGTCTTACTCCTGGGCCAGAGCCGAAAAGAGCCTGGGTTTTAATTTCGACAACAGAGATTACGGCCAGGAAATCGATCTGACGGCCACGTACAAAATCACCAACAACCTGTCCTATATGCTGGGCGGCGGTTACTGGATGGTAGGCAAATACTTCCAGGGAAATGTTTTTGTTAACAATGAACTGCAGGACAATTTGCTGCTCATCAACAAGCTGACGCTGACCTTCTAGCGGAAGCTGAAAAAAGACTGAAGGCCAAAGGCTGAAGTCTGAAGGTAAAACGGAGCCCGGCGGTGAAAACCGCCGGGCTTTTTTAATAAAAAATGGGTAACAGGTTAGGGGCGATGGGCTAGAGGCTATAGGAGGAAAAGAAGTGGGTGGTGCATAGTGAATGGTGGATGGTAGGAAAAGACGGAAAATGGGGGTCAGGTCTTGACGGCCTACTACTATATGCTAAGGCAATAATCGCTTTGGCCACTTTTGTGCACCGTGCAGCACACGTAAGATTTGAATGATTTTTCCTTTAATTCGATAGACAGCAATGTATGGTGTCCTCACAATAACAATCTCTCTGGTTCCTTTTACGCGCACTGGGTGTCCCATTTTGGGATGGGTTATGAGCAAAGATAACTGATTTTCAATTTCATCTCCTTGTTCAATGGCCGCAATTGGATTATCATCAGCGATATATTCTACGATACTCTCAAAGTCTTGATTTGCGCCCGGCAGCCATTCTATAATCAAGATTGATTCACCTGTTTGATTTGCTTCGCCAGATCCTTGCGTTTAGCATTCCACTTTTTTTGTATCTGTTCATGGGGAATAAAGACGGTCGCGGGATTATCTGCATCCTCAATGGCAGCATGTATTTGTTGTCGAAACCATGTGTCATGTTCACTCGCGGCCTGTTTTGAAAGCTTTACTTGGAAGGGCAATCCCTTTTCTTCAACAACTTGGTGAATAAAAAGCCGAATAGCATCGCTCATGGAAAGCCCCAGCCTGTTTAAGAGCGTTTGGGCTTCGATTTTGAGTGTTGCGTCAATCCTTGAACGAATCACAGTGTCTGGCATATGCTGCATCTTCTAATTTACGTAGCTACATCGTAGCCTTTTATGGATTAAAATCAAGGTAAAAGATGGAAAGGGAAAGATGGGAAAATAGGGACGGCGCGCTATTTTTTAGCAACGAGCAATGAGTGGATATTGTAGGGACTGTCGCGTGACCATAGGTTATCCCCGAACATTCCGAGAAGAGGCGCGTTCGGGGACCGCGCCCTACAGCCTCATTGCTCATCACTTTTCACTTCTCACCACTGTTGCATCGACGGCGATGGGCTTTCCCCGATAGACCACGAGCGGGTTGACGTCGATCTGCCCGATGTCCGGGCAGGCGGCGGCAAGGTTGCCCAGGTTGACGAGAATATCCGCCATGATTTTCATGTCCAGCGGCTTTCCGCCGCGGAAACCCTGAAGAAGTTTTTTGCCGGAGATGCGCCCGATCAGTTCACGGGCGGTGGATGCGGAAAGAGGCGCGGGTGCGAAGACGACGTCCTTTTGCAGCTCGGCAAAAATACCTCCCAGGCCGAACATCACGCAGGGGCCGAACTGCTCGTCGCGGAGCACGCCGGCGATCAGTTCATATTCCACAGGCATCTGCTTCTGCAGCAGAATTCTTTCTTTTCCCTTCAGCTTTTTTGCCAGATCGGCATACGCCGCCCTGATTTCTGAAGACGACGAAAGGCCCAGCCGGACCAGACCCGATTCCGTTTTGTGCACCTGTCCTTCGGCAAGTCCTTTGAGGACGACTGGAAAGCCAATTTCGCGCGCGGCTTCAACCGCGCCGGCCGCCGAAGAAACAATTTTTTCTTTCACGGTCGGGATGCCGCAGATTTTCAACAGACGCTTGCTGTCGTATTCATCCCAGATGGGCTCCGGGCAGGAGGAAAGAACCGCCGCGGCCTTTGGCGGCAGTTTTGCCCGTCCGGCGGCCGCAAGTGATAAAGTCCTTTTGCGCGGCTTGCAGCGTGAAGCGCAGGCCAGGCACTCGACCGCGCGAAACAGTTCTCCGTGGGCGGGAATTCCGCACTCCTGGGCCTCGCGTTTGAAGGCTCGAAGCGCGTCGCGCCGGCCGATGACCCAGATGATCAAAACTTTTCCTTCACGGTCCGCCGCCGCCTTGAAATTTTTCAGCTTTTCATAGTTGGGGTAGAGGCCGACGAAGAAGTGCATAAAGAGGACATCCACTTTCGGGTCCTTCACCAGGGCGTTGAAAGCCCCGACATAGGCGGCCAGCGCGCCTTTCCCGGCAAACGCGGGAAACAGGTCCACGGGGTTTTCGGCAGGCATCCAGTCGGGAAAGATATTGGCCAGTTCTTTTATGGTTGACGCGGAAAGATCCGCGACGCTAAGCCCATGCTGTTCGACCAGATCGCAGGACAGAATGCCCGCGCCGCCGCTGAAGGTCAAAATGGCCGTTCGGCACCGCTTCGGGGTGTGGCCGATCATGGCCAGCGCCCGCGTGACTTCCATCATCTGGTGAAAGTCCCGCGCGAGCGTCACGCCGGCGAGCGACAGGAGCGAATCCTGAAGCCTCGCGTTTCCGGCCAGGCTCGAGGTGTGGGAAAGGGCGGCCTTGGCGCCGGACCTGCTTTTGCCACCCTTGAGCAGGACGATCGGCTTTCTTGCCCGGTCCGCCAGCTCCAGAAATCTGCGCCCCCTCACGATGGATTCCAGATAAAGGGCAATGGCGTCGGTTTCCTCGTCTTCCAGCAGGTATTCCAGTACATCGCATTCGTCGATGTCCATTTTGTTGCCGATGGAGCAGGCCTTGGCGATGCCCACGGCCCGCTCGCTCATCAGATCGGCCAGAAAGCCGGCGGAGAGCATGCCGCTCTGCACGACCATGGAAATGCGCCCCGCGATCAGGCCGTCACTGTGAATGTTGGGGTGCATGAACGTAAAAAAGAATTTTCGGGGAATGTCCACCAGGCCCATGCAGTTGGGGCCCCAGAGGCGGATGCCCGCTTTCCGGGCGACGGCAAGGCAGCGCTCCTGCAGCGCGCGGCCCGCGGGGCCGGTTTCGGCAAAGCCCGCGCTTTCGATGATGACGCGCCGAATGCCCTTGCGCCCGCAGGCGGCAAGCGCTTCGGGGACGGAAGGCGCGGGGACGATGACGAGGGCCAGATCCACCGGGCCGGGGATGTTCTCCGCCGTTGGAAAGCAGGGCAGGGACCGGATCTCAGTGTAGTTTGGATTGACGGGATACACGCTGCCCGTGAAGCCCAGGCTGAGGTTCACGAGAAGCTGGCTGCCCAAACTGTTTTCGCGCGGAGTTGCACCGATGACGGCAATGGACGCGGGATCAAAAAAAGTCTTCATGAAGAATTACTCCGCAAGAAAGTTGTGTGTGCCCTGCGGCCGTCTTGATACCACATTGATGGAATCTGTCAACTCTCAGAGTGATGAGCAACGAGTAATGATATGTAGGGCGGGCCTTCAGGCCCGCCATTGCCGGGTCTAAAGACCCGGGCTACATTGTTTGGGTGAGATAGCGATGTTTATGTAGGGCGGGCCTTCAGGCCCGCCAACCCAAGACAGGCTCGTGAAAAAGCAGGTTGTCACCCTGAGCCCGTCGAAGGGCATTACCTGTCTTTTCACTCATCACTCATCACTTTCCCCGTCTTCCCCAATTACCGAATTGATCTTTGAGGCATAATATTGTAAATGCTCACCATGGACAAGAGAGATTTCCCCTCCAACGTGTATGACGGAATGGCGCTGATAGCCGATCCGATCCACTCCTATGCGTTTTTCACGGCGCCCCGGGAGTCCGACCCCGCGGAAAAAACGGAAAAGGACATCATCGACTCTCCCTGGATGCAGAGGCTTCGGCGCATTTACCAGCTGCAGAGCGCCCGCTGGGTTTATCCGGCGGCGGAGCACACCCGTTTTCAGCATTCTCTGGGCGCCATGCATGTCGCCGGAGAATTTGCCCGTCATCTTTACCCCAGCCTCAAGGAAGTGTGCCGGGATGTTCCGTCGATGCATTACGTCGAGGAACTGCTTCGTCTCGCGGGGCTGCTGCACGACGTGGGGCACGGACCCTTCGGCCATTTTTTTGACGAGCATTATCTTTCCGACTGGGACCTGACGCACGAGGATATGGGCCGGCAGATCATCGTGAAGAAGCTGGGGGCTCTCCTTTCAAAGATTTCCCGCAGCCCTTCCGGACCTTTCGCCCGAGGGGAAAAGCTTGATCCGCGGCAGGTGGCCTTTCTGATCAAAATGCCGGGCGAAGGCGAGGAGCCCCGGCAGCCGCGCTGGCTGGTCTGGCTGCGCCAGTTGTTTTCCGGCATCTATACGGTCGATAACCTGGACTATGTTCAGCGCGATGCGTACATGACCGGCTTTTCGCTCGACATGGTCGATGTGCCGCGCCTGCGCTACTACACGTTTTTCACCAAAGACGGCCTCGCGCTTCATCAATCCGGCATCTCGGCGCTTCGGCGCTTTCTCAACGCCCGCCTGAATCTCTACAGCAACGTGTATTTTCACCGCACGACGCGCGCGCTGGATCTGCACCTGCAGGAAATTTTTTCCGAAACGCTGCGCCTGATGTATCCGGAAAATCCATCAAAGCATCTTGACGCATACCTGGGCTGCGACGAGTGGTCGCTGTTCAGCGAGGTGCGGGGCTGGCTTTCCGTCAAAGACGCGCGCCGCAAAAAACTGGCTCTGGAGTGGCGGAAGATTTTTGCAAGGCGGCTGAAGTGGAAGATGTCTTTTGCCGCCGAAATCTCCGTCGATTCGATGCAGCGGGGGACGGAGTTTGTCGGCGCCCAAAACTATGAGGCGAGAGTTCGGGAATGCCTGCCCGCCTCGCTTCAGCGCCTGCCGTTTCGCGTGGACGTTGCCACGCAGGACCCGCGTCCGCTCAATCCGATCGCCGAACCGGGCAAACGCATCAATATCTTCAATCCCGTCACGGGCAAAACGTCACCCGAACCGCTCAATGAAATCTACCGGTTCATTCCGGCCCGCGTCCGGCACTTCCGCGTGTTCGCGCTGAATCATGATCATGACGAGGAGCTGGCCCGGGCGGCCGAATCGGCGCTGGGCAACATCGAACGCTCCATTCCGACGAATGTGTGAGAAACAGGCGAGGGGCCAGGGGCGATAGGCCATAGGCAACAAATCCTATAGCCCATAGCCCATAGCCTATAGCCTATTGCCTATTGCCCATTGCCTTTCTTCCCACATGCAGCCAGGTGATGCCGAAGGTCAGGGAATATTTTTCCACATGGACCATGCCCGCTTCTTCGAGAATTTTTGCAAATTGTCCGGGAGACGGGAAATTCATGATGGAATCGGCCAGGTAGGTGTAGGCGGCGGGGTTTTTGGAAAAGATTTTTGCAAACGCGGGCAGCAGAAAATTCAGATAAACATAATAAATCCATTTGAAAAAACGGTTTTGGACAAAGGTCATCTCCAGAATCATGACCTGTCCGCCGGGGACGACGACGCGAAGCATTTCGGAAAGCGCGCGGGCGCGGTCGGGAATGTTGCGGATGCCGAAGGCGATGCCCGCGACGTCGAAGCGGTTGTCTTCAAAAGGCAGATGAAGGGCGTCGCCTTCCATGATTTGAATCCGTCCGGCAAGGTTTTTCTTCTGAACCTTATCTTTGGCCGCCGCCACCATCTCGTTGACAAAGTCAAGGCCGGTGACGGAAATATCCGGATGCATGTGGGCCGCCGCAATTGAAAGATCCCCCGTTCCGCAGGCGACGTCCAGATACCGCCGTGTTTGAAAGAACCGCATTTTTTTTGCGGCGAATTTGCGCCAGGCCACGTCGCGCCGAAGGCTCAGCAGACGGTTTAAAAAGTCGTATTTTCCGGTCACGGTGGAGAAAATCTCTTTGACGATGCGGATGCGCTGGGCGTCGGAGATTTCCTGAACGCGCGGATATTTTTCGGGGACGTTCGTATTCATAAAACAGGTTCCTGTCGTTTTTCCTGCCGCGGATTTAGCAGTCCGGGCGGGGAAATGCAACAAGAAAGCAACGAGTAAAAAAACCGCCGCCCGTCAGGTGAAGGGCGGCGGTAATCCATGTTGTCTTGAACTTCAGCCTTCTTCTACCCCGCTTTGATGGGAACCTTGGTCCCTTTGGCTTTAGCCGACTGGATTTTCGGAATGCAAATGTTCAGGACGCCGTTTTTAAAGCCGGCGGACGCCTTGTTCGCGTCGGTTTCCCCGGCCAGAGGGATCACGCGGTTGAAAGAGCCGTAAGAGCGCTCCATGTAGTAATAATTTTTCCCCTTGTCTTCCTTTTCTTCCTTCTTTTCGCCTTTGATTGTTACTGAATCGCCGGTGATCGTTACTTCAATATCTTTTTCCTCCACGCCGGGAAGCTCCGCGCGGATCACAAAATCCTTGTCGCTTTCCTTGACGTCCACCGACGGGATGAACGCTCCGAATCCTCCGGCGGAAAGCGCGCGCGGCGCGGCTTCAAATCCGGCAAGGAAATCATCAAACAAACTATTCATTTGGCGCTGCAAAGAATAGAAGGGATGATCGTCATCTCTTGCCGCAGGCCTTGCAATGGTGGGCAGCAGATTTTTTATTCTCATCATCATATCCTCCTTTCTTTTGGATCTAAAGGGTCGGCGTCGGGCACTGTCATGGTTCGACAAGCTCACCACTCGACAGGCTCATCATGACACGCTGTATTGTTACCCTAATCAAATCGAAAGGTATGAGCCATGAGCTTTTCCCTTATTACCCATTACCTCTGACCTATGGCCCCTCGCCTCTCTTTTCACTCATCACTTTCCGCTTTTCACTTCTTGCCTATCGCCCATGGCCTCTCGCCTGTTTGTTTACCATCCACTACGTTATGCCGCCTTGATCGCAATCTTTTTCGGTTTCACTTCTTCCGCTTTCGGCAGCTCCAGTCTCAGAACGCCGTTCTTGACGGTGGCGACGATTTTATCCCGGTCGATCCGGTCCGACAGGGTGAACACCCTTTCATAGTCGCCGATTTCATACTCGGAGTACATCATCGCCGCGTCCTTGACATGTCCGTTTTCAACGCGCCCAGTGATGGTTAGAACATTTTTCTCGAGTTCAATGTCCACCGTATTTTCATCGACGCCCGGCATGTCGGCCAGCAAAAAGAGGGAATCTTTATTTTCATAAATATCGACGCGCGGCACGAACGTTTTGACGTTGCGAATGCGTTCCGTTGCGGATACGTTTTCTGTTTTCTGAATATCTTTTTCTAACATGGACTTAGACCTCCTTTCCGCTATTGAATCTTGATTTTCTTGGGTAAATCTTCTTTTACTCTGGGAAGCACAATAACCAGAATTCCTTTTTCGTAACGGGCCTCGACCTCCTGCGCGTTGATCTGAAAGGGCAGTTGAATATTGCGCTTGAAGTTTCCGATGCCTCTTTCCTGACGCAGATAGATTTCGCCTTCGGCCAGCGTTTCCCGAAGCGCCTCGCCGGAAATGGTTACCGTGTCTCCGGATACGGAAATGTCCAGCTTTTCAGGATCAATTCCGGGAAGCTCCGCTGTAATCACTGCCGAACCGCCTTTTTCCCAGATGTTGACCGCGGGATATTCCTGAGGCGACTTTTGTCCCATGTTGGAAAAAAGCCGGTTCATTTCCCGCTGCAGGTTCAACATTTCCGGCATCGTGTCGGACAATCTTCGAAATCTCCATATACCAGGGGTGAACATAAACTTTCCTCCTTTCCTTGACTTGTTTTTGTAAGCATTTGCTCTCATTGCCTATTTTGCTCTCTTGCTCAAAATATAGGGATGAAAATTTTGTTGTCAAGGGGGGCTTTGCCGGACCTTCCGCCCTTGACACGTCATGAGCCCGTTCTTATATTAAGGCCGCTTTAAGCAGGTGTTTTTAAAAGGAACTGGGGAAAAATTGCCGTGAAAGATCATGTGGTCAAATTATTTCGGGAAAGCTGCAGGGTCAAAGAGGCGTTTCTAAACGACAATCTGGTGAATCTGGTCAATGTTATCGAGGTTCTGACCACGGCTTTGAAGGCGGGCAATAAAATCCTCATTTTCGGCAACGGAGGCTCAGCCGCGGACGCTCAGCATATTGCCGCGGAATTCGTCAACCGCTTTATCATCGAGAGGCCGCCGCTGCCGGCAATTGCTTTGACGACGGACACGTCCATCATCACCAGCATCGGCAACGATTACGATTTTTCGGAAATTTTTGCCAAACAGATCCGGGCGCTGGGACAGGCGGGCGATGTGGCCTGGGGAATCAGCACCAGCGGCAATTCGCCAAACGTTCTCAAGGGACTGGAGGCCGCCAAAAAGATGGAGATGATTACGTTTGCGCTCACGGGAAAAGACGGCGGGCCGATTGCAAAAATGGCGGATTTTTCGCTGAACGTCTCCTCCGGCAGCACGGCGCGAATCCAGGAAACGCACATCACCGTCGGCCACGCGATTTGCGAACTGGTGGACATCAAATTATTCCAGAAGCCGGATCTCAAATCATAAGTTTCAGGAGCGGAAGTGAAGACAAAAAAAGAAACTGTTGAGAAAAAAATAAAAATCGAAACCGGCGAAAAGGTTCAGGCGGAAGAACAGGAAACCCCGTTTTGTCCGGATGATGTAAGCGCGCTGAAGAATGAGCTTTCCGCGAGGGAAAAAGAGTCCAAAGAAAATTACGACCGCTACCTGCGGGCCGCGGCCGATCTGGACAACTACCGGAAGCGGGCGGCAAGGGAGCGCGCCGACATCGTCAAATACGGCAAGGAGGATTTGATCAGGGACATCCTGCCGTTTCTGGACAGCCTGGACCGCGCGCTGGAGCACAAGGACACGGACGACGCGCAGGCGTTCCGCGACGGCGTGGCGCTGATTCAGGAACAGCTTCTGTGCTGCCTGAAAAAGCACGGCGTGGAGAGAATTGAAAGTGTAGGGGTGAATTTCGACCCCAATATCCATGAAGCGCTGATGCAGATGGAAAGCCCGGATCATGAAGACAATCAGGTGGTCAGTGAGATGGAAAAAGGCTATCTGCTCAACGGCAGGCTGATCCGGCCGTCGAGGGTCTGCGTGTGCAAAAATACCGGCAAAAGCGACGGGTGGAAAAACCAAGAGGCCAATGGAGAATAAGGAGGAATAACATGGGAAAGATTATCGGAATTGATTTAGGAACAACCAACTCGTGCGTGGCGATTATGGAAGGGGGCGACCCGGTCGTGATTGCCAATCAGGAAGGCAACCGCACTACGCCGTCCGTCATTGCCATCACGGAAAGCGGCGAACGCCTGGTGGGCCAGGTGGCCAGAAGGCAGGCGATCACCAACTCGGAAAACACCGTTTATGCCGTGAAAAGAATGATCGGCAGAAAATATAACTCCAAAGAGATTCAGTACGACGTGAAAATATCCGCCTACAAGATCACGGAAGCGGCCAACGGCGACGCGCAGGTCACCGTGCGGGGCAAGAATTACTCCCCGGCGGAAATTTCCGCGATGATTCTCACCAAAATGAAGCAGACGGCGGAAGATTACCTGGGCGAGAAAGTCAACGATGCCGTCATCACGGTTCCGGCTTACTTTAACGATTCGCAGCGCCAGGCGACCAAGGACGCGGGCAAGATCGCCGGTCTGAACGTTTTGCGCATCATCAACGAGCCGACGGCCGCGGCGCTGGCCTACGGCCTGGACAAAAAGAAGGATGAAAAAATCGCCGTGTTTGACCTGGGCGGCGGAACCTTTGATATTTCCATTCTGGAGCTGGGCGACGGCGTGTTTGAAGTCAAATCGACCAACGGCGATACGCATCTGGGCGGAGAGGATTTCGACCAGCGCGTCATGGATTATCTGGTCGCGGAGTTCAAGAAGGACCAGGGCATCGATCTCAGGACCGACAAGATGGCGCTGCAGCGGCTGAAAGAAGCGGCGGAAAAGGCCAAGATGGAACTCTCCACCACGATGGAGACGGACATCAACCTGCCGTTTATCACGGCGGACGCGTCGGGTCCCAAGCACATGAACATCAAATTGACGCGGGCCAAGCTCGAATCGCTGGTGGAGGACCTGATCGACAAGGTCACCGGGCCCTGCCAGACCGCGCTCAAAGACGCGGGTCTTTCCCCCAGGGACGTCAACGAGGTGATTCTGGTCGGCGGCATGACCCGCATGCCGCGCGTTCAGCAGAAGGTGAAGGAGATTTTCGGCAAGGAGCCTCACAAGGGCGTCAATCCCGACGAAGTCGTGGCGGTTGGCGCGGCCATTCAGGGCGGTGTTTTGGCGGGCGACGTCAAAGACGTTCTGCTTTTGGATGTGACCCCGCTTTCACTGGGCATTGAAACGCTGGGCGGCGTGATGACGCGGCTGATTGAAAAGAACACGACCATTCCCAGCAAGAAAAGCCAGATCTTTTCGACGGCGGCGGACAACCAGCCTGCGGTCAGCATTCACGTGCTGCAGGGCGAACGCCAGATGGCCGGGGACAACCGGACGCTGGGGCGCTTTGAGCTGGTGGGCATTCCGCCCGCGCCGCGCGGCGTGCCGCAGATTGAAGTGACCTTCGACATTGACGCCAACGGCATCGTTCATGTCGGCGCCAAGGACCTCGGCACCGGCAAGGAGCAGAGCATCAAAATCACCGCGTCCAGCGGACTGTCCGAAGCGGAAATTGAAAAGCTGGTCAAAGACGCGGAGATGCACGCGGAAGACGACAAGCGCCGCAAGGAGCTGATCGAGGCCCGAAACCAGGCCGATACGATGGTCTATTCCGTGGAAAAGAACATCAAGGAGTTCGGCGACAAAGTGGATGCGTCGGAGAAATCCAGGATTGAAGACGCCATCGCCAAAGTGAAGAAGGCCATTGAAGGCGACGATCTCGACGCGATCAAGAAGACGCAGGACGAACTGATGAACGTGTCGCACAAACTGGCGGAAGCCATGTACGCCAAGACCGCGGGCGGCGCCGGCGGACCGGGCGCGGCGGGCGGTGCGGGAGCCGCGGGCGCTGATGCGTCTGCCGGCAAGAAGGACGACGATGTCGTGGACGCGGATTTTGAAGAAGTGAAAAAATAAATCGTGAGAAAACGGGCCCGAAGCCGCGTGACGCGGCTTCGGGCTTTTTTTTGCCGCAAAAATATTGTAGCATCCCCGTAGAAGGGGAAATCGTCATGAATGATTCTTGTCTGTCGGCCATGTCCGTTTTTGTTCTGTCCCTGCTGCTTTTGGGATTTACGCAGCAGCCGATGAGCGCAGGCGCGTCTTCCGAATCCGTGAAACGCCATACGGTCGGTTGCGCTTTTCCGCTGAGCGGACGTTTTGCCGGTGAGGGGAAAAAGGCGAAAGATGCCGTCATGCTGTCCGCGCGGCAGTTCAGGGCCCGTTCTCCGTTTTCCCCGGGAATCGTCACCGCCGACTCAGGCGCCGATCCGGCCATGATGAAAAAAGCGATCGCCCATCTGGCCGACGGGGAAAATGTCGTGGCGATCATCGCTGTTTCCGGCGCCGCCGAGGCGGAAGCCGCCGCCGTGGAGGCCCAGCAACGGCGGGTCCCGGTGATTTTGATCACGCCCAAAGAGGGCGTCACGAAGGCGGGCGACCAGGTGTTTCAGCATTTTCTGACGCCGGAGCAGCAGGCGGAAGCCCTGGCGGATTATGCGGTAAACGAGCTGCGGATCAACGTGTTCGGCACCCTGTATCCCGGGGATGAATACGGAGAGGGGATGAACCGGCTTTTTTGCGCCGACGTTCACAAAAACGGGGGCAGGGTTGCGCGGTCGGTTGCGTACCCCATGGCGCAGACCGACTTCAGGCAGCAGATTAAAAAACTCGTCGGGAAAAAGGACAAGGCATCGAGATTCCCGGACGCCCGGGGCGAAGAAGAAATGCCGGCGGAACTCGAAGGCCTGTTTATTCCGGATTCGGCTTTTCGTGCGAGAATGATCACGGCGCAGCTTGCTTTTTACAATGTCAGGAAGATAAGGATTTTCGGGACCAGTTTGTGGAATACGCCCGACCTGCTGCGCAAGGGAAACGGATACATGGAAGGGGCTTTTTTCGCGGACAGCTTTTATGCCCGCGGTTTGGCGGCGGAAACCGTGAATTTTGCGGATGCCTACCGGGCCGTTTACAACCGTGAGCCGCAGACGATGGAAGCGCTGGCCTATGACACGATGAGACTGGTCCTGAATATTTTGGAGGATCCCGAAATTGAAACCCGCGACGGGTTTGCGCAGGCGCTGCTGGCGACGAAGGATATTCAAGGCGCCACGGGCGTCATTTCTTTCGGCGGCGGCCGCGTGGCGCAAAAAGAGGCATTGATTTTGAAGGTGCAGGACGGGGAAATTGTGCAGGTCCGGTAGGGACGGATAGTGAATAGTGGATGGTGGATAGAAAAAAAGAGGTAATAGGTCATAGGCAATGGGCGATAGGCTGAATGTAGGGAACGGCTTGCCACCCGTAAGGATGGTCGCGACCGCTCCCTGCGAGCGACGAGTGATGAGATGCGAATTTTATTGACGAATGACGACGGGATTTACGCGCGGGGGCTGGCCGCTCTTTACGAAGAGCTCTCCAAGGATGCCGAATGCCTGATTGTCGCGCCGGAGACAGAACAGTCCGCCGTGGGGCACGCCATCACGCTTTCCCGTCCGCTGATGGTCCGCAGCGCCGCCAAGGGCGGCGGATTTCTGGGATATGCCGTCTGCGGAACGCCGGCGGACTGCGTGAAAATCGGCATCAAGGAACTGGCGGGCTGGCGGCCGGACATGGTGGTTTCCGGCATCAATCGCGGCGCCAACTGCGGCAATAATCTGATTTATTCGGGAACCGTCTCCGCCGCGACGGAGGCGGCCATGATGGGCGTAACATCGATGGCCGTCTCTCTCGACACGCACCGGGAAGCGGATTTTTCGTTTGCGGCGCGAACGGCCCGTCAACTGGTCCGGCTTATCGCCGCCGACACTCTCTTTGCCGCCGGTGCGTTCAATGTCAACATACCCTTTCTTCCGCCGGAGAAAATCCGGGGCATCGCGGTGGTGCGCCAGGGAAAGGGCCGGACCATCGAGACCTTCGAGAAGCGCGTGGACCCGCGCGATCATGTTTACTACTGGATGTCGGGAGAGAAAGCGGAAGGGGCGCACGACATCGAAACGGATGTCGGAGCGCTTGCCGCGGGCTATGTCACCCTCACGCCGATTCAGTATGATCTGACCCGCTATGACGCGCTGGAGCCTTTGAAAAACGCGGCGGCGGCTCTTTTCAGCGGATCAGCAGCACCGGAATAGGGCTTTTCTGAAGAATGGTGGAGGTGGTGCTTCCCAGCAGCCATTCGCGCACGCGGTTGTGTCCGTAGGCGCCCATCACCATCAGTTCAACGGAACCCTGCTTGATGAATTTCAGAATCTCCTCGGATTCCTTTCCGGAAGAGACGATGACTTCACAGTCCGCCACGCCTTGCTGCGCCATGTTTTCAACCTGCGCGGACAAATCCGCCGCTTTTGCCGCGTCCGAACTGACGACGAGGACGGTGATCGGCCATTGGGCTTTTTCGGAAAGATTCAGGGAAAGCGACAGCGCTTTTTTGGCGGAAGGACTGCCGTCATAGGCCAGCCCCATGCTTTCGATTTCGCGATAGGACTCCGGGGTGACGAGGACGGGCTTTCCGGATTTTCGAATCACGACTTCGGCAACCGATCCGATCAGGCCGCCTTCCTTCAGATGGAAGTGTTCCCCTTTTTTTGCCATCAGGATCAAATCCGCATTCTCGGCTTCCTCGATGATGGTGTCGCTGATTTTGCCGATATTCGTTTTGGCGGCGCAGGCGACGCCCGCCGCCCGGCAACGCTGCTTGAAAGACGCGAGAATGGCGTCGGCTTTTTCTTTGAGGGACGTTTCGACGGCCTCCAGAAAGCCTTCGTAGGGAGGCATGCCGACCGTGGCGGTAACGTCCGTCATCATCGGCCCCTGAATCAAAAACACATCGATGACATGAAGCCCCGTCAGAGAGGCCCCGAGCTTCGGCGCGATATAGACTCCGTACTCCAGCGCATTGCCGCTGTTGGCCGATCCATCCACGGGAAGCAGTATGGTTTGAATCATGACGCCCCTCCTTTTTATGCGGAAATCATTTTTTCTTTTTGTCGAAATGACTCAGGTCGTGCAGTAAGCCTGCAACATCCTTTTCGTCCCAGGTCCGCGCTCCATCCTCGTCTCCCGCCTCCTCGTCCGAAGGAGAGCCGTCCTCCCGAAAGGTCAGAAACCGGCCGGAAAGACGGCCGTTTTTGTAAACCGCTTTTTCCCGAACGCTTCCGTTTTTGAAGTAGGCGACGTAATCGCCGTGCCGCTTGTCGTTTTTAAAAAAACCTTTTTCCTTGATTTGTCCGCTTTTGTAATAGCAGACATATTCCCCTTCGAACTTGCCGTTTTGAAAAAGCTCCTCTTCCCTGAGCTCGCCGGTTTTGAAATAGCGCCGGTAGGCGCCGTGCAGTTTGCCGTTGCGGTAGGGCTCTTCTTCCCGCACGTGGCCGCTTTCGTGGTAGGAGACGTACAGGCCGTCGATTCTATCCTGGGCAAACGTCGCCTTTTCCCGAATCTGTCCGCTGGAATAGTAACTGACGGCGGGGCCGTTTCTTTTTCCCCGGCGGAAAGAAAGCTGCGCCATGATCTGTCCGCTCGGGAAATAGGTCGTGTATTCGCCTTCCAGTTTCCCGTCCGATAGCCGCTTCTTTTCCCTGACGGCGCCGTTGGGGTAATGCAGAATTATTTCCTGGGGCATGGGGTTGCTCATTCCAGCCGTTTGGGCTGTTTTCTTTCTTTTTTCCGGTTTTTAAACAATCCCCTTTGAGAATGCAACTAAAAACAGCCGTGCCCCGGCAAATTTTGTTTTACTTTTTTTTAAAAGATGATTAGGGTGGTGCACCCGGACAGTTTATTTTGTGTTTGAAGTCCATGATTTACCATAAAGAACGGGCGCAAATGATCGCAGCGAATTTAGATACCACACGAGTCGCCATTATCGGGCCGGGACGGCTGGGAACGTCCTTTGCCTACAAGCTGGGGCGCGACAACAAGCGAATTGCCATCTATTACCACAACGCTGACGTCTGCAAGGCCATCAACCGGGACCACATCAACCCGATTCACCTGACCGAGGACCTCGCCTTGCGGACGGGGGGCATGGACCGGGTCCCGCGCCTGGGGCCGAAGGTTTACGCGACCAACGACCTGGAGCACATCGTCGAGAACAATGATTTCATCCTGCTGTGCGTGACGATGAACCGCCTGCCGGAGCTGCTGAATTACCTCAAGCCGATGATCGACCGGAAGGCGGGGGACACCTGCCTGATTTCGCCGATCAAGGGGCTGATCGCCGATGAAATCACGTCGGAGCTGATCACGCCGTCGCAGCTGATTCACAATCATCTGTACAACCTGGAGCATAAATGCCAGGTGGCCTGCGTTGGCGGCCCCTTTTTCGACGTGGACATCGCGCTGGGAAAACCGGTTTGCCTGACCGTCGCGGGGAAGAGGCGAACGGCCAATATCATCCGCGACCACCTGCTGATGTTCAACCGCAAGGAACTCAACGCCTATTACAATTTCGACATGATCGGCGTGGAGGCCTGCGGCGCGCTGAAGAACATCGTGGCCAACATCAAGGGCCTGGCGGATTCGCTGGATCTGGGGGACTCGATTCCGGGAACCATCTTCGCCCGTTCGGGCGTGGAAATCCGGTCGCTTAGCCGCCTGCTGGGCGGCGGTTTTCAGGCGTTTCAGTCCCAGGCGGGCGTCGGCGACATGTATGTCACCGTCTCCTCGCTGGCCAGCAAGAACTACCGCTACGGGAAATATTTCTACGAGCTTTACACCGGCAACCCCATTGAAACCAATTTGAAGGTGCTGGGCCGGATCGACGGCACGCCGGAAGGCCCCAATACGGTTCGCAATGTTTACAAATATCTGGAAAAGAAAAACATGTACAGCCCGCTGTTTTCCTGCGCCTACACGATTTTCAACAAGGGCGGCAACAAAAACGCGATCAAGGACATGATCATTCATGCCTGCCAGTTTGACAAAAGAAAAAACGAATATATCGGACCTTTTTCCCGCCTGATGTACCGCCTGGTTCCGGACTACTGGTACCGGCGGGACAAAGAATTTTTCGAGTAAGGGCAAAGCGGCATGTGGAAGCAGAAAATCGTTACCCCCGCGGATGTGCTGGAGAAAATTGATCCGGGAATGAGCATTTTCCTGGGAACGGGAATGGCCGAGCCCCGCACGCTGGTCCGGAATCTGATGGAATCCCGGCAGTACAACCTGCAGGACCTGGAGCTGATTCAACTGGTCAGCCTGGGCGACGCGGTGGCGATCGACGAGCGCTACTCGCGGAAGTTCCGCCTCAAGACGTTTTATTCGGGATGGCTCGCCTCGGACGCCATCAGTCAGGGACGGGTGGACCTGATTCCCAGCCGTTTCTCCCGGGTGGCCTGGCTGTTCAAGACCGGCGCCATTCATATTGACGTGGCGTTCATTCAGGTGACGCCTCCCGACGAAAACGGCTACGCCTACCTGGTGGGCGCGTCCGTAGAGCGGCAGGCCATGGAAATGGCGCAGATCGTCGTTGGGGAAATCAATTCGCAGATTCCCCGGACGATGGGCGACACGCTGGTGAACATGGCGGATTTCCATTACCTGGTCGAGGCGACCGAACCGCCGTATTACCTGGCGCGCTGGCCGCTGCAGGACGTGTATCTCAAAATCGCGGCCAATGTCGCCTCGATGATTCCCGACGGAAGCTGCGTCTCTTACGGCATCGGGCCGCTTTACGAGGCGCTGGCCAAGTCCCTGGCCGCCAAAAAAAACCTGGGCGTGCATTCGCCCTTCTTCACCGACGCCCTGATGGACCTGGTGAAAAGCGGCGCCGTGACCAACCGCTATAAAAACATCTTCCGCGGCAAGTCCTGCGCCTCCTACGTGCTGGGCACCAAGGAGCTGATGTCCTGGCTGGATTTGAATCCGCTTGTGGAATTTCAGCCGCAGGATATTGTGATGGATCCGCGCACCATCGGGGTCAACGACAACATGATTGCGATTTTTCCGGCGCGGAAAGTGGACCTGACCGGCTGCGTCGCGCTCCACACCGGCAAAGGAAACGTAACCGCGGGTCCCGGCAACGTCGCGGAGCTTTTCATGGGCGCGGCGCTTTCCAGAAACGGCCGGAGCATTTTTGCCCTGCCCAGCCGCAACCGCAAGGGAAAGCCCAATATTCTGCTGTCGCTGGACCAGTACCCCTTTCAGTTCACGAACCGCGAATCGATGGATATCGTCGTTACGGAATACGGCGTGGCGCTGCTCATGGGCAAGACCCTGCGCGAACGGGCGCAGGCGCTCATCGAGATTGCCCATCCGGACGACCGGGCCGAACTGGTCCGCCAGGCCAAGGAAGAAAAGATGATCTACGCCGACCAGATTTATTTTCCGGATTCCGGTCATCTGTATCCCGAGAAGATCGCCTGCTCGCACCGGTTTCGGGATTTGCTGACCGTCCGTTTCCGGGCGATCAAGCCCTCCGACGAAGAAGAAATGCGCCGCCTGTTCTACCGGTTTTCCGATCAGGCGGTGTATTACCGGTATTTCAGCCCGATCAAGACCATGCCGCACAAGAAAATGCAGGAATACGTGAACGTCGATTACCGCCACACGATGTCCATCGTGGCGATCGTGGACGAATCCGGCGTGGAAAAGATTATCGGGGAGGCCCGCTACGTCAAAACGCGGGGGGAGCCTTTTGCCGATACGGCTTTCATCGTGGATGAGCAGTACCAGGGGATGGGCATTTCAACGTACCTGTTCAATCTGCTGATCCGCGCGGCCCGCGAAGAAGGCATCGCCGGATTCAAGGCCGACGTACTGGAAAACAACCGGGCCATGCTGAAAGTGTACGAGAAGGCGCTCTATCCGGTGCAGACGGTTTTATCCGGCGGCGTCTATAAAATCACGATCCCCTTCAGCGAAAAGTAAAAGAAGCCCTTCGGCGTTGCCTTCGCGCCCATTTGCTACGCGAGGTTTTTCAAAACCACGCCCCGTCTTTTGAGTTCTCCCCTTTTGGCCGCAAGGCCTTCCGCCGCGACGCGGTCAAGCACATAAATCAATTCTCCGCCCTGTTCGGCGTACTTCTGCCCCCAGGAGATGGGAATGTCCGGCGTGACCTCGCCCAGGAGCGACCGCGTCACGGATTCCGTTTTGCGCGCGCCGTTGGCCAGCAGCAGAACGGTTTTCGCCCGGTACACCAGTTCGGCCCCCATGCTGACGGCGTATTGCGGGGACTGCGCCCTGGTCTTGAAATGCCCGTCGGCGACGGCATTGGCGATGGTGTTGTCGTCGAGCTTGACCAGCAGAACGCGGCTGTCCTGGAAGGGAATGCCCGATTCGTGGAAAGCCACGTGGCCGCGTCCGCCCACGCCGATGATCTGCAGGTCGATGCCGCCCGCCGCCCGGATTTTCCGCTCGTAGCCGCCCAGAATGTCTTTTCGAATCCAGGCGAGGTAGGCCGACTTCGGACGGGCGTTGATGACAATGGATTTCCCCGCGTCCGCTCCCCGGAATTCCCAGTCGTTTTTGTTTTGACGGAGCTCCCGGATCAGGATTTTCTGGTCGATCAAAGAGCCGGCGGGAACGCTGGTTTCGATGAATTTTTTCGTCAGGAGGCCGAACAGCTCCTGGATCATGAAGTACGCGTAGCTTTCCGGATGAAGAAGGCGCTGCTGGGCATGCTCACCCGGCAGGCCGGCGTACTCGTCCAGGTTGAAGCTGCGGATCCGGCCGGCGTCAAATTTTCCCTCATTGGCCGCC
This sequence comes from Smithellaceae bacterium, assembly GCA_028693285.1. Classification (GTDB taxonomy): domain Bacteria; phylum Desulfobacterota; class Syntrophia; order Syntrophales; family Smithellaceae; genus UBA8904. The sequence continues at coordinate 21,884 of JAQUVQ010000024.1, forward strand.
CGGGCGAAATGCTTGTAGAGCCCCGTGGGCGAGTTCCCCGTGGCCAGCCCCAGCACCGCTTCACTCTTGTGTTTCAGGATGTCGATGGTTTTCCGAACGGCAATGCCGGCTGCCGCCTCGCTCATGTGCGCAAAGTCTCTCGTTACCCAGACGGTGATGCCCATAATCCATTTTCCCTTTCGTGTTACCCCAGTTCGCTTTTCACGACGTCGGCGATCTGCCGGCAGTATTTTTCCGTCACCGCGTCGGACGGTCCCTCCACCATGACGCGGCACATATTCTGCGTTCCCGAATAGCGGACCAGCACCCGTCCTTCGCCGGCCAGCTCACTCTCCGCCTGTCGAATGGCTTCGACGAGCTTCGGCACTTTCTCGATGTCCGGTTTGCGCCGTACGTCCACGTTGATCAGCTTCTGCGGAAAGATATCCATCATCCGCGCCAGTTCGGAAAGAGGCTTTCCCTCCTTGATCATTGCCGCCACGAGCTGCAAAGCGGCAATGATGCCGTCTCCCGTCGTGTGATGGTCCAGGAAAATCATGTGCCCCGCTTCTTCCCCCCCGATGATGCCGTCGAGCCGTTTCATGTCCTCCAGGACATAGCGGTCGCCGACTTTGGAGGCATGGTGGCGGAAGCCGTATTTTTTGCAGGCCACGGTCAGACCGAGGTTGCTCATGACGGTGGTGACCAGCAGGTTGTTTTTCAGTTTGCCTTCGCGCTTCAGGATATTGGCGCAGATGACCATGATCTGGTCGCCCGTGATTTCCCGGCCCTTTTCATCCACGGCAATCAGGCGGTCTCCGTCTCCGTCAAAGGCCAGGCCGATGGCCGCTTTGCACTCCACCACTTTTCTCCGGAGAATTTCCGTGTGCTGAGAGCCGCAGCCGTCATTGATGTTGGTTCCGTTGGGCGTTTTGTGAATGACTTCGATGCTGGCGCCCAGTTCATGGAACGTGTCGGGGGCGACCTTGTACGTGGCGCCGTTGGCGGTGTCCAGAACGATTTTCATGCCTTCCATGGAAAGATTGCGGGGAAAGGTGTTTTTGGCAAAGACGATGTAGCGTCCGTTCACGCCGTCCAGGCGGTATGCCTTTCCGATGTCCTGACCCCTGGACACCAGGTCGGAAAGTTTGTTGTTGAGGATCAGGTCTTCGATGAATTCCTCCTGCTCGTCGGAAAGCTTGTAGCCGTCGCCGCCGAAAATCTTCAGGCCGTTGTCCTGAAAGGGATTGTGGGACGCGGAAATCACGACACCCGCGTCGGCGCGCATGCTCTGGGTGACGAAGGCGATCGCCGGCGTGGGCATCACGCCGACCAGGTAGGAATAGCCCCCCATGGACGTGATGCCGGCTTCCAGCGAGCTCTCCAGCATGTAGCCGGAAAGCCGGGTGTCTTTCCCGATAATGATGACGGCCCGGTGTCCGTTCTTTTTAAACAAATGCGCCATGGCCCGCCCGACGCCAAAGGCGATTTCAGGGGTCATGGGATATTGATTCGCTTCTCCTCGAATTCCGTCAGTGCCGAATAACTTGCCCATAAATGGTCTCCTTGATGTTCATTGTTTCAGCTATTTAGCAAAAACCGGGTCTGTGCCCGTTTCAGTTCCTGAATAATCCCATCGACGGCATGGCCCGCGCAGCCTGATTGCAGAGCGCCCCGACGATGCCGTTTAACCATGCCGTCCCTTTTGCAGAAACCGCCCCGGGCAGTTTCCGGACTGCTCCGACGTAGTCGGTTCTGTCATTTCCCGCGCTTTTTTCGAAGTCTTGCAGAAAGGCTTCGAGAAGCGGATCCGTTTTCGTGAAGCCGTCCGGTATTTTTCCGGTGAAGAGGTCTTCGCAGAAACCGGTTTGTTCAAGAAACTCTTTTCTGGCTTCCTCTTCCGGCCCGGGATTGGCGGCGGCTTTTTGGGCCATCGCCTTTAGCCTCTTCAGCCGCTCTTTTTTGGCCGAGGCCAGCGTCTCCAGAACGCCCGCGTAAATCAGCGGGCCGAACGGCCGGGCATCCAAAAACGGCCTGCGGACGTGCGCGTACCAGGATTCCAGAGCGGACAGGTTGGCCAGATACAGGATATTGTTTTCCACGATTCTCCGCAGGTTCGGGTAAGCGGCGCGACGATAGTTTTTCGCGCCGTCCGCGGGCGTTGTCTCAAAAATCAACAGGCCGTCATCGGGATAATCATGGCGCAGGACCGAGCCCGCGGCCGCGACGTTGCCGAATCCCATGCGCACCGGACCGATGATGCCGCCCTGGCCGCCCAGAAAAATGGGGGGCTGGTTGAGCATTACGCCCCGGGGAACATCCCCCAGGAGGGAAGGGGTTGTTTTGTCCGCGTCCGGCGTGAAATTGAAGTGAATGTAGGAACTGCCCACTTCGGAGTGGTTGCTGCGGCTGGTCCCGCCGGCCATCAGGCAGTCGCAGAAGTTGATCAGGCTGCCCAGCGTGACAAAGGGAAAGAGAATGGTCTGTTTCAGGCCGACCGAGTGGGCGCCGCCCGCTTCTTCCTCCAGGAGGCATCCTTCCCGGACGTGCGCGCCCATTCCGAGGTTTGCCTTCTCCAGAAAAACCGATTTGCTGAAGAAGCCTCCCTTCAGCTCGACGCGCTCTCCGATCTGACAGTCCTCGATGGTCGCCGGCGCTTCATACCCCAGCTTGCAGCCGGACGAGATGACGGTTTTCCCGCCGTAAATCCGGCATCCGGGATAGATCGCTGTGCCCTTTCCCGAAATCTGATCGATCTTGACGTCGTCGCCGATGTCCAGCGTCGCCGGATTGGGGATGTTTACCCCTTTGTCCAGCAGCTGCTGTATTTTTTCATGGGATCTCGGCTTAAAATCCATACAGGCCCCCATTGGAGTGATGAGTGGAAAGTGAAAAGTGAAAAGTGAAGCCGATCACTCATCGCCAATCATCTTGTCTTTTTTACTATTTACCATCCACTTTTTTTACTATGAGCTGTGAGCTTTTTCCCCTATCGCCCATAGCCCATAGCCTATCGCCTTTTTATTATACTACCCCGTAAGCCAGCATGGCTTTGGCCACTTTGGTGAAGCCGGCAATGTTGGCGCCCGTTACATAGTCGCCCTTTTTACCGTAAGCCTGCGCCGTGTCAAAGCAATTTTTGTGAATGCTTTTCATAATGATCAGCAGGCGGTTGTCCACTTCTTCGCGCGTCCAGGAAAGCCGCAGGCTGTTCTGGCTCATTTCCAGGCCGGATGTCGCCACGCCGCCCGCGTTGGCCGCCTTGCCGGGGCCGAACAGAATCTTGTTCTCCTGGTATATTTTGATGGCATCCGGCGTCGAAGGCATGTTCGCGCCTTCCGCCACGCAGTAGCATCCGTTTTTTACCAGGGCCGCCGCGTTCTTTCCGTTGATTTCGTTCTGCGTGGCGCAGGGCAGGGCGATATCCACTTTGATGCCCTGTTCCCGAATGACGTCCCAGACGTTTTTCCCTTCAAAGCAGGTGGTCGATTGCTTGTACTTGTCCGCGTATTCACTGATGCGGCCGCGTTTGACGTTTTTGAGGTCGAGCACATAGCTGCATTTGTCCGAGTCAATGCCTGCGTCATCAATGATGCAGGAAGATGAATCGCAAAGGGAAATGACCTTGCCGCCCAGCTGGTTGACTTTTTCCACGGCAAACTGCGCCACATTTCCGGCGCCGCTGATGGCCACGGTTTTTCCCTTGAAATCCAGCCCGCGCGTTGCCAGCATTTCCGCGGCGAAGTAGGTGGTGCCGTATCCGGTGGCTTCCGGACGGACCAGGCTTCCGCCGTAGTCCAGGCCCTTGCCGGTGAGCACGCCCGTGTGTTCGTTTCGGATTTTCTTGTAGTAGCCGTACATGTAGCCGATTTCCCGCGCGCCCACGCCGATGTCGCCGGCCGGAACGTCCACGTCCGCGCCGATATGGCGGTACAGCTCGCGCATGAAGGACTGGCAGAATTTCATGACTTCCGCGTCCGATTTTCCTTTCGGGTCGAAATCCGAGCCGCCCTTGGCGCCGCCCATGGGCAGCGTGGTTAGGGAGTTTTTAAAAATCTGTTCAAATCCCAGAAATTTGATGATGCCCAGATTTACGGACGGATGGAAGCGGATGCCGCCCTTGAACGGGCCGATGGCGTTGTTGAACTGGACGCGGAAGCCGCGGTTGACCCGCACCTTCCCCTGATCGTCCATCCAGGGCACACGAAAGATCACGGCCCTCTCCGGCTCGACAATCCGTTCGTAGATGCTGGCCTTTACGAATTCAGGGTGCTTTTTTACGGTAGGCTCCAGCGTTTCCATGACTTCCGCGACCGCCTGATGAAATTCGGGCTGGTCCGGATCGGTCTGTTTGACTTTCTCGATGACTTCTTGAATGACTGACATACGGTTAATCCCCCTGTAAATATGATTTTTTGGTTAAATTGTCTCAATATCGCGCATTTTCTCAAATTCCATGACGGTGGACATGGCTTTGTTGTCCACCGTCAGTCCTTCCTCGCAAACCGCCGCCACCGGATTCAGGCCGCCGATCAGAATCATCCCGATTTTATTCATATCCACATGGGTCTGACAAACCGGGTGTCCAATGTGGCCGATGGAAAGAACGCCGTGCAGGCCGGCCCCGGCGAAATCCTCCATCACCCGCTCCACCAGAGGGAGGCTGAGCGCGGGGATTTCCCGGAAGTTGGCCAGAATTTTTCCTTCGCCGGTCCTGGCGACGCTTCGGACGGACGTCATTTTGCCGCGGATGAAGATTTCCGAAGGGTCCAGCGAGGAGCCGGCGTAGTGAATCAGCTCCACGAAACGAAGGATTTTCCCGCCGCGCATCTGGAGAATGCCGCCGAATTTGGAGTCGATCGGAATGCCGTGCTTCAACAGAACGCCGTTGATGACGATGCTGCAGACGGTGGCGAAGCCGACGCTGCCTTCCGGCACCGCGATGTCCCCCAGGCTTTTTCCGGCCTGCGCCACGGCCACGCGCGAGCTGACGGCCAGTTTTTGCTGAAACACGGGCTTCATGATGGAGAGGGCCCGGGAAAAATGCTCTTTCGGAAAGAAGGAGACGTTGACCGGCACCAGGCCGCGCTTCTTTTTGACGTCAAAGGTGGTTCGAAACGAGAGAAGGTCGATGCGCGAAATGGAAAGGCCGATCTTATCCTGCACGCGGGCGTCGGAAATTTCGGCAAATCCCTGTTCGGTGATTACGCGGCCGTCGCGGCGGCCCACGAGTTTGGTGAGCCCCCGTTCATCCATGATCTTCAGGTGGTAGCGGACCGTTCTCTCGCTGAGCTGCACGTGATAATCCGACATTCGGCGGGCAATGACGCGCGCGCCCATCGGATCTGGGCTTTCGTGGAGGATCTTCAGAATCAGAAGAACCTTCCGTTCAATGTCTTCTGGTTTAAAAAGCTCTTTCATTCGACTTCCAATCGGCAATCGGCAATCGTTTGCCGTATCCCTACTTGCAAACCGTTTGTTTGTCAAATAAAATTTTCGGCCGCTTCGAAAGAGCGCTCCGGAAGGCAAAAAGAGCGGGGAAGGGCCTCACGTGAAGGCCGTGTTTTTCACGGGGGAAGGGTTGCAGCGGGCCTGAATCCGCCTGGCGATTTCCTCGACGGATTCCCCAAACAGGCATTCCAGCGGCAGCGCCTCCATGTACCGGTCGTTCCACGCCAGGTTGTATTCGTTGATTAAATTGCGGATGTCGTCATACCGGTGTCCCAGGACCTCGATTTTTTCCGGCCCGCTCAAGCGCTCATTGAAGGCGATATGGATCAGCAGCAGGTTTCCGATCCGGCCGTCCGTTTCCTGCAGGGGGATGACCATGATGGAAGCGGAATCGATTTTTCCCCGGCCCAGATAAGCATGGCCTGTGCTGACGATGGTTTTCTTGACCCCCATCAGAGTTGTGGGCTGCTCCGCGCGGGAGGACATGCGCAGGGCTGCGCCGCCTTTGGCGCATACCGCAATGGTCGAAGCCGGTCCGGGATTTCCCTTTTCGTCGAGGCCGCGCACACGGTAGAGCGTGTAGCCTTCCACCGCCCCCACGGACGGCTGGAGGCGGTGAATCGTCCTGATGTTGCGCCAGGTCAGATTTTTTACGGAGAAGTTCAGCGCTCCGAGCAGGTCGAAAACAACGCCCTGGGGCTCTTTTTCCTTTCGGCTGGTTCCCACCGTCACGGTTTTGGCCTGATGGCGGATGGCGTCGATCGGACGGGTCAGTTCATCAATGGCGGCTCCCAGGGTTTCATCCAGCAGGTCGAACGGCTGGACCAGGTCTTCGTGTCCGGGGAAATCCTGGCGGATGTCCTGAAGCGGCAGTTTCCCGGATGCGTACTTCAGCAGCAGCGTGAGATCGGCGATGGTTTTGCCGCCCAGCGCGCTCAACGCGCCGCCCTGAAGCCGGGATTGAAACCGGCTGCAGAAATCGTTGATGATCCGGCGGAAGGAAGGATCGGCCATCAGATCAAAAACGTCCAAAACGGATAACTTCGTTTTTTTCTTTTGCAGCCGGCCGAGCGCCAGGCGGCCGCGGAACGCCCTGAAGAGCTGCGCTTCCCCGTCGATGGCGCAGGCCGCGTAATAGCCCCACAGGTGGCCCGCCATGGTATTGAGAATCACGGAAAGGGGGGCGGGTGTCTTTGGAACGGCAATGACCGCGTCGGCCGCGGGATGAAAGCGCAAATCCCCTTCATCGGCGAAAACGACGGTCGCCGCTTTGTGCGCCCGAAAGATGGCGATGTCCTTCGCGATGTCGTCCAGTACGACATCGGGATTGCCGGCGGCGCAGACCAGAATCAGCGGCTCGGCGGACAGGTCGATGTGCTTTTTATTTTCCACGATGTCCGAAGAAATGGTTTTGTAGCACATTTCGGAAAGCTTGATGCGGATTTCGTCGGCCGCCGCCTTGTTGGGGCCGCTGCCCACGACGGCCCAGTAGCGCTTGCCCGCGCCCTGCGTTACACAGGCGGCGATTTCGTCGCGCCGGTCGAACAAGCGCTGCATGGCTTGCGGAATGTTTTCAAGATGCCGGATCCGGCGGACAATGGCTTCGTCGCTCATCGTCCCCAGCAGTTTGGCGAAATACAGGGCCAGCAACTGTCCGGCAACGAGCTGGGCGTAGAAGGCCTTGGTGGAGGCGACGGACATTTCAATGTCCCGTCCGTCGCTGGTGTAAAAAACGCCGTGCGACGAGGCGGTGATATCCGACTGGCGGCGGTTGACGATGGAGAGAATCTGCGCGCCGCGCGCCCTGGCCATGGACACGGCCCGGTTGGTGTCCGTGGTGGTTCCGGACTGCGTGATGGGGATGACCAGCGTATCCGACAGATCGTCCCGAAGGCCGAAGCCGCTCATTTCGGACGCGACGCGCGACTGGATATTGAGACGGCTCATGCCGAGGCAGTGCGCCAGCGCATCCGCCACCGCCTGTCCCGCCACCGCCGCCGTGCCGTGGCCGATGACGAAGATGTTCCGCGTCAAGCCGCTCTGCAGGCCGTTTCGAATCGAGGCGGGAACCATATCCTCGCCCAGATTGAAAAGAATCCCGGACGGAGCGGAGGCGGCGCCGGTGATCCGGTATTTCCCCCGCAGCGTTCCCTGGACGGAACGGACGGATTCTGAAATTTCTTTGAGAAAGAAATGGGGGAAACAGCCGCGGTCAATGTCCCGGGTCGTGATTTCGGCGGTTTGCAGATTCCGCTCTTCCAGATGAATCGGGGCTCCGTCGTAGCAGCAGGCGGCAATGCCCTTTGCGCCCGTGCCTCGGTTTTGATCCAGAATGAACAGTTGTCCGCCCGCCTCCTCGCCGTTCATCCGGATGAAGCGGGGTGCAATCTCCACCAGTCCATAGAGCTCCGAGGAAATCATGTACGCGTCTTCTCCGACGCCGACGTAAATCGACTGGCCGTTCCCCTGAAGCGCCAGAAATATTTTGCCCGGCTCCAGATTGCTTTGCATGGCAATGGCGTGCGAACCTTCGAAATCGTTTACGGCCAGCCTGAAGGCGTCTGTCAGGTTTTGCCCTTTTCTCAGATATTTTTCGATTTGCAGGGGAATGATTTTGGTGTCCGTCGAGACGTCCGGCGCGATTTGCTCCCCGTCTTGCTCCAGGTCCCTGCGAAGCGCCGGATAATTGTCGATGTCGCCGTTGAGCACCACGCTGATGTGCGCTTCCCGCCCCGGATACGCGGGGAAATCGGACAATTCCGGACGAAGGGTTGCGTTGTTGACCGGATGACAATTTTCTTCGGTGATGGAGCCCACGGAGGCCCACCGGGTGTGGGCGATGGCGGATTCGTCCGCCGACGCCCGTGCGGCAAACCATTGAAGAATGGCGTCGCGGGAGATCCATTGCCGCAGGTCGGCGACGTTGCGGCCCAGTTCGCCGACCACGGAAAAGGTTTTGTAGGTAAAGGCAATATGAATTCCGCCGCCGGGATTTTGAGCGCCGCCGGAAATAAAAATGGACCGGTTTATGAGATCGCCTTTTTGCGTCCGGCGCCGGTAATCCTCCCCCCATCCGTTTTCTTCGATCCGCCGGTCCAGTTCCTCAAGGACCTTTGCGTCTTTGAGGAAAAAAGCCAACTGGATGCCCGCCGAGTCCCGTCCCCGGACCTCCAGACGATCCAGCGCGTTTAACAGCAGATTCAGCTTCCGGTATTTTCGAAAGGCGGCCGGTTGAAGCGAAGAATATTTTTCCGCTCCGGAAAGCGAGAGAACTTTTTGCAGGTTGGCCAGGATGTCGCTCTCCAGCATCCAGCAAATGTCCTTGAGCGAGAGCAGCCGGCGGTTGACGGTTTCAAGGCCGGCGGAGCTCAGCCCTGCCGCCCGGTCCTCCAGAATTTTCTCTTCCGCGGCCAGAAAGGCTTTCATCCCGCCGGCGACGCGGGTCAAATCCGCCGTCCGGTCTTTCTGAAAAAAAAGACATTCCTGGACATCTTCCCGCTTCAGCCGGTTGACGCAATCCGCGAGAGACTGGATCGTTTCCGGGCCGTTCAAATAACCGCCCGGGTCGGTTTTTCCGCCAAAGACCTGTTCCAGCCCGTTCTTATTTGCTTTTTCCCAAAGCTTCCGAAGGGTTTGATCCGCCGGATCGCCGGGATTCTCCGGCGCCGGTTGAAAGGACAGCAGGCCTGCGAATCCGCAATTCAATCTGCCGGGGAGGATGGGAGAAAAAATGATTGCAGGTCCGCCAACTGATTCCGGCCGAATGCCGAAAAAAACCCGGCAATGTGTTACAAAAAAGAGCCATCTTTTTATCAGAAGAGACAATTTTGTATAGAACATCATTTCCTCTTGAACTGCTGCGGGGCGGTTGTAAAACGAAACCGGCCGCGGCGGTTTTGTCGACAAGAACATCAGTCCCCATGCCGCGGCTGAGTCATTCGCGCCGCCCCTGGGGATTGCGATGATGGATTTGGCGCCGTCCAATTCTTCCGCTCCCTGCTTTTCAGGGGGCTTTGCCGGATGCATTACGCAAAAACCATTCCTGAATTTCTCAGGCCGATTCCGCCTGGTGCGACGCCGAAGATGAAAAAGCCGAGGCCTTTCTCTTTTGGATTGGGAAAGCGGATAAGGGATGCGACCCTGAAGATCCTGTGCGGGAGAGTTTCAGGGCGGAGCATTCCCCGGGGCGGAGAGGCTCCGATGCGGGGTAAATCATTTCAGGGATGGATGGGAAGAGAATCTCTATTCTTTTTCGCCGTCGAGGCCCAGCTTGGCCATTTTATCGGTAAAGGTATTGCGGTGGATGCCGAGAAATGCCGCCGCCGAGCTTTTGACGTTGCCGGAGCGCCTTAAAGCGATTTTGAAAAGGCCCGTTTCCACCATCGCCATGACCTCCGCGTGAAGTTTGCTTCTGCCGTTGTCGGAGCCCGACAGGACCGTCGCCAGATCATCCAGCTTTTTTTCCAGAATTTCTTCGACGGCCTTGTTGAGGGCCTCCTGAACGTCTATTCCCGCGGCCGGGTTAATCTGCTTTTTCGCTTTCATGTTCATGCAGCTCCTGCGTTTCAAAACATTGTTTCATTCCAACCGTTCCCTTCAGAATTCCGGACGATCCGCGTGAAAACATCAGGCCGCGAGCCATCGGGTCAGCACCACGGCAACCAAAAGAACCAGGGCGACCCAGGTCAGCACGATGAGCGATGTCCGTTCTTTGGGGGCTTCGATGTAATTTTTGATTTCCGTTTCCACTCTTTCATCTTCCAGCTTCTCCGCGAGCTGCCCGAGCAGGCGCGTGTGGTCCTGCAGGAGGTTGGAGAAGAGATAAAATCCCTTGGTCGTCGTGAGCAGGAAATAGGCCTTGCTGCGCAGGATGACCGTGCCCAGGTGCGTGATTTCCGCCCAGGTGAAATGCCTGGTCCGGAAAAATTTTCGAATCCGCAGGCCGTTTTCGGAAATGCCGAATTCCCGCTCCGAGGATTCAACGGCCACGACCAGCGCGGCGGCAAACAAAGCGCCCGTCAGGATTTTTTCCCAGCATTCGCCGCGCGCCAGCCCCGTCAGAAACAGAACGAACAGCAGGACCGTCAGCGTGACGAAAGGATAACGGAAAGCTTTCCTGATTTTGTAAACAGCGTTCACGCGTTGTCTCCGAATTATTTTGCGGCTTTTCGGACGAAGGCGCCGCTCTTGCCGCCGGATTTTTCCAGAAGCAGAATCTCGCCGATGACCATTTCCCGGTCCACGGCTTTGCACATGTCATAAATGGTGAGCGCCGCGACGCTCACCGCGGTCAGCGCTTCCATTTCCACCCCGGTTTGCCCGACCGTCCGCACCTGCGATTCAATGACCACCCGTGATTTTTTTCGGTCGAGGACAAAGGTGATGTCCATGCCGGTCAGCCCCAGGGGATGGCACAGCGGAATGATGCCGCCGGTATTTTTGGCTGCCAGAATGCCTGCGATTTTAGCGGCGGTCAGCACGTTGCCCTTGGCGATGCGTCCCTCGGCCAGCAGCTTCATCGTGGCCGGCTTCATGGTTACCTGGCCGCGGGCTTTCGCCTGCCGGTGCGTTGCGGTTTTTGCCGTCACATCCACCATCCGAACCTGACCTTCATCGTTGATATGAGATAATTTTTTCATGGTGACCCGGAACTTTTCGGTGTTTGACGGTTATTGGGATTTCTTCAATTTCAGCGAACCCTAGCATAGCGTCTTTACCGAGTCAAGAATGGCGAAGAAGAATTTTTGCAAATTAAAATCTTGATATAAATGAATGGATTCGCTAGTATTTGCGCCGCGAATTCTTCCCCGGAGAATAAAAGTGTTCATCAAAGTGCAGAGCATGAGCGTGATCGGCATGGAATCCTATCCTGTGACGGTGGAAGTGGATGTCTCCCGGGGGTTGCCGCATTTTGCCACCGTCGGCCTGCCGGACGCCTCGGTCAAGGAAAGCCGCGACCGGATCAAGGCCGCCATCAAGAATTCCGGCTACGCTTTTCCGCGCGATCACGTGACGGTGAACCTGGCGCCTGCCGACATCCGCAAAGAGGGAACCGGCTTTGATCTGCCGATCGCGGTGGGCATTCTGGCCGCGGAGGCGCTGATTGAAGAAGCGGCCCTGGACGGTTGTTTCTTTATCGGGGAGCTGTCGCTGGACGGCAGCATCAAGGGAGTGCGGGGCGTACTGCCTGCCGCCTTCAAGGCCCGGGAATCTGGAATCCGTTCCGTTTTTGTTCCCGAAGAAAACGCCGCGGAAGCGGCGATGGTGGAAGGCATTCAGGTTTACGGCGTCCGGACGCTTCCCGACGTCGTCGAGTTTCTGGCTGACCGGAAAATCATCGAACCGCTCAGCGTGAATGCCGACCGGCTTTTTCAAGTCCACCGTCATTACGAAATCGATTTTTCCGAAATCAAGGGCCAGAAGCAGGCGCTCCGCGCGCTGGAGATCGCCGCGGCAGGCTCTCACAACGTTCTGATGATCGGTCCGCCGGGCTCCGGCAAAAGCATGCTGGCCCGAAGACTGCCCACGATCCTCCCGGAGCTTTCCTTTGAAGAAGCGATCGAGGTAACCAAGATTTTTTCCGTGGCGGGACTTTTGAATGCGGGGGAAACGCTGGTGGCGGCTCGTCCCTTTCGAGCGCCGCATCACACCATTTCAGACGCGGGCCTGGTCGGCGGCGGTCAGATGCCGCATCCCGGGGAAATATCGCTGTCCCATCTGGGCGTATTGTTTTTGGATGAACTTCCGGAGTTCAAAAGAAACGCGCTGGAGGCGCTCCGTCAGCCGCTTGAGGAAGGCGCGATCACGATTACCCGTTCGGCCGTAACGGCGGCCTTTCCGGCGAGATTCATGCTGGTGGCCGCCATGAACCCCTGCCCGTGCGGATATTTTGGAGACCGGGTCCGCCGCTGCCGCTGCTCGCCCCAGCAGATCCGGCAGTATCAGGCAAAAATCTCCGGCCCCCTGCTGGACCGCATCGACCTTCATGTCGAGGTGCCGTCCATCCAGTACAGGGCGCTCTCGGGAAAACAGGAAAATGAATCTTCCGCCCATGTCAGAGAGCGCGTGGTCCGGGCTCGCCGCCGCCAGAAGGAGCGCTTCGGCGGCGCGGGCATTCCGACCAACGCCTCCATGACGGAAAAGCAGATCCGTTCTTTCTGCCCCATCGATGAAGAGTCGCATCAGCTCATGGAAATGGCCGTCGATAAGCTGGGACTTTCCGCCCGCGCCCTGGACCGCATCCTGAAAGTGTCGCGCACCATTGCCGATCTGGAGGGCGCCGCGAAGATCGAAGCCGCGCACGTCGCCGAGGCGATTCAGTATCGAAGCCTTGATCGGAACATCGTTTAGTGCTATAAAAAAACGAAGCCGGCCCCGAATGGCCGGAATCTTTTTGCCAAGAGGATCCTATGAAAATTAAAATTATCAAAGCGCTTCCCAAGTACCTGAAGCCCAAGCCGGACGAAAAAAAACTGGGATTCGGTCAGCATTTCACCGACCACATGTTTACCATGAAGTACAGGGAAGGAGACGGATGGCAGGATCCGGTCATCGAACCCTACCATTACCTGCAGTTGGATCCAACCGCCATGTGCCTTCATTACGGCCAGGAAATCTTTGAAGGTCTGAAGGCGTACCGGGGGGCAAACAACGAAATTTATCTTTTCCGTCCGATGGAGAATATCCGCAGAATGAATGTGTCCGCCGAAAGGCTGTGCATGCCGCCCATGGACGAAACGGTCGTGCTGAACGCGCTTCGGCAGTTCGTTGTGCTGGAAAAGGAATGGATTCCCCGCGAGAAGGGGTCGTCCCTGTATATCCGGCCGACGATGATTGCCACGGAGCCGGCTCTCGGCGTGCATCCGGCGAGCGAATATCTGTTCTTCATCATTGCCGGGCCTGTGGGCGCCTACTACGCGCACGGCTTCGGGCCGACCAAAATTTATGTGTCCGACGACTGCGTGCGGGCCGCGCCGGGCGGCACTGGGCATGTCAAGGCGGCGGGGAATTACGCCGCAAGCCTCTACGCGAGCCGCATTGCCAGCACGATGGGCTATACGCAGGTCCTGTGGCTGGACGCCAGGGAAAACCGGTACGTGGAGGAAGTGGGCACCAGCAATATCTTCTTCCTGATCGAAGACCGGTTGATTACGCCTCCGCTGGGAGGAACCATTCTTCCGGGCGTGACGCGCGATTCCGTCATCAAACTGGCGGCGCACCTGGGCGTGAAGGTGGAGGAAAGCCGGCTGACCATCACGGAGGTGATCTCCGCGATTGAAAATGGAACGCTGCGCGATGCGTTTGCCACGGGAACGGCTGCCGTGATTTCACCGGTCGGACAGATTTTTTATCACAACCGGGAATATCTCATTAACGATGGAAAGACCGGGGAGCTGGCCGAAAAGCTATACAATGAAATACTGCAAATTCAGTACGGAACGAGAGAAGATCCCTTTGGCTGGAGAATGCAGATTGACTGAAGATGGCGTAAAAAATCAAGTTTTAAACCATTTAGGCGCTTTTGGCCCTGAAGGAAAACCGGATTCCACAAAGCTGTGGAAAGGCCTGTTGACAACCGTGTGGATAATCCGGTCAAGTCCGCATTGCTTCGGATTTTGGACCGGATTGCTTAAGATTTAAGCAATAATTTATATGAGTAATATTCAATAGTTACCAATATACCTTTTAATCATAACGACTTATGGCTTTCTCGGGCCCAAGATATAAACTGCATTGAAAAAAATGTGCCATTACCGAGAGGGTTTTCTCTGTTGCGGGAAATAAAAAAACATGAAGGCAAAGCTCAATAAAATTGAATTGTTTTTCCCGGCCGGCGTCCTGGCGTTTTGCCTGGCTCTCTTTTGGGCGGTTGTTTTTCCCGGTGCTTCCACAGCGGCCCCGCCCCTTGAGGAAGTGGTTGACCGGCTTCAGCGGATTTATGAAAAAACGCAGGATTTTCAAGCCGGTTTTATCCAGGAAACCACGGTGAAGTCCATTCGGAAAACGGACACGGAATCGGGAACGGTTTATTTCAAGAATCCCGGTCAGATGCTCTGGGATTACAAAAAGCCGAAGGCGAAAAAACTGATCATCAACGCTCAGAAGGCATGGCTCTACCTGCCCCAGGATAAAACCGTTTACGTGCAGGATTCGGGAAAGATTATGAAATCCGAAGCCTTAATCAAATTTCTGTCCGGTCTGGGGAAGCTGAATAATGACTTCACGATTCAATACGCCTCTCCCGCGGAGGATCCGGACGGCAACTGCCTGCTGCTCCTTTATCCCCGGGAAAAAGGAGCGTCCTACTCCTTTCTGAGAATGACGGTGGCAAAAAACAATTTTTACATTCTCCAGGTCGGTTTTGACGACGTGATGGGCAACTCCACTCTCCTGAGATTCTCCAACATCAAAATGAACAGCGGGCTTTCCTCGAAACTATTCCAGTTCCAGCCTCCGCCCGGCGTCAGCATTTTTAAAATGTAGGGGACGCTGTTAACTTATTAACTTTCTCGTTGACAACGCGGAAAATTCGGAATATTGAAAACGCCATGCCAAGAGGAGCGCGTATAGATGCAGCCGACGCCGTCCACCACATCATGGCACGCGGCATCGAGAGCGGCAAGATATTCGATTCTGATGCCGATCGGGATAATTTCCTTTATCGGTTAGGAGATATTTTTCCGGATACCGCAACGACTTGTTTTGCTTGGTCATTGATGCCCAATCATTTTCATCTGCTTTGCCGCACGGGCAATATTCCGATTTCGACCGTGATGAGGCGACTGTTGACCGGATACGCCACTTGGTTTAACCGGAGCCGAAAGCGGCACGGCCACCTTTTTCAGAATCGATTCAAGTCCATTTTATGCCAGGAGGATGCCTATCTTCTTGAACTGGTACGCTACATTCACCTCAACCCGCTGCGGGCCGGACTGGTTCAGAATTTGAATAAGCTGGACAGCTATCCGTATTCCGGCCATAGCGCCCTGATGGGAAGAGAGCATCGTTCCTGGCAGGAAACGCAAGGAATTCTGATGCTTTTTGGCAACACGCAGGATGCAGCTCGTCAGTCCTATCGACAGTTTGTCGGGCAGGGAATTGAACAAGGCAGACGGCATGATTTGACAGGCGGGGGCTTGATCCGCAGCGCTGGCGGCTGGGAGGGTCTCAAGCGGAAATGCGAGGAAGGGACTTACCAACGAAGCGATGAAAGGATACTGGGTGACGGTGATTTCGTCAGTCAGGTTTTGTCAAAGACGGAAGAGAAGATCAAGAAAAGTTATGCGCTTCGAAACAGCGGCGTGGATCTGGATCAAGTGGCCTTGCGCGTTTCGGCATTGACGGGGGTCAAACCCGGTGACGTCCGTACGGCGGGTAAGCAACCACATATCGTCAACGCCCGAAGCCTGTTTTGCTTTTGGGCGGTTCGTGATCTTGGAGAGACGATGGCCGGTTTGGCCCGTCGTCTCGGCTTATCCATTCCGGCCATCAGCAAATCAGTTGTTCGAGGCCGGCAGATTGCCGAATCCAACGGGTTTGAACTGATGCAAAACAACCATAATTAAACGTTTGAATTTATTAAATACGTAATAAATACAAATATATTGAATAGAAAGTTAATAAGTTAACAGCGTCCCATTAATTGAAGGGATGCTCCCGGTTGAAATCCGGCGTCAGGGCTCTGTCATCGACTTCCTGAATGAATAGATTTTCAAACCCGAGCCTAAGGGCAAATTCCACAATTTCATGATATTCCGAG
>JAQUVQ010000025.1 GCA_028693285.1 Smithellaceae bacterium
CATTTTTTGAGCGCGCCGGTGAATCCGGCGATGTTTTCCTTCTCGATGTTGGCGACAATGCCGACTTTCTTAATTTTCATGGTGACGGGCTCCAAAAAAGACGAGGTTTCGTAACATAAAAAGAAGCCGCTGTCTATGGATAATTTTCCGGGAGATGAATGCAAACTCTTTGATTTATAAAGATATTCTTGAAGCGGAATATCTTGACAGGACAACATCCCATAAGGTACGGTGCGCATGCTCACGCGGGATTAAAACCAGCGGGGCGTCATAAAACCATGCCAACAATAACCTTGGCTTTTTTGGAGTAAAGCATATGGGATTGATCAAGGGCACATTTACATTCATGCAGTTTTGGGTGGACGGTAAACTGCCGCAGGCCTTTACAACGTTTATCCACAGCCGGCTTCGGGGCAACGCGTTTCGTGAAGCGCGCAATTCCACCGAAGAAAAGCGGATGGGTTGGGTGTCGGCGCTGGACGTCCTGGACGCCGATTTTGAAAAAACACATTACGCGCTGGGTGATTATCTGATCTTTTCCCTGCGCATCGACCGCAAGGTGATCCCGCCGAAATTGATGAAAGTCCGCCTGATGGAAGAACAGAGGCGGTTTCTGGCCGAGCACAAACAAACCCGAATCGGCAAGGCCATGAATGAAGGGATCAAAGAAAAGGTCCGGCTGGACATCATGACCAAAAGCGACCCTGTGCCCTCTTTTTACGACGTTCTGTGGGCCGTAGGGCAAAACAAGGTATATTTTTCCTCCCTCTCCGACAAGGTCGCGGATGATTTTGTCGATTTATTCAAAAAAACTTTTTCGCTGGGCCTGAAGCGAACGGCCCCCCATGAACATCCGCTGGTGATGAAGCACAAAGAAAAAGGCGGCGTCCCCGTGGAGGATCTGTCTCTCATCGGACGGGAATTTCTCACCTGGCTGTGGTTCAAGTCCGAAGAAAGAAACGGCGCCATCGCCCTTGGCAAAACCGACGAGGTTCAGTTGCACCTGCTCAAGCGGATCGCCCTGGAAGCGGGCGAGGGGGAATATTCGCAGGGCGTTGTCTGCTCCGGTCTGCACGCCGAACTCAAGGAAGGCAAGGAGGCCATCCGCCAGGGCAAAAAAGTGAAAGAGGCGAACCTTCAGCTCCAACGCGACCGGGATGAATGGGAATTCAATTTCAAGGCCGACGCCTTTTACTTCCAGTCGCTCAGAATGCCAACCGCGGACTGGCCGGAAACACAGGAAGACACGGAAGGAAGCCTTCTGGAGCGAATCTACCGAATTGAAAACGCGGTCAAAACCATCGACCAGCTCTATGAATCCTTTCTGGCGATTCGCTTCTCCCCGGAGTGGGCGAAAAACGAAAAACCCCGTCTGGCGACTTGGTTGAGGAAGGAATAGCTCATCACTCATTGCTGTCTGTAAAAATTACTTTACAAATAAGATTAAATCGTTAGAATAGGAGCCCGTTTCAATCCTTGGAACAGACAAAACAAAGAGGAGGTGAAGCGCTTATGGATCAAAAACAGATCTTCAAACAAATGATGGATTTCAACAAGCAGGCGTTTGACAATAGTTTCAGCGTGATGTCGGAGCTGCAGGAACAAACGGAAAAACTGATGTTGAATTTTCTTGAAAAGGCGGAATGGATTCCCGAAGACGGCAAAAAAGCCATGCAGGACTGGATCGTAAACAACAAGAAAAGCCGGAATGATTTCAAGGCAGCCGCGGACGACAGCTACAGAAAGGTCGCCGAATTATTCGAACAGGCGGAAAAACAGCAGACACCGAAAAAGAAAAAATAAACCTTTTTTTCAGCAAGGAGGTGGCCATGGACCCGAAGCAAGTTGCCAAACAGATGATTGTTTTCAACAAGACGGCTTTTGACAACAATTTCCGAGCCATGCAGGCGCTGCAGGAACAGACGGAAAGACTGGTCGGCAGATTCTGGGAAAAATCACCGATGTTTCCGGAAGAAGGAAAAAAGGCGATCTCCGACTGGATGTCCGCCTATAAAAAAGGCTGCGACGATTTCAAAAGCCTCGTGGACGACAACTTTAAAAAAGTGGAAGACTTTTTCAAAGAAACCAAATAGTCCACCTGCGGCGGGTCTGTTTTTTCACGAGGTATTCATGGATCACCCCCACATTGTCGAACGGATGACCCGTCCCGATTTTTATCCGCACCGGCCCCAAAAGGTCGAAGCGGTGCAGACGCACATTTCGTATGTCTTCATCGCCGGCGACTACGTGTATAAAGTTAAAAAACCGGTCAATTTCGGGTTCCTCGACTTCACGACGCTCGAGAAGCGAAAATTCTACTGCGAAGAAGAGCTGCGGCTGAACAGGCGCCTGGCGCCGAGCATTTACCTGGACGTCGCGCCCATCGGGCGGGACGACGCGGGGCGGCTGACGCTCGGCAAAACCGCGAACATCGTGGAATACGCCGTTTTGATGAACAAGCTGCCCCTGGATAAAATGCTAAAAATCCTGCTGGCCCGGGGCAAAGCCGACGCCGGCATCATGGATGCCGTGGCAAAAAAAATCGCCCGGTTTCATCAGGAAGCCCAGACGGGCGGCCGCATCGACGAGATGGGCTCCATCGGCGTGATCCGCCACAACCACGAAGAAAACTTCGCGCAAACCGAAAAATACATCGACGTCACCCTGTCCGCCTTTCAACACGGCTTTCTGAAATCCTATGCGGAAAAATTTCTCGCCGCCAGCGAAGCTCTGCTGGCCAAACGCGTCGCGGAGCACAAAATCCGGGACTGCCACGGCGATTTGCACCTGGAGCACATCTGCGTGGCTGATGAAATCATCGTTTTTGACTGCATTGAATTCAACGAACGATTCCGGTTCGCCGACGTGGCGGCCGAGGTCGCCTTTCTGAACATGGACCTGGATTACAACGGTTATTTCAGCCAGTCCGCGGACTTCACGAACTCGTATCTGAAATACTCCCACGACGAAGACCTGCGCGCCCTGTTGAATTTTTACCGCTGCTATTACGCCTTCGTCCGGGGCAAAGTCACCAGCTTCCGCCTGGATCAGAAAGAGCTGCCGCAAGCCGAACGCGAGGAGATCCGCCGCATCGCCTCAAAATACTTTGACCTCGCCTGCGCATACGCGTCGCGGCTGGAAAAACCGGCCTTGATTCTGACCGCCGGACTGATCGGCTCCGGCAAGAGCTACCAGGCGCGCAATCTGGCGGATCGATTCGGCACGGAGGTGATCCGGTCGGACGTTCTGCGCAAGGAGCTTTTACGGATTGCCCCCACCGAAAAGCATCATGAAGCTTTCGGCCAGGGCATCTATTCAGGGGACATTACCCGGAAGACCTACGAAAAAGCCGTTGAACTGGCCGCCGAAAAGATCGGGCGGGGGATTCCGGTGATTCTCGACGCCTCCTTTCGATGCCGCGCAGACCGGACGATGGCCGCGGACATGGCGCGAAGGCTCGGAGTCCCGTTTTATGTGATTGAATGCACCTGCCCCGACGACGTAGTGAAAACCCGTCTGGAAAAAAGAATGCAGGACCGGGACAATCCTTCCGACGGCCGCTGGGAAATCCTTGAGGAGCAGAAAAAACAATACGAAGCCGTCACGGAAATTCCCCGGAGCTGTCTCTTTCACATCGACACGTCGGACAACCCGGAAAATGTGCGCCGGCAAATTGTTTCCTCGATCAAAATGGCGGAACTTTAAGGCCTGTCGCCCAAATATCCTTTTCGCTTGGGCAACAACCGACTGACCGTGTGATCTCCGGACAGGCAGGTGCGGCGGGAACGGCTTGTTTAAAACGACTGCTTTGCGCGTGCGGTGATTCATCACGCGAAAAAAAGGCGGGCTCAGGAGTTTGTCGGTTCTTTCTCTTTGATTTTGTTCTTTTCTTTTTCTTCTTTCTTGGCGGCCTTGGCCTTCTCTTTGTCTTCCTTCAACTTCTCTTCCCGCTCTTCTTTGGCGAGGCGATCCCGGGTCTCCGCAATGTAGGCCTCCACTTTCAGGTCCAGCCCCACGCCGGCGTAATCGCGGGCTATGCCCTCAAAACGCTTCAGAGCGGCATTGTATTTTTTGTTTTTGAAATAAAAGTTGCCGACGTAAAACTCGTGCTCGGCGAGTTTCAACTTGCACTCCCGGACCATCTTTTCGGCCAGAATGGAAAATTTGCTCTGCGGATAGCGGGCGATCAGCCGCTCGAACTCCCGGCGGGCCTTGATGGTTTCCGTCTGGTCGCGGTCAATCGCTTCAATCTGCACAAAGTGGCACATCCCGGTCTGGTAAAGCGCGTAGGGAATGTTTTCGTTGGTTGGGTACAGAGACACAAAATCACGGTAGGCCAGCTCCGCCTCACCGTATTCCTTGTCGCTGTAAAAAGAATCCGCGATGCCCAGTTCGGCCATAATCGCCAGATTGTGCAGCGGATATTCCTCTTTGAGTCGGGTAAAGTATTCCCTGGCCTTTTTGTAGGAGCCGTTCTGGTAATCCGCCGTGCCCCGGGAATAGAGGCCTTCGGGGGTTGACCGGACCGGATCGCTCTTCACAAAGAACGACTTGATGGCTGCCATGTTGAAAGAGCAGCCGGTACAGATCAGCACCATGGCCAGAATGACGCTTGCGTGTCTTAACTTCACAGGGATACCCGTTCCATCAGGAATGAAATTTTTGCTTCCGTTTGCTTTGCGTAATGCCTTCACAGGCTTTTCTTCACAAACTCTTCGAGCTTTTCCTTCGGCGTCATGCCGACCAGCGTGTCCAGCACTTTCCCGTCTTTAAACAGGATGAGAGTCGGAATGCTGCGGACGCCGAAGGCGACGGCCGACTTCTGGCTTTCATCCACATTCAGTTTCATGACCTTTACCCGGTCCGAATATTCGCCGGCGATTTCTTCCACAATAGGACCGATGGCCTTGCACGGTCCGCACCAGGGCGCCCAGAAATCTATCAGAACCGGCTTGTCGCTTTTCAGGACTTCCTGCTCGAAATTTGCATCCGTCGCCACACCCAGAAATTGGCCGCTCATGATTCGCAACCTCCTTTTCTATTTGGGAGTTATATGTCACAGCGTGTTTCAAAAAGTCAAATGCTATTTGACCGCCTTTCCCGCAGGCGTGATTCTTTTGACGCCCGCCGGTTTTTCTGCTATGAAATGGAGCACATCGGGAGGTTAGTCATGAAACGTTTGGGCGTCTTATCAGGGACATTCATGCTGGAGAAAAGCGACTGGATCCGGAAAGGCAAAAGGCAACGGATCCACAACGTTTACGGAGAGGCGGCGGCGATCGAAACGGATTCCATCGTCTTCATTCTCAGGCACGGCGACGATCCCAACGACTATATTCTGCCCCACCGGATCAACCACCACGCCAATCTCCAGGCGCTGCAAGACCTTAACGTCACCGAAGTGATCGGCATCAACTCTACCGGGTCCCTGAAAACAAAACTTCGTCCGGGGATGATTGTCATTCCCGACGATTTCATCACCTTTGCGGCAACGCCGTCCATTTATCATAACAAAGCCGTCCATATCACACCCTCTTTAAATGAGGCCGTACGCCAAAAACTGATTACAGCGGCACACGACTGCAATCTGGATGTCGTGGAGACGGGGACTTACTGGCAGGTTGCGGGCCCCCGCCTGGAAACCCGGGCGGAGATCCGGATGATGTCCCATTTTGCCGATGTCGTCGGCATGACGATGGCCCATGAAGCGGTTGCCGCGCTGGAGTTGGGGCTCCCCTACGCCTCGGCCTGCTCCATCGACAATTTAGGCAACGGCCTGCTGGAAAAGCCTTTGAGCCTGGAGGAAATCATCGCCGGAACACGCAAAAACGCGGACCTGATGATCCGCCTGCTCGAGGAGTATATTGAGGGGGTCGACAAATAGGCTATTTACAATAATATCAATTATTTATAGCTTCACGGGTTCAAAGTTTGCAATGCTGGAACTCCGGCGGCTCCAGGATGGTGATCTTTCTGCGCTTGAGGTACTCCGGAAAACCGTAAAGCCGATTGCCGCGATACTCGACGACCACGGCATCCGCCGGACAGTTGTTCAGGCAGCCGAAGCAGGCAATACACTTATCATGATCCACAAACTGCCTCTCCGGATGAATCGCGTCCACCGGACACATTTTGACGCAAGTCCGGCAGCCGATGCATTTGGCGCCGTCCACCGTATGTTTGCCGACGGCTTTTTTGTTGAGCCAGACCAAAGGAAGCATCCGCACGATTTCCCGAAGCGCAATTTCGGAGGAATAGGCAAGGGATTGACCCTGCCGCACTCTTTCCTGAATCTGTTTGGCGAATTCCCGAACCCGGTTGTACGTCGCCTCGTCGGGCAGATGCTCTCCGGAGCGCTGATTGGCGCTGTCCCAACTGGCAGGATAGGCCGGAATGCTGCGGAAGGCCTCCATGCCCACGGGCACGGCTTCCTTTTCCGCCAGCAGATGAAGCGCGTGGCAGAGTGCGTTGTGCTGATTGCCTTCCGGCCCGCCGAAGGACACAAACGCCGCCACGGGAATTCCCGTCAGCTTCGGCGCGGAAGACAGCCAGTCCGCCACGTTTTCCGGAATATCGTAATAGAAAACCGGAGAGCCGACCAGAATCAAATCGTAATCCGGCAGGCGCTTCGGATCGAAACGGCGCATGTCGGCCCATTCAACCGTCAATCCCTGATCCTTCAGAAGACAGGCGATCAGTTTTCCGTAGCGCGCGGAGAATCCCGACTGGCTGTAGCTCACAACCAGCGCGCGTTTCGGATCGCGGGTTTTGAATTCCCGTTGGACGGTCTGTGCGTTCGCGGCCCACGGCAGCGGCAGGCTTAAAGCGGCGCAGACCACCACGCTTTTTTTGATGAAGTCTCTTCTGGTTTCCATGGAATCGGCCCGGCCTTTCCGCGGCGCCTGATTATTCTTTCTTTTCTTCGCCGCCGAAATTGATTTTCAACTCATAGACTCCCATGTCCAGATGCGTGGTCATCGGATAGCCGCACTTGGAGAAAACATGCATCATCGGCAGGTTGCGCGACAAAACGTCCGCCGTGAAGCCTTCGATATTCTTCCCCTTCGCGATGCGGATCAAATACTGCAGGAGGAAGGTGCCGATGCCCCGGTCCTGCCAGTCCTGGTGCGTGGAGAAGGCCACTTCGGCGTAGCGTGTGTTCGGGTTGTTGGCGTAGTTCCCGATGGCCACGATCTTTTCTCTCCCTTCCGGCTCTTCCTTGCCGATGACCGCCACGATGGCCATCTTGTCGTCGTAATCGATCGCCGCCATCGGCATGGCCACCTTGTGGGAAAAGGACTTCAAGTTGTGAAAGAACCGCGTATAAACATCCTGCGGCGGCAGTTCGTAGATCAATTCCTGAATGGCGCGCTCATCCGTCGCCTTGACCGGACGGAAAAACAGCGAGGTCCCCTTCTTGTCCACCCAGTTCGTTTCATACTCCTTCGGGTACAGCACCACCGGCAGTGTCTGGTCCCGGTAAATGTAGCCCTGGCGCTTGGCGGCTTCCAGGAGTTCGTCGCGAAACTTCGGATGGGCGATGTTGATGAGCATCATGGCCCGGTCGCGAATGGATTTTCCGTGCACATAGGCGATGCCGTATTCCGTCACGACGTAATGAATGTCCCCGCGCGTCACCACCACGCCGCTGCCCGCTGAAGGATAGGGCACGATGCGGGAAATGGCGCCGTCTTCCGTGGTCGAAGGCAGCACCATGATGGATTTGCCCCGCTGCGACATGGCCGAACCGCGGACAAAATCCACCTGGCCGCCGATGCCGCTGTAAAACTCAAACCCGAGGGAATCCGAACAGACCTGCCCGGTGAGATCGACGGTCAGCGCGGAATTGATGGACACCATCCGGTCGTTCCGGGCGATGATATACGGATCGTTGACGTACTGGCACGGACGGAATTCAAAGAGCGGATTGTTGTGAACATAGTCATACAGGCGCCGCGTGCCCATGCAGAAGGACGCGACGATCTTGCCCGGATGCAGCGATTTTTTCCGGCAGGTCACCACGCCGCTCTCAATCAGATCGATGAGGCCGTCGGTAAACGTTTCCGTGTGCACGCCGAGGTCTTTTTTGTTGGTCAGATAGGGAAAGACCGAATTGGGGATTTTGCCGACCCCCGTCTGAATGGTGGATTCATTGTCGATCAGATCGGCGATCAGCCGTCCGATGGACTGGGCGATGTCATCCGGCGCCCTCTGCTCGAATTCCAGAAGCGGCGCGTCGTTTTCCACAAACGCGGAAATCTCGCTCACGTGGATGAAGCTGTCGCCCAGCGTCCGCGGCATGTTCGGATTCACCTCCGCCACCACATAGCGGGCCACGGAAGCCGCCGTCTTGGTGATGTCCACGGAAATCCCCAGGCTGACATAGCCGTTCATATCCGGCGGAGACACCGTGATGAGGGCGACGTCAATGGGCATGGACCCCCGCTTCATCAGCAGGGGAACTTCGGAAAGAAAAATGGGCGTGTAGTCGGCATGCCCTTGCTTGATGGCCGCGCGGGCGTTCGCGCCGATGAAGAGTGCGTTGTGCCGGAAATGCTCCGTGTAGATTTCCGACGTGTAGTCGGTGAGCCCCAGATCCAGAAAATGGATCACCTCCACGTCGGCGAAATTCTGCGCCATATCCAGAAGGGTTTTGACCAGAAGCTGCGGCTCGCCGCAGGCGGAAGCAATGAAGATGCGCGCTCCGCGCCGGATTTGGGACAAAGCGCTCCTAGCATCGGTGAGTCTTTCCTTGTAGGTATCCTGCCAGTTGAGAATCATGTTGCTCACCGCTTCTTTCATGCATCGAGTGCTTTGAAAAACTACTCTTGATCAACCTGTAAAAAGTCATAATTTACAAATATTGTCATGGTGAGCTCGTCGAACCATGACCCCCTCCCCCCACCCCTCCCACAAGGGGAGGGGAGATAAAAAGACGCAGAAGGTAAACTGTGGAGCCACTTCACATTTACTTCCCTCTCCCTTAGAGAGAAGAGGAGATAAAAGAGGAGCTGGGGCATCCTTTTACTTCTTCTTCGCCTTTGGCCCACTCGCCGACGTAATGGAGATAAAAGAGGAAGTGGGGCATCCTTTTACTTCCCTCTCCCTTGAGGGGAGAGGGTTAGGGTGAGGGTGAGGGTGAAAAAACTCCCATCAAAAAGCTCCGAGCTGACAGGGCTTGACCTTGATTTTCAGGTTTTCACAGGCGGCGCAGACCTCCATACGCTTGATGCCCAGCCGTGCCGCGATCTCCCAGGCCGCGGCGCAGGACAACCGGCCGTTGACCAGCGCTTTGCGGATGGCGGCCTCCAGGTCCGGTGCGACGGATGGCGCGGGCAGCACTTTCTTTTGCTTGCCGTCCAGCCCGAAGAGGCCGAGCTGGCACTGCGCAATATTAATATTGAGCATGTCAATGGCCACGCCGACTTCGCCAAGCGAAAAACCTGTGCTCTGGGCAATTTTTTCCGCCGCCTTGCAGGAAACATTGTTGTCTTTTGCGGACTTCTGAACCGCCTCTTTCAGCTTGTCGCTGACGGTTGTCCCTTCGGGATGCTTCTTGAAGTATTTGCCTTTGTCCTGATGTGCCACGGTTTTCTCTCCTTTCCTCTGAGAAATCGAGGTTGAAAATATCACGATCTTTTGCATTCGAAGGATAACGCGGCGGCTAGGAGGAGGCACCGCAGGCGTATTATGAATACGTCGAGGATGCCGACGACAACGCCAACAAAGTTAGCCGATGAATGCGGAAGATCGTCAATATTTCATGTAATGAAACGGCTCCACCGCCGAAAGCGCCTCGGTATCCAGTGTCTTGAATCCGTTCTTTTCCACAAGTTTTTCCGTCTTTTCAATCTGGTCCACGTCCACCACAAACACGGCTTTTTCCGCGCATTCCAGAACAAAGCCGCAGGCATTGTTGATATTGATGCCTTCCCTGTACAAAAGCTGCATCAACTTATCCAGCCCCCCCGGCCGGTCGGGAATCAGCACGGCCAGAACGTTTTTCAGGTGAACCGTCAATCCCGCGTTGGCGAGCGCCTTTGCAGCGCTTTTCGGATCATCCACAATCAGGTTGATCACCCCGGATGTGCCGGCGGTCGAGATGGTTGTCGCCCGAATGCTGATATCGGCCTTTGCCAGAACGCTTGTGACATTGGCCAATTGCCCCGGCTTATCTTCCGCGAAAACACAAAGCTGATACGCAATCATGTTCTTCTCCTGATTTTCTTTGCCGTTGAGTCTTTTTACAATGATGACCAAGTTTTAGCAAGTCAAATCTCGGATTCGACCTTCCGCCAGCGGCCGTCTTCCAGAACCGCTTTACCCCTCTGCCGCAAATAATCCAGGTGCTTTCCGATCAGAACCCTTTCGTTGAATTCGTACATCTCCTTCGGCTCGCGGGGCCTGCCGTAAATCAGCCAGGCCGAGCAGATCTCACGGGGCGTTTTCGGCCGGTCCAGAAAGGCCAGCAGCTTTCTTTCCCGCTCATAAATGATCTTTTCATACTGATCCCAGAGCGGGCCGGGATTGGATTCATAAATTCCGTGATTATGCGCGGCCACCCATCGCCTGGCCGGTATCGCTTTGAGCTTGTGAATCGAGGCGATGGTATGTGCGATGTCGGATAAAATATCGCCATACCACGGACCGAACGACGTCAGATCGTAATCCCCCAGAAAAAGCAGCTCTTCCTCGGGAAAAAAGAAAGACAGGTGGCCGGGCGTGTGGCCGGGCGTGGGAATGACCTGCACGGTGAGCCCGCCCAGATCCATCCTCTTGTCATCCTGAAGAAAACACGCCGTTTGACGCGGGCGGTAATCAAACGTTTCCAGCATTTCCTTCTTCCAATAGTATCGGGCGCCCCTGTCTTCAATCCCGTACCAGTCCAGAAATGTTTCCAGATCGGTAAACGGCGGAAAATCGCGTTCGGAGACCCAAACCGGACAACCTTCAAAGAGGTTCATGTAGCGAATGTGATCTTCATGCCAGTGCGAAAGCCAGACGCCATCAACGCCTTCCTCCTTCAACCGCGTCAACTTTTCCAGCGAAGAGGCGGGATCGATGACCACTCGCTCCCGATCGCCCTGCAGATACAGGGAATGGCTAAAGGGATACTTCCCGCCGTTTTCACCGCGAATAAATCGAACCCTGCCGAATTGACGATCTTTCATGACTGAAACTCCCGGTATGGTGGTGGTGGAATATAGAAAATATCCGGCCAAATTGCCATCAAGAATTCCATAAGCGAAAACTCGTTGAAACAAATGGTTTTTCCAGTTACTGTATCTTGCAGGATCATTTGAGATCGTTGGTTTTCCACTGCAACGCATCGGATAATGACAGGCCGCAGCGGAAAAGTGAGCGGCGGCCGGGGAGACGGGATTGAGGAGCATCAGGACAGGCCGATGATCAAGGCACTTTTCTGGGACAATGACGGCATTTTGGTCGATACGGAAGGCATTTTTTTCAGGGCCAATCAGGAGACGCTGGCGGATGTGGGCATTTCGCTTCAATGGGAGCAGTTTGAAGAAATCTCGCTTGTCCGGGGCGGGAGTGTGCTGCAACTGGCGGAAAAGCCGCAAACGGAGGCGTTTTATAAACTGCGCGACAGGCGGGACGCTCTTTACGCCGACCTGCTGACGCGGGAGCCGCTGGTCATGGAAGGCGTTCGGGAAGTGCTGGAGGCGTTGAAGGGAAAATACGTGATGGGAATCGTAACGAGCTCCGGACAGGAGCACTTCGAGATTATTCACAGCCGGTCGGGGCTTCTGCCTTATTTTCAATTTGCTCTGACCATGAAAGACTGCGCGCATTTCAAACCGCATCCCGAGCCGTACC
This sequence comes from Smithellaceae bacterium, assembly GCA_028693285.1. Classification (GTDB taxonomy): domain Bacteria; phylum Desulfobacterota; class Syntrophia; order Syntrophales; family Smithellaceae; genus UBA8904. The sequence continues at coordinate 11,839 of JAQUVQ010000025.1, forward strand.
TCAAAGCGATCGCGCTCTCCGGCTGCCAGCCGGAGGAATGCCTTGCCGTCGAGGATTCGCCGCGCGGTCTTGCCTCCGCTGTAAACGCAGGGATTCGGTGCATGGTGGTTCCGAGCCGATTCACACGGGGCGGCGATTTCACGGGAGCCTTCAGAATCCTGAACAACATGAGGGAGCTTCCCCAAGCGCTGGATTGATCTGTCCCGAATCAACCGATCATTGTTTTGCGGAGTCGTCCATCAACCCTCCGTCTCCGCTTCGACAAGGCTCCCGGCGTAGTATTTCTCGCGGAGCTTCGGCTTTTCAATTTTTCCGGTGGGATTGCGCGGCACCTGTTCAAAAAAGATTTTGCGCGGACGCTTGTAGCGCGGGAGCGCCTCGCAGAATTTTGCCATTTCGGCTTCCGAGCCGGCAAAACCCGGCTTAAGCTCGATGACCGCCGCGACGATCTCCCCCAGCCGATGGTCGGGCAGTCCGATCACCGCCGCATCCTTGATGGCTTCGTGCGTGCGCAGAAAGTCCTCGATCTGCACCGGATAGATGTTTTCGCCGCCCGTGATGATGACGTCCTTCTTGCGGTCCACCAGATAGACAAAGCCGTCTTCGTCCATCCGCGCCATATCGCCCGTGAACAGCCAGCCGTCCTTCAGGATCTCGGCCGTGGCTTCGGGGTTTTTGTAATAGCCTTTCATCACGCCGTCACCCTTGACGCAAAGCTCGCCCACGTCGCCCTGCTTCACGGGAGCACCGTTTTCATCCACAATCCGGATTTCCCACTGATAGCCGGGCTTTCCGATGGCGCCGACTTTGTGGATATTTTCCAGCCCCAGGTGAACGCAGCCCGGACCGATGGATTCCGACAGGCCGTAATTGGTATCGTAATCGTGGGTTGGAAAATGTTCCCTCCAGCGCCGGACCAGGCTCGGCGGAACCGGCTGCGCGCCGATGTGCATCAGCCGCCACTGGTCGAGCTGATAGTCTTTCAGCTTGAGGTCGCCCCGCTCGACGGCGTCCAGAATATCCTGCGCCCACGGCACCAGAAGCCAGACGATCGTAATCTTCTCTTCGGACACCGCCCTGAAAACCCATTCCGGTTTGACGCCGCGCAACAAAACCGCGCGGCTTCCGGCCAGGAAGCTTCCGAACCAGTGCATCTTCGCGCCGGTGTGGTAGAGCGGCGGAATGCACAGGAAATTATCTTCGCGCGTCTGCCGGTGATGGTTCATTTCCACTTCACAGGCCATCATCAGGCTGCGGTGGTGATGAAGGATCGCCTTGGGAAAGCCGGTAGTGCCGGATGAAAAATAGATGGCCGCGTCGTCCGCGTCGGAAAGCGGAACGCGCGGCGCCACGGAGGAGCAGCACGCGGTGAGCGCGTAGTAGCTTTCGGCGAACGCGGGCAGGTCCTGTCCCACAAACAGGCGGAGTTTTACTTTCGGCATCTGTTCGCGGATCGCTTCAATTCGCTGGGTGAATTCCGGCCCGAAGATCAAAACGTCGCAATCGGCCAGATCCAGACAGTATTTGATTTCTTCTTCCGTATAGCGGTAGTTGAGCGGGACGGCAATGGCGCCCGTCTTGAGGATGCCGAAATAGATCGGCAGCCATTCCAGACAGTTCATCAGCAATATTCCAACCTTGCGCCCCTTTTCCAGACCTCTTTGCAAAAGAAAGTTGGCCAGGCGGTTGGCTTTGTCGTCAAACTCGCGCCAGGTCATCTCCCGACGGTAGCGATTTTCCGGATTGGTTTCGACCAGCTCATAATCCTTCCAGCTTGCCTTTACTTCTTTGATTTGAGGATTGATCTCCACCAGGCTTGTTTCTTCGCAGTAGAGAGAAGCGTTTCGGGTTAGAATTTCTGTAATGGGCATTTAGGATTCCTTCTGCTCATGGGATTGATGGATTTGCGGCGGTATTCCAGAATATTTTGACATATCAGCTGCACACGGCACAACAACACGTTTTTTTCGGAACGCACGATACGAATTTCAGGCGTTGATGTCAAGAATATCTTGCCGGCCGGGAAACGGCTTCGCCGCATCCTCAGTGGAAAAGGACATGGTAAATCACGTAAACCCACGAGAGAATGCCGTGAAAGATGGCCCAGAGCACCGAATGACTGTAGCTGTAGCTGATGGTGATGGCCAGCGCCGTGCCGAACGTAATTCCGGTGGCAATGATATGACCCTGCATGACAACCTCCTGTGATTGCGTAGGATTTCGATGTTCTCGGGCGGCATTATAGAAATTCCCGCCTTCCCTGTCAAGAAAACAGGGGGAACAGGCGTTCTCCCTCAAATTATTTTCGGTTGAAATCGCACCGGAATTGACTTTATAAAGCGCGCCAACGTCAAATACAAAGCGCGCCGCCGTTTCCGCCATGCGGGATCAGCTGGAAAACACCTGCTATGAAAAAGATTGCGCGGCGCAGGAGGATATGGCCGCCGCAGGGAACAGGGAAAAGCAGTTAACCAACACGATAGCAGCCCTGCGCAATGAACTGGAGCGCCGGGACATCGATCGTCAGCGGGACATGCAAACGATGGCCAGATCGCATGGAAATGAAACGGCGCAATTGCGCCGGACCATCCAGGCGTTGAGGGACCGTCTGGAGACCTTCAAAAATTCGAGAACCGCAAAGGCCGGATAAAATGAAAAACCTTCGGAATCAATCAACGGTAAAACGCCTGAACGCCAGGAAGCTGCAGACGCTGCCGGATGTTCCGCGAAAAGTGGCGGCGCTGGAAACCTTAAATGACATCCTGGACGAACTGATGAAAATCACCACGACCGGGTGGTGGTGAAGGGAAAAACAGAGCCGGTGAACATCTACGAAGTGCTCGATTACCATACCGACGAAACGTACCCCAACCTTATGGACGCCATCCATCATTTCTCGGACGGCCTGGAATGCTATCAGAAGGGGCAGTGGGACAGGGCGATGGAGGCGTTCCGGCGCGGATTGTCTCAAAACGGCGGCGATCAGCTTTCCCGGATGTATATCGACCGCTGCGAATACATGAAAAACCACCCGCCGTCCGGCGAGTGGAACGGCGTCTTCGTCATGACGTCAAAGTAAGCGCGCAAAAAAAGTCTCAGGCCTTACGTCGAGGATTCCAAAACGCTTTTCTGAATGGCGTCGAAATACTCGTCGGCTTCCTTCGTGCCGGCAAACAGCTTCATTCCCTTCAGCAGGTTGGCAATCTCAAAAACCTTCTCGATTTGCGGCTGCACATTCATCATGTAAACGGCGCCGCCCTGGCCGGACATGAATCGCCTCGTTTTCAAAATGATGCGCAGGCCCATGCTGGAAATATAATTCAGGCCGGTCATGTCGAAGACGATGGCCCTGGTTTCGGGCAGCAGGATCGACGTAATCTTTTCGTCGCATTCTCCGGCGGTTGTCTGGTCAAGCCGTCCGATGAGCGAAACGAACCAGAACCCGGGCCTTTTGGTTTCCACGCTGATCGTGAGAGACATTGCCTTTCTCCTTATCGTGAAATCGAAACGCCGCCCGTGAAAATCATTCCGCGGGCTTTTCGCAAATTCGTGCGACGACTTCCAGAAAGAGGTCCATTTCCCCGTCGGTTCCGATGCTCACCCGAAGGAAACGATCGATTCTGGGCTTGTCGAAAAAGCGCACAAGAATCCCCTGCTCCCTCAGCTTTTGGAAAAGAACGCGGGCGGGTTGCTGCGGGTGGCTGATAAATAGAAAGTTGGCCTGCGACGGAAGAACCCGGAATCCGAAATTTACCAGCGCCTGCGCCACCCTGCCGCGGGTCCGGACAATCTTCGATTTTGTTTCCTCAAAATACGCGGCGTCCCCGATGGCTTCCCTTGCGCCCGCCTGGGCCAGACGGTCAATCGTGTAGGAGTTGATGGAGTCTTTAATCCGGATGATTCCCTCGATCAGCTCTTTTCCGCCCAGGGCAAATCCCACCCGCAGTCCGGCCAGCGAACAGGATTTGGACAGCGTTCGGATCACCAGCAGATTCGGAAAGCGGCTGATCAGGCCGACGGACGATTCGCCTCCGAAATCGACATAGGCTTCGTCCAGCACCACGACGCTGTTTTCATTGTGCCGCAAAATCCTTTCGATGGTTTCAAGCGGCACACCCATGCCGGTGGGCGCGTTGGGATTGGCAATGAGGATTCCCCCGTTTTCCTGAAGATAGCCTTCAACCGGCAAACGGAATTCTTCATCGAGCGGAATCAGACGACAGGGAATATGAAAAAGCTGCGCGTACACGGGATAGAAGCTGTAGGTGACGTCGGCAAAAAGTATGGGAAGGCCCGCCGGCTCGAAAAAAGCCGGAAAGCAGAAGGCCAGGAGTTCATCCGAGCCGTTGCCGATAAACACGTTCTCCCTCTCGATGCCGAAGGACGAGGCGACGGCGTCTCTCAGCGCATCGGCCGACGGATCCGGATAAAGCCGCAGCGTCTCGTCGGCCGCGCGCCGGATGGCGTCGAGAACCTTCGGTGAAGGCGGGTACGGGTTTTCGTTGGTGTTGAGCTTGATGTATTTCCGGTCTTTTGGCTGTTCTCCCGGAACATAAGGCTTGATGCTTTTGGCTGTCTGGCTCCAGAACCGGCTCATATCCGCTCATCCGTTGGTTGTCTTTTTACACTTTGCAGATTTCATATAGGAAACGCGCCAAAATTTCCATTCATATCTTAAAGATGCCGCTCAAAATGTATCCCGCCGCGATCAGCGCCTGGGTAAGCAGGACCAGCAGAACATTGGCGGACATGGCTTTAAGCAGCGTTTCCCTGTCGTCATACCGCAGGGCTCGTTTGATGACACGAACGGCAATGGGAAAGGTCAGCACGGACAAAAGCGTGAAGGCGGGCATGGAACCGAAGAGGACCGCGCCAATCACCCAGCAATAAACCAGCACGGTGAAGAAAGAGAAAAAATAAGCCGCATTTTTCTTTCCGGCGACGATCGGCAGCGTCCGCCTGCCCACGGTGATATCCGCTTCCACGTCCGGAAACTCATTGATCAAAAGCAGGTTATGCACCAGGAAAAATGAAGGCATCGAGGCGATGAAGGCGCTCATCGAATACGCGCCGGTGTGAACGAAATAGGCGCCCATGACCGGCAGGATGCCCAATCCCAGGCCGGGCGACCACTCGGGGTATCCCATCTTGAGGATGAACGGGGTGTAAAAAACAATCAGAGCGGCGGCCGCCGCAAGCAGCGGTAGCAGCATCCAGCCCGATTTCACAACAAAGAACCAGGCGATCGGAATCAGGATGGCAAAGCAGGCAATCCCCAGCCACAGGATCCGGGAAACCGTCAGTTGGCCCGTCGGCGCCGCGCCGCTTCCGCCGCTGAAAGGGGTGCGCTGCGTTTTATAATCCAGGCCGCTTCGGGCATCGAAATAATCGTTGAAAATATTCACGCCCGCGTGGGCCACCAGAAGGCCGAACGTGGCCAGAAGCGCGTAGCCGAAATAAAACGGCGAGCCGAAGAGCCGGGATTCATACCAGGCGACAGCGGCTCCCAGAACGCCCAGCGTGAGCGCCAGGATCAGAAAAGGGATGCGAATAACGGTGATGATGCCTTTAAATGTCATGAGTTTGTCCGTTGACAATCCTTTCTGTGAAATCGGACTGCTCTTTAGCAGAGGATGCCTCTTCTTGGCAAACCAATTCTTCAGGACATCCGCTAAAAAGTTGCCGGCTCACCGGTCATTTCCCGGGCCGGATACGGTTTCAATACTTCGGCAAGAAGGGCGGGATTTTGAATTTCCGGATTCAGCCACAGGTCCTGCCCGGCCTTGGGCACGATCACCGGCATGCGGTCGTGAACCGGCGCTACAACCTCGTTGGCTCTCGTCGTGATGATCGTGCAGGTGTCGAGCGGTTTTTGACCGGCGGGCGCCCACCGCTCATAGAGGCCGGCAAAAACAAACGGTTCTTTCGATTTCAGTCCGAATTGGAAAAGTTTTTTCGGCGTCCCGTCTTTTTTCCATTCGTAAAATCCGTCGGCGGGAATCAGACATCGTCGCTTCCGGAAGGCGTTTTGGAAGGAGGGTTTTTCCGCGATCGTCTCCGCGCGGGCATTGATGAGCCTCGCGCCGATGGACGGGTCTTTCGCCCAGAAGGGAACCAGCCCCCACAAAAAAGAAGCCAGCCTATTCCCGCCGGCGGTACGGATCACCGCGGGAATATGCCGGCCCGGATGGATGTTGCGCTCAGGCAAAAACGGAAGGGAAGCATCGGCCGCGCCAAAGCTTTGCGCGACAACCGATAAATCCGTGATCAACAAAAACCTTCCGCACATGGGCTTTTTAGATTTGCCTCACAGTTTGATCTTGCCCTCTTTCAGGGTATTCGTGGGTTTGAAGATGTCCAGGGGGAATTTTTTGTAAATTTCACCCAGCTTGAACACCAGCTCCGGGTACCCGATGCCCTGGGCCAGCGCAAAGGGGCCAAAGGGCGAGCCGCCGCCGTTGGCCATCGCCAGATCGATCTCCTTGGGGTCGTCCGCAACGCCCTCTTCCAGAAGCTTCGTGGCTTCGTTGACCTGCAGCGCGATGAGCTGGTTGATGTCGTATTCCTTGGTCGCCTTCGCCAGATCGATGGCGGGCCTGCCGGCCGACCAGTCATAAAATCCCCTGCCGGTTTTCTTGCCCAGATGGTTGATTTTCAGGTAGGACATCATCGCCTCGGAGGGCTTGTAGTCCGGGGACAGAACCTGCGCGAAATACTCCAGTCCGTGCGCGGCCACGTCGATGCCGACATAGTCCACCAGTTCAAACGGCGCCATCGCCATCAGGGGCTTGAACGCGGCGTCGAACTCTTCCGGCGTCGGATGGCCCGCTTCCAGGATTTTGGACAGCAGAACCAGCGTCGGTTCGTTGATCCGGTTGTAGATGAAGCCGGGAGAATCCTTCTTGACGATCACGGGAACCTTTTTGATTTTTTTGGCAATGTCATAGCCGATCTGAACGGATTCGTCGGACGTGCCCCTGCCCTTGATCACTTCCACCAGCTTCATCAAAATGGCCGGATTGAAAAAATGATAGCCGATGACCTTGTCGGGCCGCTGCGTGGCGGAGGCAATCTCGGTGATGCTGATGTTGGAAGTATTGGAGGCCAGAATGGCGTGCTTCGGCGCGTACTGGTCGATTTCGGCAAAAACGCTCTTTTTGATTTCCAGCTTTTCGGGCACGGCCTCAATAATGAAATCCGCGTCCTTTACGGCTTCCTTCAGGTCCACCATCGGGATCAGCCGCACAAGCGCGTGGGCAAAGGCATCCGGTGTGATCTTGCCCTTCTCTTTGAATTTTTCCAGGCTCTTGATGATCCCGGCGACGCCTTTATCGACGAACTTCTGATCGATGTCGCGAAGAACGACCGTATATCCGCCCAGCAGGCAGGACGCCGCGATTCCGTGCCCCATATCCCCCGCGCCGATCATGGCAATCTTTTTTACATCTTCAGCTTTCATGTTGCATCTCCTTTTCTGAAATGAATAATCAGGCGGGAAACGGTTTCGTTTCCCGCGATTGTGCCTCATTTTTTCAACTTGGCCAGCTCTTCATCCCGCAGGACCTTGCGCAGAATCTTGCCGACGGCCGACTTGGGAACGGCCTCACGGAATTCCACGATCTTGGGCACCTTGTAGGCCGTCATCTTCTGTTTGCAGTAATCGATGATCTCCTCCTCGCTGGATTTTTCACCGGACTTCAGGACGACAAATATCTTCACCGTCTCGCCGCGGTAATCATGCGGAATGCCGACGGCCACCGCTTCGGCCACCTTGGGATGCTCGTAGAGGACCTCCTCGATCTCCCGCGGATAAATATTGAAGCCGCCGGCGATGATCATGTCTTTCTTGCGGTCCACGATAAAGATGAAGCCGTCTTCATCCACCTGCGCGATGTCGCCGGTGTGCAGCCAGCCGTCGCGAAGCTGGTTTCTGGTTTCCTCCGGATTGTTCCAGTATTCCTTCATGACGGTCGGCCCCTTGACGAGCAGTTCGCCAGGCTCGCCCGGTTTGACGTCTTCCACGCCGTTTTCCACGTCCACCAGGCGGAAATCATTGTCCGCCATGGGAATGCCGATGGAGCCGGCCTTGTTGTAGGCAAGCGGATTGGCAATCGTAATGGAGCTGGTTTCGCTCAGGCCGTATCCCTCGTTGAAGGTGATGCCCAGGTCGATTACGCGTTCGATCAGCTCCACGGGCATCGGCGCGCCGCCGGAATTCAGCAGGCCGATGTACCGGCCCAGATCAAGATTGGCCGCCTTGGGATGGTTGACGATCGCGGTGATCATGGTGGGAACCGCCGGGAAATAGGTGATATGCCCGGCCTTGACAATCGTGTCCAGAATTTCATCGATGTCAAAGCGCGGAACGATCACCTGTGTGGCGCACCCGAAAAACGACCAGTTCATGGCCACGACATTGCCGTAAACATGGAAAAAGGGAAGAACGCACAGAGCGCTGCGTTCCTGATGCGGCATCGAGTGGGGCGAGTAGCTCCCGGGCGACGCCCACAGACCGGCCTGAAAGGTGGCGGCCACCAGGTTGCCGTGCGTCAAAAGCGCGCCCTTGGGAAAGCCCGTCGTGCCGCCGGTAAACTGAATCATCGCCGGATCCGAAGGCACAATCGGCACGCGGGGCGGACGCGTGTCCTTGCAGTTTTCGATCAGTTCGGAAAAATGCAGCCAGCCTTCCTCCAGATCGAGGCTTTTGGCGGTGCTCACGCCCAGCCCGTTGATGTAGTCCGTGATCTTCGTCACGATGACGCGCCTGAGGCCCGTTGCCGCAGCCGTCTTGCGGACGTTGTCCAGAAACATATCAAACGTGATCATGGTTTCCATCGAGGTGTTCTCCACGATGAACTGGAGTTCGTTCACCGTGTAAAGCGGATTCATGTTCACAACGATTGCGCCCAGATGCATGACGGCCAGGTAGGCAACGATAAACTGCGGGCAGTTGGGCAGATGAATGCCCACGCGGTCGCCTTTTTTCACGCCCTGCGCGGCCAGCGCGTTGGCCAGCCGGAGCACCTGCTCGCGGACCTGCCAGAAGGTCAGCTCGGTTCCGTAGAAACTGGTGCAGACCTTGTTCGGCTGAACGCCGGCGGTCAGCTGAAAGATCCTCTGCGCCGGAAACTGGGGATAGCGGATTGTCTGAGGGACATAGTAGTCATAAAATTTCTGCCAGGGTCTCTCTGCCATCTTGTAAACCTCCTTTGCCAGTCGTGATCAGACGCGCGGAGCGGTCCCGCCGGTCCCCTCCCCGCGACGGTTGTTGTCAGCCTCTTTATTCCCGGTGTTTCAGGCGTCGCTACTCCTTCAGCGCGCCGGTGAAGTTTTCGGATTCGACCTTGATCGCCGCGCCCTCGTTGTTCATCACGCACTCCACCCGGCCGAAGAATTTTGGAAATTCCGCGCCGATAAAAAACTGCGCCGAGAGCACCCGGCCGTTGTAGTAGGCGGCTTCGGGATTGGTTTCCAGAATCTTTTTGCGGTCCGCGCCTTTGGCGTCGCCCAGAAGCTCCCTGGACTTCGGAAGGGTAATCGTCAGGCTCCACAGGTGCAGCCAAGCCACGATCAGCGGGAACATCGCCTGCTGCATCGGCGTGGCGTTGGCCACCAGCGCCAGGAACTTGCCTTCCTGAAGCTGCTTCACCATCATGCTGATGATTTCATCGAATTTCGCGATGCCGCGCTCCACCGGGGCGACGTACCGCTCGTCCACGATGCCCTTGGCCCTGGCAACGGTGTCCGCGAAATATTTCTTCAGCATCTGATAATTGTACATATCCTTGTTCATCAGGATCTTGCGCATCTGCAGATCCAGCGACTGAATCGCGTTGGTGCCTTCGTAGATCGAGAAAACCTTGACGTCGCGGGCATACTGCTCGACCGGGTATTCCTGGCAGTAGCCGTAGCCGCCGTAAACCTGCATGGCTTCCGCCGTCACCAGCCAGGCGGCGTCCGAAATGCCTGCTTTCACGATGGGGGTCAAAATTTCAACGATGCCCGTCGCCGTCTTCACTTCTTCGGGCGACTGGGAGTAATGCATGATGTCTTCATGATAGGCAAGGAAGAGGCAGAGCATGCGCATGCCCTCGATCGTGCTCTTCATATACAGCAGCATTCTTTTCACGTCCGGGTGCTCGATGATCGCAACCCGGGGCGCCTTGGGATTCATGGACTGCGTGATATGGACGCCCTGGACGCGGTTGCGGGCGTATGTAATGGCGTGCATGTAAGCGGCTGAGGACACGGCCTCGGCCTGAACGCCGGTGTGGATGCGGGCCGCGTTCATGAGCATGAACATGACCTTCATCCCTTCGCATTCCTTGCCCAGAAGGTAGCCGATGCACTTGCCGTTGTCGCCGAAGTTGAGCGTCGAGGTGGCGTTGCCCTTGAGCCCCATCTTGTGTTCGATGCCGGTGCAGTAAACATCGTTTCGCTCGCCAAGCGTCAGGTCGGGGTTGACCAGGAACTTGGGCACGACGAAGATGGAAATGCCCTTTGTCCCTTCCGGGTCGCCTTCGATGCGCGCCAGCACGGGATGGATGATGTTTTCCGTCATGTCATGCTCGCCGTTGGAGATGAAGATTTTCTGGCCGGAAATGAGAAACGTGCCGTCGGGCTGCCGAATGGCCTTGGTCTTGAGCGCTCCCAGGTCGGAGCCCGCGCCGGGTTCGGTCAGGCACATCGTGCCGCCCCATTTGCCTTCGAACATTTTGGGAAGAAAAGTGTTTTTCACTTCTTCGGAACCGAACGACTGAATAATGTGGATGGCGCCCGTAATGGCGCCGCAGTACATGGTCAGCGCCGTGTTGCCCGCGTTGAAATACTCGGCCGCCGCCATCGAAATCGACGAGGGCATTCCCATTCCGCCGATTTCCTGCGGAAACGCCAGCGAGTGAAAACCCGCCTCGATATAGGCGTTGAATCCCTTGTGGAAGGATTCCGGAACCTTGACGGAATTGGTCTTGGGATCAAACTTCAATCCGACTGTGTCGCCGTCGCGGTTTGACGTATAAAACTGCTGCAGGGCGATTTTTTCGGCCAGTTCCAGCGTATCCTCGTACACCGGGCGATCGAATTCTTTCAGACGATCAAACCGGTTGAGTTTTTCCAGCTCCAGCATTTCAAACAGGGTAAAACGGACATCACGGGAATCGACTAACTGATTTAACGACATACCTGCCTCCTTTGATAATTTTACAACGAGTGTTTGTTGTTTTTCTTAACAGAACAATTGCGAAAAGCAAGAAATATATTGTGAATCAAACCGGGTTTTACTATACGAGACAAAATGAAGAAAACCATTCGACATCAGGCCGTGGAAATCCTGACCCGCGTTTCAAAAAGCGGCGCTTTCGCAGCCGATCTGCTGGATTCCCGCCTTGAAAAACAAAGCCTCTCCCAAACGGCGGATGGCCGTCTGCTCACTCATCTTGTCTATGGCGTTTTGAGAATGCGGGGGCGCCTGGACTGGATTCTGACCCGTCTGTATCACGGCAACTACTCGAAAATGGAAGAGAATATTAAAAACATCCTGCGCACGGGGCTGTATCAGCTTCAATTCAGCGACCGGCTGCCGGCCTTTGCGGTCGTGGATGAAGCGGTAAAAATTGCCCGGCTCTTTCATCCTCAGGCGGGCGGACTGGTCAACGCCGTCCTGCGAAGCTATCTGCGCAGCCCGGACTCCTGGTCCTTCCCCGACAGAGACCGGAACCCGGCCCAATTTATCGCGGCGTTTCATTCCCATCCGCTGTGGCTGGTGGAAGAGTGGCTGAATCTTTTCGGCCGGGAGGAAACACAGGCACTGTGCGCAGCCGACAATGAAATGCCGCCTTTGACGGTTCGCGTCAATTTGCTGAAATCCGGCCGCCGGGAACTGATGGAAAAACTGATCCAAGCCGGTTTTCAGGTCGAGGAAACCCCAATCTCACCGGACGGCATCCGTGTTTCTTTTTCTCCTTCGCCTATTCAAAAAACCGCTTTTTTCGCCGAGGGGCTTCTGCGCCTTCAGGACGAGGCTTCCCAACTGATTGCCTATCTGGTCAATCCTAAAAAAGGTCAAAAGATTCTAGACGTTTGCGCGGGAAGCGGCGGCAAGGCCACGCATCTGGCCGCCCTCATGAAAAACGAGGGCCGGATCGTTGCCCTGGACCGGAATCCGGAAAAAATCGAGCAGTTGCGAAACAATGCCTCGAAAATGGGGATCGGCATCGTGGAGGCGGCCCGGTCGGACGGAGAGATTCCTCTATCCTCAGAATATCATAATCAATTTGACGCTGTTTTTGTGGATGCTCCCTGCTCCGGAACCGGCACGCTGCGGCGAAATCCGGAAATCAAATGGCGATTGCACGCAGGCGACATTGAGCGGTATGCAGGCGCGCAAAAATCCATTCTGCGAAACGCGGCGGCGGCGGTTTCCCGAAACGGCTCTCTGGTGTATGTCACCTGCTCCCTTTTATCCCGGGAAAACGACGAAGTGGTCCGCCAATTTCTAACGGATTGTCCGCATTATTGTCTTTGTCCGCCAAACTCCCATGTGGTGCAAAACCTGATGGATCCTCACGGAATATTAAGGACTTACCCCCATCGCACTTCGATGGACGGTTTTTTCGGCGCTGTTTTCCGGCGCCGGATTTAATTTGACGGATTCCACGCGATCATGCTAGCTTACCAACCCGTTACAGTGAGGAGAGGAAACCATGTTTATTCAGCAAATGCAGGTGGGCCATATGGCGGTTTTCGCCTATCTGGTGGGGGACCCCGTCACCGGGGATGCGCTGGTCATCGATCCGGCCGACAACGCTCATGAAATTCTCGCCGAAGCGTCAAAAAACAAGCTGCGCATCAATTACATCGTCAACACGCACGGCCACGTGGACCACATCGGCGGCAATGCCCAGATGAAAAAACTCACGGGCGCCAAAATCATCATCCATGAAGACGACGCCTTCATGCTCACCTCGACGCCGGCCTCCATGCTTCGAATGTTCGGGGCGGCGCAATCTCCGCCGGCGGACCTTCTCGTTTCCGACGGTCAGATCATTTCCACGGGCAACATCGAGCTCAAAGTTCTCCACACGCCGGGCCATTCCCCCGGCGGAATGTGCCTTTATGCGCCGGGCTGCGTTTTTACGGGCGACACGCTGTTTGTGGAGGCCGTCGGCCGGACCGATCTGCCCGGCGGCTCCTGGCAAACCATGTATCAGGCCATTAAAACGAAACTCTTTACGCTGCCGGACGATACCAAAGTGCTGCCCGGCCACAACTACGGCCGCACCCCGACGTCCACCATCGGCCATGAAAAATTACACAATCCATCCGTTCGATAAAGGAAAAAAGCGACCCATGCACAAAACGATTGCTCAGACTCATTTTCCAAAACTGAAATTCGTCAAACGCGGCAAGGTGCGCGACATCTATGCCGTGAAAGATTACCTGCTTTTGGTGGCCACGGACCGAATCTCCGCTTTTGACGTGATCATGCCCGACCCGATTCCGGGCAAAGGCGAGCTCCTGAACAAAATGTCCCTGTTCTGGTTTAAGAAGATGGAAGACATTATCGGCAATCATGTCGTGTCCGCGGATGCCGCCGATTTCCCCGAGGAGTGCGCTCCCTACGCCGAAATCCTGCAGGGACGGAGCATGCTGGTTGAAAAAGCGACGCCCCTGCCGGTGGAATGCATTGTGCGGGGCTACCTGTCCGGCTCGGGCTGGCAGGAATACCGCCGCGACCGGTCCGTTTCCGGCATCCAACTGCCCGCGGGCCTGAAGGAATCCTGCAAACTGCCGCAGCCGATTTTCACGCCGACGACCAAAGCGCCCCAGGGCGAGCACGACTCCCCGATCACGCGGTCGGAAATGGAGGACATCATCAGCGCCGAAATCACCGAACGGATCATTCAAAAAGCCCTGGCCATATACGAACGGGCGGCGGCGATCGCCCTGGCGGCCGGGATCATCATTGCGGACACCAAAATGGAATTCGGACTCATCGGCAAAAAATTGATTTTGATTGATGAATTGCTGACGCCCGACTCGTCGCGTTTCTGGCCGGCCGACGATTACGAAGAGGGGCGCCCGCAGAAAAGCTTCGACAAGCAGTTTCTGCGGGATTATCTGCTGTCCATTGTCTGGAACCAGAAGCCGCCCGCGCCTGAACTGCCGCCGGACATCATCGGAAAAACCCGGGCAAAGTACGAAGAAGCCTATTCCCGTCTGGTAAAATAAAATATCCAAACCCATTGACAGACGCCATACCGTTATTACATTACGCGGTGTTTATCTTCGCGTCGTCGTGATTTGAGGAGGCATGCCTTGGCTGGAAAAAAACTGCCGGATTACCGATTAAAACAGAAAATTTTGTATATCGACAAAACTTCTCCTGAATCGCTCATCAGTTACGGGGACCTGTACTGGGAAGCGGGGGCGCCCTCCGACGCGCTGGACTTTTACGCACGGGCGTCGCATTCGGCCGGCCTGCAGAAAATCCGGGATGCCGCGCTGCAAAACGGCGATGTTTTTCTGTTCCATGGCGCGGCCAGAGCGCTGGGGCTGGAGCTTCGGGACGAAGACTGGGAAAACATCGCACGGACGGCCGCGGCGCTTCAAAAATTCTCTTTTTCCGTACAGGCCTCGAAAAAAATCAGCAACGCCGAACGGACGGACGCGCTCGCGGCATGGATCAAGGCGGAGGAAGCAAAGCAAAGCGCATGACCAAGAGGGACTACTACGAAATTCTGGGCGTCGGCAAAAACGCCACGGATGAAGAACTGAAAAAATGCTACCGGAAGATCGCCATGCAATGTCATCCCGACCGGAACCCGGGCGATAAGCAGGCGGAAGAGCGGTTCAAGGAAGCGGCCGAAGCCTACGAAGTTTTAAGCGACCGGCAAAAGAGGGAAACCTACGACCAGTTCGGTCATGCGGGCCTGAGCAACAGCGGATTTCAGGGTTTCAGCGGATTTGACGATGTGTTTTCCGGCTTCGGCGACATCTTCGAGGATGTCTTCGGATACGGCCGGGGCCGCGGCGGCAGGCGAACGCGTCCGGCCGCGCGGGCGGGCGCCGATCTTCGCTATGATCTGAAAATTTCTTTTCTCGACGCGGCGTTCGGAATCACCACCGCGATCGAACTTGAAAAGCTTCACACCTGTCATGAATGCGAGGGAACGGGCGCGGCGGCGGGCACAACCCCTTCCACCTGCCCCACCTGCCACGGCAGAGGCCAGGTGGTTCAGTCGAGCGGCTTTTTCACCATCAGCTCCACCTGCCCCCACTGCAACGGCCACGGGAGGATCATTGCCAAGCCCTGCCATGCCTGCCGGGGTACGGGCCAGGAGAAGCGGCGCAAAACCGTCGAACTGAAAATTCCCGCCGGCGTGGAAACCGGTTCACGCCTGCGTCTGCGCGGAGAAGGCGAAGCGGGAGAACTGGGAGGCCCCAGCGGAGACCTGTACGTCTTTCTGCACGTGGAAGACCACGAATTCTTCTTGCGCTCGGAAGACGATATTTCGTGCCGCATCCCGATCTCGATCGTGCAGGCGGCTCTCGGCGCGACAATTGAAGTGCCCACGCTGAAAGACACGGAAAAAATTAAAATTCCCAGGGGTACGCAAACCGGCCAGACCTTCCGTCTGAAAGGCAAGGGGATCCCGCATCTCCAGGGATACGGCCGCGGAGACCAGATCATCGAAGTCTTCGTCCGAATCCCGACGGAGCTGACCCGAAAGCAGGAAGATCTCCTGCGCGAATTTGAAAAAAGTTCTCGACAATAAAGTTGCAATCCATTCCACAATATGTTTACAATGCCGCAACTTGAATGGCCCGGAGGAATGCGCGATGAAAAGCAAGATAGGTCGTCTCGTGGTTTGCATGTTTGCCCTGATGTCCCTTGCGGGATGCGGGGCTCTGGTTGCCGGCGGAGCGGTGGTCGGCGCGGGCGCGGGTACGTATTTGTACGCCAACGGCGAGCTGAAGACGGACTACGCGGCCTCGTTCGACACCGTCTGGAGCGCCTGTGAAAAAACGGTCGCGGAGATGCGCGGAATACAGGTTCAGCCCACCAGGGAAATTGCCAAGGGAACCATTTCGGCCGTCATCAATGATGAAAACGTGAAGATTGACATTGCCTATCGGGCAAAAGAACAGACGACGGTCGGCGTCCGTGTGGGCCTGATCGGCAACAAGCTGTCTTCCCAGGTGATCCACGATAAAATAGCCGATCAGCTGGCCAAACGATAATGTTTTGCGACGCCCCGTCGGGGCCGGCGCTGGCATCTTCATGAACAAGAAATTTCTTTTCGGCATCCTGCTGGGCGTGGTCCTGATTTACTTTTCCATTCGGGGCATTCACTTCAACGACACGCTTGCTTCCCTGAAGAAAATCCATCTCGGCTGGGCGGCGTTGTCGCTTTTCTTCATCGTATTCATGCAGGCCCTGCGATCCTACCGCTGGGGCGTCATCCTCGAACCGATGGAAAAAATTTCCCAGGGAACGCTCTTTGCCGTCACCAGCGTCGGATTCCTGGCGATTGCCGCGATACCGGCCCGGATCGGGGAGCTGGCCCGGCCCTATCTCATCTCGAAAAAAAGCGGCGTCAAAATGTCATCGGCGCTGGGCACCATCGTCGTGGAGCGCGTCCTCGACAGCCTGGCCGTGCTGACCATCACCATCGCGGTTCTCATTGCGCAGCATGACCTGCCGCGCTGGATGTTTACCTCCGGGATTCTTTTCTTTCTTCTGACCCTGATGATGATCGTTTTCATCGTGGGGCTGGTCTGGCGGCGGGAAACCGCCGTTTCCGTCATCGACTGGATCCTGCGGCGGCTGCCCGGCGCTTTGGCGCAAAAAGTCAATCCCCTCATCCATCATTTCATCGACGGCTTCCAGGTCATCACCGACGTCAAACGGCTGCTGTCCCTGCTGGCCTTATCCGCCGTGGTCTGGCTGGTGGACGTCGCCGCGATTTACACGCTGCTCATGGCCTTCGGCCTTAATCTGCCGGTGCTGGCGGCTTTCGTGGTTATGGTGATTTTGATCGCGGGCATCGCCATTCCCACCGCGCCGGGTTTTATCGGCAACTGGCACTACGCCTGCATCCTGGGGCTGAGCCTGTTCGGGATTGCCAAACCCCAAGGCCTGTCCTTCGCGCTGGTCTATCATTTCCTGTCGATGATGGTCGTGGTCGTTCTGGGTGCGGCGTTTCTGCCGTTCAATAAATTTTCGCTTTCGGAAATGACGAAGCAGATGAAGAAGACTGAAGACTGAAGACTGAAGGCTGAAGGCTGAAGGCTGAAGGTTACAAGGATGTGCTTCGCACTTGATTTGGAATAAAGAACATAAAGGGACAAGGCATTGCAATCAATGTCTTGCCCTTTGCATTTTGACCTTCAGTCTTCAGCCTATTCTTTTACCGGCACTTTCAGGGCTTTGAGTTTTTTGTGCAGATTACTGCGCTCCAGGCCGATGGCTTCGGCGGTTTTGGAGATATTGCCGTCGTATTCTTCCAGCTTTTTCAAAATAAACTGCCGCTCGAAATCGAGCCGGGCATCCCGGAGCGAATCACCGGCCGCCGCGGTCTCTTCGAAAGAAGGCGCGTCCATGTCGGCTTTGACGCTGAGTTCGGGAATATCTTCCGCCCGTATCTCATTGGACGGCGTCAGAATGATCAGCCGTTCGATGATATTTTTCAGCTCGCGGACGTTGCCGGGCCAGTCATGCACCATTAATTTTTCCAGGGCGGCGGCGGTCAGGGTCTTCAGCGGCTGCCCCTCTTTGGCGGCAAAGTCCAGGAGAAACCGCTCCGTCAGGTGAATGATGTCTTCTTTCCGGTCGCGCAACGGCGGCACGCGCAGGGGAATGACGTGCAGGCGGTAGTACAGATCCTGCCGGAACCGGCCCGCCTCCATTTCCTTCTCCAGGTCCTTGTTCGTCGCAGCCAGAACTCTTACATCCATGTCGATCAGCTTGTTGCCGCCCACTCTTTCAAATTTTTTCTCCTGGAGAATCCGCAGAATCTTGGCCTGGGCCTTCAGGCTCATGTCCGCCACTTCATCCAGAAAAATCGTCCCCTCGTGGGCCAGATCAAACTTGCCGCGCTTCTTCTCCGTCGCTCCGGTGAAAGCGCCCTTTTCGTGCCCGAACAGCTCGCTCTCGATGAGCTCCTCGGGAATGGCCGCGCAGTTGACTTCCACGATCGGCTTGTGGGAGCGGCGGCTCAGGTGATGGATGGAGCGCGCCACCAGCTCCTTTCCCGTCCCGTTTTCGCCCATGATCAGAATCCACGCGTTGGTCGGCGCGACGATGCCGATCATTTCCTTGAGTTCAACGATGACCGGACTGGTCCCGGTCAGTTCGTACTGGTGCGACACTTTCTGTTTGAGCAGAATGTTTTCTTCTTCCAGGCGGACAAGGTTCAACGCGTTGTTCACCAGGATCATCACTTTGTCCAGCGACAGCGGTTTTTCAATAAAGTCAAAAGCGCCCAGCTTGGTGGCTTTCACGGCCGTCTCGATGGTGCCGTGGCCGGACATCATGACGACGAGCATGTTCGGGTGGGCGGCGCGGATGGCTTTGAGGGTTTCCAGGCCGTCCATGCCGGGAAGCCAGATGTCCAGCAGGACGAGCTGGGGCATTTCTTCGGCAGCGGCCCGGAGAGCCTCCTCGCCGCTGCCGGCCGTCAGCACCTGATAGCCTTCGTCTTCCAGGATGGCCTTCAGCGATTGACAGATGCTGACTTCGTCATCCACGACCAGAATGGTTTCGTTCATAATTTTCACCCAACGCCGCGTCTTCTATAAATTAAACTTCGTTAACGGGCAACTGAAAAGATACGATTGTTCCCGTCGGATGGTTGTCGCTCACGGTAATCACGCCCTTGTGGTCCGATATAATGGAGCTGACAATGGCCAGCCCCAGCCCCGTTCCCGACTTCTTGGTCGAAAAATACGGGTCGAACACTTTTCGTTTGTAGCCGGCCGGAACCCCTACCCCGTCGTCGGCTACGGCGACCACCACCCTCCTGTGCGCCTCATCGTACCGGATCAGAACGCCGATATGGCCCGTCTGCTTGTTCAGGGACGCCACGGCGTTGTCCAGCAGGTTCACCATGACCCGGTTGATCTGCTCGGCATCCAGGTTGAATTTCGGCAATCCCTCCGCCGGACGGAATTCAAACTGAATGTCCTTGTGGGCGTCCACAAACAGCGTCACGGCCTCGGACACCACCGTATTGAGATCGTTGGGGGCCAGCGTCGTCACCGGCATGCGCGCGTAGCGTGAAAATTCATTGACCAGGTTCTTCAGCACATCCACCTGATCGATAATGGTCTGGGTGCATTCCTTGAAGACCGAGCCTTCCTCTCCCAGCCGCTCCCCGTATTTCCGCTGCAGCCTCTGCGCGGAAAGCTTCACGGGCGTGAGCGGATTCTTGATCTCATGCGCCATGCGCCGCGCCACCTCCCGCCAGGCGGCGGCGCGCTCCGCCATCTGCAGCTTCGTCAAGTCCTCAAACACCACGACAATGCCGGAATCGTTGCCTTCCTCGTCCTCAATGGTCGTCAGCGTCAGCAGGATCGTCAACACCTTGTCCCGCAGCGTCAGTTCCAGATGCTTTTCCAGAATCCGCATGCGGTTTTCCTTCATCTCCTGCAAAAAGGAATCGACCAGGGCGAGATGATCCTCGTGCAAAAGCTCCCGGTAATTCCGGGACAAATAGGGAGAAGCGTCAATCCCGAACATGGTTTCCGCGGCGCGGTTGATGGTGGTGATGGTTCCGTTGCGGTCAAGGGAGATGATTCCCGCCGAGACATTGAGCAAAATGGCGGCCATGTATTTGCGCCGCTCCTCCAGCGATATGTTGGCCTCCATCAGGCCCGCCTTGCTTTTCTGCAGATCGTCCGTCATGGAATTGAAGGACTTGACCAAAAGACCGATCTCGTCGTCGGCCTCGATGTCGATTCGGCTGGTCAGGTCTCCCCGGGTAATGCGGTTGGTCGCCGTCACGAGATCCTGGATGGGATTGGTAATGCTCTGGGCCAGCGAAAGGCCGTACCACGTCGCAAGAAAAATAATCGCCAGCGTCACGATCGACAGGGTCACGACGTAATTGAACTTGATCGGATTTTTTAAAAGCTTGATCTGTCCGTACTGCTCCGACGCGTTGGCGATGCTCCTGAGCTTGTCCACCAGTCCCTGGGGAACGCTGTTGCTGACGTAAACCCGCCCGATGACTTCCGTCGCAACGGCATAGGAGAAAACCGGCGCCACGCCGACAACGGCCTCCCCGCCGCGGGCGGCGGTCACCATGGATATTTCCTTTCCGGAATAGATGTCTTCCAGCATTTTCGGCGACAGGGTGATGGCGGTGGACGCCGCCTCTTCGCCTTCGGCAAAGACAAGGCTCTGGTCATTGAAATCAAAATACGCTTCCAGCCGAGCCACCTTGTAGTTCTTTTGCCGCTGGGAAAGAAAATGCTCCAGGTAACCGGCCCGGTCCACCTCGTAGAGGCGGTTTCTGGTGATTTCCGCGCTGACCTGACGGGCGTTGAACTTGGCCAGGTCCTCGGCCTGCGTGTAGTACACCTGCGCGACTTCCAGCGACCGCGCCAGGGCGTCGCCGATTTTGATGTTGAACCAGAATTCGATCGAATAGGAAAGAAAGTTGATGGCAAACAAAAAAAGCAGAATGGTCGGAACCAGGGACAGGCCCACGAACGCGGCCACCAGCTTGGTGCGGAGCTTCGAGCCGATCAATCCCTTGCGCCGCTCGGAAAACAGCTTGAAGACATTGCGGACAATCAGAAAAAGCAGAAGCAGGATCAGGATGATGTTGATGCTGGTCAGGCCGTACACCAGAATGTTCGCCGAGATCGGCAGCTCTTTCTGGGCGGACAACTGGCTGGCCAGAATCGTAAAAACAATCGCCAGGCAGCCGACCACCAGCATGATGATGCGCTCGCGCCGGCGCTTTCTCAACTCCCGTTCATCAAGATAGATTTTCCTGGCGTCTTTTTTCAACCTCATGCGCTTGCGTCATCACCCTTCCCCGCCCCCGCGATCACTCGTAGGCGAACCGGATCTTGTACAGGGGGGTTTCAAAGTCCCACAGGGACACAAAGAACAGCACGTATTCCATCTTGAACGGCAGACGCACACGGTCGATTTTGACCCGCACCTGCGCGTAGTAGCGTTCGCCGCGGGTCAGATTGGAAAGGGAAACCACGGGAATTCCGTTCAACTCCGCCATCGATTTTTGCGCGCTTTCAAAATTCGGCAGAATCGCCGGCTGCTCCAGGCCGTTTGTGGCGATCAAAAAATTCTTTTTCAAATTGTCGTATTTGATGGTGCGGCGGATTTCCCTGCGGAGAATATGCCGGTCCCACAGATAGGGCCTTTCCTCATAGACATCCAGCTCAATCGTAAAAACGGCGGGGACCCCCGCCAGGATGGCGTCCTCCATTTCCTTTTTGAAGCCGTCCGCCAGTCTCGCGTACAGGAGCATTTCCCCCGCGCCGCCGGTCACTAAAATATCCGTCAACCGGGGATCCATCTGTGCGCTTCCCGCCGGAGCGGCAGCCATCATGGCCATCATGCAGCAACCGGTGATAAAAGCCGTCCAGAAATGATTTTTGTGTCTTTTCATGCCCGCCTGTTTTCTTTCCGAAAGAATGCGGGTATCCTAGGGAACCTGCCGGTAAAAATCAAGGGTAATTTCGGAAAATCAAAAAAAGGGAATCGGGAACAAAATCAGATTTGAACGGCGTCCAGGATGGTAAAGGACGGAATGTTGCAGGACTTGAATTCCTTCGATTGCGGCGGATGATCTTCGCTGATGATTTCCCAACAGGATTCCTGGCGCATGAGTTCGCGCAAGAGCAGGTTGTTGAGCCGGTGGCCGGACCGGTGCGCCACAAAATGGCCGATGATGGGCATGCCCAGCAAAAACAGATCGCCTACGGCATCCAGAATTTTGTGCTTGACGAATTCATCGGGCATGCGGAGGCCTTCCTTGTTGATGACTCTATCGTCATCAAGGATGATCGCGTTGTCAAGCGATCCGCCCAGCCCCAGCCCCCTGGCCTGCAAAAATTCGACTTCTTTCAGAAAACCGAAGGTTCTCGCGCAGCAGATATGATCCTCGTAATTTTTATCGGAAAACGGGAAGCTGTAGGACTGCCGGCCGATGATTTTATTTTTGAAATCGATGTCGTAGGTGATTTTAAATTCATTCGAGGGGAGCAGCATGGCGCTTCCCTCTCCTTCCTTCACGCTTACCGGCTTTTTGATGACCAGCATTTTTTTGAATTTTCCCTGCGGCCGCGTGCCGACTCTCTTGAGCATATTGACAAAAGGGCGGGCGCTGCCGTCCATGATGGGCACTTCAAAGGAATCGATTTCCACGAGGGCATTGTCCAGCCCCATGCCGCAAAACGCCGACATCAGATGCTCGATCGTCGAAACCGTGACGCCGTCATAACCGATGGTCGTGGCCATCGTCGTGTCGCAGACCGACTTGAAGTCCGCCAAAATCGGCCTCGCGTTCGGAAGGTCCTTTCGAAGGAAAACAATGCCGGTGCCCGCGGGGGCCGGATTGATCTGCATATTGACCTTGCGTCCCGTGTGCAGGCCGATGCTGGAGCAGAATATTTCTTTTTTTAACGTACGCTGTAAATTCATATAAAACCTTTTTTAATGCCGGGTTTTGTTTTAGCAATAAGCATACCAGAACAAATCCCGCGGGTCTGGTGCCGCAACCTTCTGTCTTTATTGGTTTTGTTGAAGAATCTTCCTGAAAGAAGCGCCTGGGTGATCCGACTTTTTGTGGTTAAAACAACACACCCGCCCCGCATCGAGGCCATATACGGCATGATAATGATATCGTTGAGATATTTTTATTTTTCCCGCTAAAACAGATCCTTTTGGGCCCCTGAAGCGCTGCGGCCGAAATGTTCGTATGCTTTGGCGCAGGCGACTCGCCCCCGCGCCGTGCGCTGCAGGTAGCCTTCCTGGATGAGGTAGGGTTCGTAAACATCTTCGATCGTGACCCGCTCCTCGCCGATGGCCGCCGCGAGGCTTTCCACGCCGACCGGGCCGCCGTTGAATTTTTCAATCAGCGTCAGAAGCAGTTTGCGGTCCATCTGATCAAAACCCTTTTGATCGACTTCGAACGCATCCAGCGCCCGGCGGGCCAGATCGCCGTCGATGGTTCCGTCGCCTTTCACTTCCGCGTAATCGCGCACGCGCTTGAGCAGGCGGTTGGCGATCCGGGGCGTGCCGCGCGCCCGATGGGCCAGTTCCCGCGCCCCGTCCACCGTCAGCTTCACGTTCAGAATGGAGGCGGAGCGCGCCAGAATCACGGCCAGCTCCTGCGGCGAATAGAATTCCAGTCGGAAGTGCATGCCGAAGCGGTCGCGCAAGGGCGAGGTAAGCGATCCGGCGCGCGTGGTCGCGCCCACCAGCGTAAATTTCGGAATGTCGAGCTTCATCGACCGGGCCGACGGCCCCTGCCCGATCAGTATATCGATGTGGAAATCCTCCATGGCCGGGTAGAGAATTTCTTCGACGACGTGCGAAAGCCTGTGTATCTCATCGATAAACAGAACCTCGTGTTCGTGCAGATTGGTCAGAATCGCCGCCAGATCGCCGGGGCGCTCGATCACCGGACCGGACGTGACCTTGATGTCCACGCCCAGCTCCCGGGCGATGATATAGGCCAGCGTGGTTTTGCCCAGCCCCGGCGGCCCATACAGAAGAACATGGTCCAGCGCTTCGCGCCGCTTCAGGGCGGCCTCGATGAAAATCGCGAGATTGCTCTTCACCTTGTCCTGACCGACGTAATCGGCCAGCCTCGGCGGTCGCAGCGTGTTTTCCAGCGCTCCTTCGTCTTCGGCGCAGGCCGGATCGATCAGCGGATTTTTCAAATGAGCGTCCATGCTTTTTCACCCACAACCGGACGGCTTCAGCCCGCCAGAATTTTCAGCGCTTTCTTCAGGAGCTGGTCCATCGCCGGTTCTTCCTTCAGGTCGCGCGCGGCTTTCTCCAGAGCGTCCCGGGCCGCGCCTGCCTTGTACCCCAGATTCATCAGGGCGGAAAGCACGTCTTCGCGCATCATCTCCGCCTGCTTCTGTTTTGCGTTCGCGGCCGGGATTGCATCCGCGGCCATTTTTTTCATGACCTTTTCTTTGAGCTCCAGAATCAGCCGTTCGGCCATTTTCCGGCCGATGCCGGGAATGGCCATGAGCTTGGTCAGGTTGCCCGTGGAAATCGCCTCGAGCAGCTCCGCGGAGGAAATTCCCGAAAGAATGTTCAGCGCAACTTTCGGCCCGATGCCGCTGACGGAAATCATGAGCTGAAAAAGCTCCCGCTCTTCACGCGTGTAAAAACCGAACAGATGAATCGCGTCCTCTTTGACCGAGGTATGGATATGCAGGGTGATTGTCTGATCCGCTTCCGGAAGCGCATAAAAAGTTGTGAGCGGAATAAAAACACGGTAGCCGACGCCCTGCGCGTCCACCACGACGTGGGAAATTCCCTTATAGGCGATTTTGCCGGTCAGGAGGGCAATCATTCAGATCGGCTGCTCCTTCATGAAATTGGCCTGGCAGATCGCCGCGGCCAGCGCGTCCGCCGCGTCCGCCGGCGGCAGGCCGTCGAGTTTCAAAATCGCCTTGACCATGATCTGCACCTGCCGTTTTTCGGCCCGGCCGTAGCCGACCACCGCCTTTTTCACTTCCAGCGGCGAATATTCAAAAACCGGAAGCCCCCTCGCCGCGCAGGCATAGATCACGACTCCGCGCACCTGCGCCTGCCGGATCAGGCTGCGCACATTTTTCCCGTAAAAGATATTTTCCAGGCTGACCGTCTGCGGATTGTTTTCAGCGATCACGGCGCCGAGCTCGCGGAAGATGTCCATCAGCACCTCGGAGAGAAGGGAATTCCTGCGGGCCTTGATTTCCCCGTGGGCCACATGACGCAGGTAGTTGCCGCTCTTGTCAATCACGCCGTAGCCTGTCACATGAGAACCGGGATCGATGCCTAAGATTCGCAAATTGCCTGCTTTCGCTTTCCATCCTGAGTGCCTAACTCAACTTCTCCATGACATCTTCGTCAATGTCGAAATTGGAATAGACGTTCTGGACGTCGTCGTTGTCTTCCAGCTTCTCCATCAGCTTCAGCATGGACTCGGCCTTGCCCGCTTCCAGTTTGACGGTGTTGGAGGGAATCATGCTGATGCGCGCCTCCAGATGCTTGATGCCCTTCGAGTCCAGGGCTTTCTTCACCGCTTCAAAAGCCGCCGGCTCCGTGATGACTTCGTATTCCGAGTCCTCCGTTTTGACGTCTTCCGCTCCCGCGTCCAGCGCCAGCTCCATCAGATCGTCTTCACCGATCGCTTTTCTGTCGATGACGATGCTGCCTTTCTTGGCAAACATCCAGGCCACGCATCCGTTCTCGCCCAGATTCCCGCCGTGCTTGGAAAAGATATGCCGGATCTCCGCCACCGTCCGGTTTTTATTGTCCGTCATGATTTCCACGATGACCGCCGCGCCGCCCGGTCCGTAGCCTTCGTAGGTAAATTCTTCATAAGCGTTTGCTCCGTCGCCGCCGCCCGTGCCTTTTTTGATCGCCCTTTCGATATTGTCCTTGGGCATGTTTTCTTCCTTGGCCGCCATGACGGCCTGCCTCAAACGGGCATTGCCTTCGATGTCGCCGCCGCCCAGCCGCGCCGCAAGCGTAATTTCCTTGATGATTTTGGTAAAGATCTTGCCGCGTTTGGCATCAATCGCCCCTTTTTTTCTTTTGATGGTGCTCCATTTGGAATGGCCGGACATAGGGTACTCTCCTGACAAAAAAGTTGATCCTGCATATTTTTTTGCCTCATAGCATAAGGCGATAAGCTTGTAAAGTTAATTACATATTCAAAGATGAACCGGGTCTCCACGCGGACCATGAAGACTGGCTGGAGCGGCTGGCGCCGCATGCGCCGACGTCGTTCTACCGG
>JAQUVQ010000026.1 GCA_028693285.1 Smithellaceae bacterium
TCTCTGCAAATATATGATATTAGAAACAAATCACTGGATGGTGTCCTGGAAAGGAAGGCTCCCGAAACTTCATTTCCCGCTTTTTCCTGAACCAAATGTTCAATGGGGTTGAACGTTATGATGAAAATCGGGTATAAGAAGTACAATTTTAAAGATTGTATTAGCGGGAGGGCGAACGCGTGAAAAATCTTTTTGCCGACATTCCCGAATCGCCGGAAGACGAATGGATGGAAACGCTTCTTCGGGCGCCCGGTTTTCGCGTAGAGAGAATTGTTTCCCGCGGCCATTGCTCGCCTTGCGGTTTCTGGTATGACCAGGAGGAGAATGAATGGATCCTCCTCCTGCAGGGAAGCGCCGGCTTGCGCGTGGAAGGGCAAAAGGAAATTCTGGTTTTGCGTCCGGGAGATTCCTTTCACCTGGATCGCCGCAAGAAACACCGGGTGGAATGGACGGCTTCCGGGCAGAATACGGTATGGCTGGCCGTCTATTACACCGGTTCATCCAACTTCGAATAAAGGAGGCATGCGATGCAATTGAACCACCCTGAGGCAACCCAGCAGGCGCTCGGCATCTTAAGAAGCGGCGACCCTTTTCAGTGGTATGTCATTCCTCTTCTGGTGATTGTCCTGTACATCTATGCCAATGAGTATGAAAAGGGCAATTACCGCGTGATCGCCGGAGGACTGTCCCTTTACATGGTCCACTGGTTTGTGGAAATCGTCAACGCCCTCGTGCAGCATTTTTCCGGCCACGCCCTGTGGACCGTGCCGGCGGGGACCGCCTTTGAAATTCTGGTGGGCGTCGGCATCGAAATCAGCCTGATGTTTTCGATCGCCGGGCTTGTGGTCTGCAAACTGATGCCGAAAGATCCGGCCGTGAAGATTCTGGGAATCCCGAATCGTCTGTTCTTCGCCGTCGTCAATGCGGCTTTTGCCTCCATTCTGGAAATCTTCCTGGTGAGAACCCCGGCATTTGTCTGGGTTTACGACTGGTGGGGCGCTTTTCCGGTTTTCGTGACGGTTTACATTCCCTTTTTTGCCGCCGCCTGCTACGTGCATGACTGGCAGCCGCGCGGGCAGAAGCTGTTCATCGGCTCACTTTTCCTCGTGAATGCCGCCGCCCTGGTCGTGTTCGCGGGAATTCTCGGGTGGATCTGAGAAAGTGAGGATACAAAAATGAAGCGGTTTTTGAAGGTTGTCATCGCGGGAGGGCTTGTCCTGGCGTTCGCCGCCGGCTGCGCGTCTGCCGGCACGATGCTCAAAAGCGAAGCGGTGAGCGCCGTGCCGGAAAAGAAATTTGAGAAGATCATACGGCTCGACACACCGGAATGCCTTCCGCTGCAGCCGGATGCCGGATTTGTCTTTGTGGAGCCGGGGGGTAAAGTCATTACGGATTTTCCGCGGCAGATCGCAGCCGCCAGCCTCTATTCGCTGGACCGATACGAACGGCTGAACCGGGATCGCATGGGGGCGTTTGTCATCAAAGACCGCCAGGGCGGTGTGCGCGGTTACTATGAATTGCTGTTCGAGTATCGGGCGTTTATCTGGGAGCGGGGCGAGGAAATTCTATTGCAGATCTCGATTCCCAGAGGCAGGCGGGGCACCATCGCGGACGCCGGAATAAATGCCGCGGGCATGGGGGCGATTTCCGTCGGCCGCTAAACCGCGCGGCTTGCGGCCGTTCGTCCGGGGCGGAGGAAGAAGCGGCGCCGAAGCGGTTATTCGGAAACAGATGTTTTCCGGCGGGCGTATCGGGCCATGTAGGAAAGAGACCGGACGGCTTTTTTGCTGTTTGGGAAAAAGGGAATGCCGTGGCGTTCGGCGAGTTTTCCAAATTCGCAAACCAGTTGCTGCGACGGACCGTAGCACCAGCTGACGACCGGTTTTGCCCGGAAGGATCCGATTCGGCCAAGCATTTCTTCATAAAAAGCCGGGTTCAATCCGTTGGAAACATAGGCGTTGAGGTAAATGCAGTCGATGTTTTCATCCGCGGCGAGAATGTCGAAGCATTTTTGGTACAGGTCGAATATTCCCGCGCCTGCCGTGGCGGAGGCCGGCCCGATGTCGATGGGGTGGCCGCCCAGCGTACCGCTTTGGGCGGCAAGCTTCCGCCGGCTTTCCGGGGAAAGCTTGCCGATGGAAAGACCGAAGGCTTCGGCGGCATCGATCGCCTGGATGCCGATGGCCCCGGAGAAGGTGATGATGCCGAGGCGATTGCCCCGGGGCAGAGGATAACGGAGAAACGGCGTGGCGCAATCGCGAAGATCTTCATATTCCTCAACCCTCAGAGCGCCGCCCTGCCGAAGGAGCGCGTCATACAGGTCAGCGTTCCCGGCCAGAGAACCGGTGTGAGAGGCCATCGCCTGCGCCGCGCCGGGAGAGCCGCCCGGCATGAGGCACAGGACCGGCTTTTTCCTCGATACTTTCTTTAGAACGTCGAGCAGCATCCGCGGTCTTCGAGAGTGCTCCATGTACAGGGAGATCACGTCCGTGCTCGGGTCCTCGCCGAGATAGTCCAGGCAGTCCGTCTCATCGACATCGCACATATTTCCCAGATCAATGACTTTGTTGATTCCGGCTTCGTATTCATGCCACGCCATGGCCTGCGGGCTGTACATGCCGGTTTGGGTGATGATGGAAAGTCTTCCCTATTTTTGGTACTCATAGCCGCGGTCGTAGGGAACCGTGGTGAACCGGCTTTCGGAGCTGAAGACCCCGACGGTGTTTGGTCCCATGACCTGAATGCCGTGGGATTTTGCGATTCCAAGCAGCTTTTCCTGCCGGATTCTGCCTTCCGGCCCCGCTTCGCTGAAGCCGTCGGAAACGATGACGGCGGCCTTTACGCCCTTCGCGCCGCACTGTTCGAGAATGCCGGGCGCGTGCCTGAAGGAGGTGACGATGACGGCCAGTTCGGGAATGTCCTTCACATGGGCCAGATCCGGAAAGACCGGGATTCCGTAAACGGTTCGGGCGGCGGGATGAACGGGATAGATCTTTCCCCGGTAGTTCCATTTCAGCAGGTCGCTGATGATGACGGCTGCGCCGAAAAACCAGCCTTCCTGCATGCTGCCGAACAGGGCGACGCTTCCGGGACGGAAAAACGGATCCAGACGGTGAGCCTTTCGCTTCATGCCGGTGCTCCTTTAGGGAAGTGACGTGTGGCGTTACCCTTATCGCAACCGGCAAAACATTTCAAATGGTAATTGGCCCGGCGGATTTCGCGCTGATCCGGGCCGGCAATTTCCCGCCGAAGGAACCGCTGCGCGCAGGCGGGGGGGAATAAAAAAAGCGCGCCGTTTTGCGGCGCGCTTTTGCGGATGTTTTCGCCTGACCCTTAGAGGGCTCTGACATTTTCCGCTTCCATGCCCTTTTTGCCCTGAACCACGTCAAAGCTGACCTGCTGGCCCTCGGTGAGGGTTTTGAAGCCGCTGGACTGGATAGCGCTGAAGTGCACGAAAATATCACTCCCGCCCTCTTGCTCGATGAAGCCGAAGCCCTTGCGTTCGTTGAACCACTTTACTTTGCCTTCCGACATTGTGCTCGTCCTCCTTTCTCAATATTTCCTAAGTCGAATGATCACAACGGCAGAAACAAAAAGGCCGCCAGGTTTTAAAGTACTTGGCGGCCGACCTTGTGCTTTATTCATGACACGATTCAACTTATTCCTTCGCTTTTTTTGCGTTGACCCGCGAAGTTGGGCGCACCCTAGAGGAGTTCCCGGCGGTTGTCAAGCTTTATTTTTATACCGGTCGCATTCTGCGGCTAACTTTGTTGTCTGCGTCGTCGGCTTCCTCGACGTATATAAAAATACGTCTGCGGAACCTCCTCTTTGCCGCCTCGTTATCCTTTGAATGCAACTTGGTATAAATATCCTCGCAAAAGTTAGTGTTAAGAATGGCCTATTTGTTATTCCGGACCGGAAGCGCCCGCATGCCGTAGGTGTGCGACTGGAGATACCAGTCGGGCCTCCCGTAAATGAAATTGTACAAAGAGGCGTCGGCGCTGCGCGTTTCGGACGACCAGGCGGCAAAGCAGGTCACCTGGATCAGCTCCGTGGTCATGTGAATGTTGAAATTGCCGGCGCACGGCGCCTCGCGGGTCTGCCGCGCGTCGTACAAACCGGCGAGTTCCTCAGAGGTCGGCATCCGCCAGTCCTTGTAATGACCGGCGGCGTAATTCTCGCAGTAGGATTTCGCGCCGGTCCAGTTGACGTCGCTGCCGTTGTCTCTGGCCGCCCACATCAGGTTTGTTTTGGTGTCGAGGACGGTTCCGTTCGTGTGATGGACGATAAAACGGTCCTGGCTCGCACAGGCTGACGCGATGAAGGCGATGATCGCCATCACCAGTATTTTGCGAAGATGCTTTTTCATGGGAATCTCCTTATCGTTCGGGGAAAGTAAAACGAATCAAATCCGCCTTTCCTGCATGCGCCAAAAGTATAGGAAAAGCGGGTGAACCTGTCAAGTGAATCTTGGCTCTCAAATCCTGGCTATGGCCGGGTTCGGCGTAAATGAAAATATTCCGCGTTAATTTTTGCGCCAAAACGTGTTATGGCTCCGCAAGCGGCCAAACAGGCCCATTGGCCGAAGGTCGCTTGAAGGCGGCAGCGGATGTTGTTGACGAAACGCTTCCCGGCATTATATTGAACGGGTGGCGGCCGCGGATCAAAAACACGATAAGGAGCAACGATAAAGATGATGTCTGAAAATCGCCCTGCAAAATTTGCCGGGGCATCACGCTATGTGCTGGATGATGAGCTTGCTAAAATTGTTAATATTTCCATGGCCTTGGAGATGCCGCTTCTGCTCAAGGGCGAACCGGGGACCGGCAAAACCATGCTGGCGCATGCCATTGCCGAAAACCTGCGCATGCCCCTTATTGTTCTGAATGTCAAATCCAGCATGAAGCTGGTTGACGCCCTGTATCAGTACGACACGCTGACCCGACTCAACGACAGCCGTTTTTCCGATTCCGGGCGGGATGTGAGCAATATCGAGGAATATATCAGGATGGGCAAAATCGGCCAGGCGTTTGTCTCCGACAGGAAAGTCGTGCTGCTCATCGACGAGATCGACAAGGCCGACACGGATTTTCAGGATGACATGCTCGACATCCTTGACCAGATGCAGTTCGATATCATGGAAATCGACCGGACGGTGAAAGCGAAGAGCCGGCCGGTGATCGTGATCACGTCCAACGCCAAGAAGGATCTGTCCGATCCGTTTCTGGGGCGCTGCAATTTCCATCACATCGCTTTCCCCGACCGTGAAATGATGCGCAGGATCATCGGCGTGCATTTTCCGGATTTGAACAGGGATCTGACCTCGGCCTGCCTGGATACGTTTTACCGCCTGCGCGAGGTGCGCGGCGTGGAAAAAAAGCCGGCCACGCGCGAACTGATCAACTGGATGCGCGCGCTCCAGGCCGATCCGGATTTCAATGTAAAAAGCCTGCGGTCGGCCGGCATCCCTTTTTTGGGCGTGCTGTTCAAAAAAAGCACCGACCTTTACCTGGCTGCGCACCAGTAAAAAAAGTCCGGCAGGCGCCGCCGCCGGGTTGCCCTTGCGGGCGGGCTTCCATGCCCGCGCCGGGTTTTCGGGAGACGAGACATGTTTGTCAATTTTTTCTACACGCTTCGTGACAAGGGTGTTCCCGTGACGCCCACGTCTTTCCTGCGTCTGCAGAAAGCGCTGGGAATGGGGCTTGTCGCCTCGCTGGACGATTTTTACAGCGTCGCGCGCAGCCTTCTGGTCAAAAGCGAAAAATACTTTGACATCTATGATCAGGCGTTTTCCGCCGCTTTTCGGGGCATGGCCGATGTCGATCCCACCGACGCGGAGCTGACCGAGGCCGTCCAGGCGATGCTTTCCGAGTGGCTCAGGGATCCGGGCGGCATGGCCCGGGCGCTGGGGCTTTCCGAAGAACAGGTGAAACAGATGACGCCCGACGAACTCGTGCGGCATTTTCTCAGGCGCCTCAAGGAGCAGACCGAAGCCCATCACGGCGGCAGCTACTGGATCGGTTCGCGCGGCACATCGCCCACGGGGCACTCCGGCGATCATCCGGGCGGCATGCGGGTGGGCGGCCAGTCGCGCAACAAGTCCGCCATCAAGGTGGCGATGGAGCGCCGCTACCGGGATTATTCGCAGTCCGGCCCCATCACGGCTTCGCAGATGGGCGAGGCGCTCAAAAGGCTGAAGCACCTTCAGCCTGCTGGCCCCCGGGACGTCGTCAACATCGACAAAACGATTGATTCGACGATGCGCAACGCGGGGGAAATTGAAATCATTTTTGACCGCCGAATGGCCGACCGGCTGAAAGTCAAGCTGATGATCGACAACGGCGGCTGGTCGATGGATCCCTACGTGGAAATCGTTCAGGCGCTGTTCCATTACGCGCAGTTTCAGTTCAAGGAACTGGAGATTTATTACTTTCACAACACGATTTATTCCAAAATCTGGCTCGATCCGACCCGCGGCAAAAAACCGGTGCGGGTGGATGAACTGGTTCGCTCCGATCCGGAAACGCGGCTGATTATCGTGGGGGACGCGTCCATGGCGCCCTATGAACTCAATGACGCGCACGGAGCGATCTACCTCGGCCAGAATGAAGCCCGGCCTTCCATGGATTATCTGAAGTTTCTGTCCCGGACGTTTCGCCACTCGGTCTGGCTCAATCCGCAGCCGCAGGATTCGTGGTTTTACACATGGACGGTGAAACAGATTGCCGGGATTTTTCCGATGTTCGAGCTGTCGCTGGACGGGCTGGATAAAGCCGTCCACCGCCTGAGATCCCGAAATTGACGAGGAGGAGTCATGAGAAAACAAATTGCTTTGATAATGTTGCTGGTGTTTTTAGCCCTGCCGGCCCTGCTTTTCGCCCAAACGCAGCCGCCGCGGGTGGGCGCCGCGCTGCCCGACCTGAAAATCCAGAAACCCGCGGATTCGGCCGGCCTGAAATATCTGGGCCTCTCCGGCTCCGGAACCTTTGCCGTGGATCAGGTTCGCGCCCAGGCGTTGATCATCCAGATCTTCAGCCTCTACTGCCCTTACTGCCAGAAGGACGCGCCCAACATGAACCGCTTTTTCGGCCTGATCGAGGGGAATCCGCGTCTCAGGGGAAAAATCAAGATCCTCGGCATCGGCGCGGGAAATACGCAGTTTGAAGTGAACACGTTTAAAAAGAAGTACAAGGTTGAATTTGCGCTGGTTCCGGACGGGGATTTTAAAATTCACAAAATCATCGGCGAAGTCCGCACTCCGTATTTCATCATCGTGAAACTGGACGGCCCCAAAAAACGGGAAGTGGTTTATTCCAGGCTGGGCGTTCACGAAGACGTGGAAGCGTTTCTGGCCGAAACGGTCCGCCTGACCGGAATTCAGTAAACGGGAGGCCTCCATGAAAAGAAAGATTGCATGCGCGTTGCTCTTTGCCGCCTTGTTCGCCGCTCCGGCGTTCGCCCTTTCCGACGCCTACAAGGGAAATGTGTTCAATACCGGCAGGCTCAAGCCGGTGGACAGCGTTTTAAAAGTCAAAGTCGGCCAGGCCGCCCCGGACTTCACGCTGCGGGCCGTAAGCGGCAAAAAGGTGTCGCTCACAGACTACCGGGGAAAAAAGAATGTCGTGCTTTCCTTTGTTCCCGCCGCCTGGACGCCGGTTTGCTCCGACCAGTGGCCCGGGTACAACGTAGTGCAGGAGCTGTTTGAAGAAAACGACGCCGTGCTCCTGGGCATCAGCGTTGACAACATTCCGACGCTTCATTCCTGGACCAGCCAGATGGGGCAGCTCTGGTTTGACGTGCTGTCCGATTTCTGGCCGCACGGCGCGGCGGCTTCCCGTTACGGCATTCTGCGTTCCGACGGCACGGCGGAGCGGGCGATCATCATCATCGATCGAAAAGGCATAATCCGCTACATTGATGTTCATGACATCAACGAGCGTCCGACCCTGGAAAGCATTATCGGGCAGTTGGAAAAACTGCGGAAATAAGTTTTTTAATTTTCCTTGACAGGGGTTTTCAATTGCGGTACGCACTATGACTGTAAGTCATAAGGCCGTTCTGTTGGTATTTGCCAAGCATTAACAGAGACTTGCAAAAAGGACGATGAAAGGCCTTCATTCTGCATTCGAAGGAGAGCCGCTCTTGAGCTCGGAAGAAAGAAGAAAAAAAGAAAAGGAAAACCGGAAAAATTCCATTTTGAAAGCCGCCCGAAAGCTGTTTTTTGAACGGGGTTTCAAATCCGTCACGGTTGACCTGATCGCCGCCAAGGCGGAGGTGAGCAAGGGCTCCATCTACCTTTACTTCGACAGCAAGGAAGAAATTTACACCCAGATCCTGATTTCAGCCAACATCGACCGCCACAAGGAATGGGATGTTTTTTCCAAACGGGAGGGAACCGCTTCGGAGGCCCTGATCGCTTTCGCCCATGAATACGTAAGCTACTTTCTGGATAATAACGAATTGTTCCGGATCCTGATGACCTTTATGCTGCAGGCGGAAAACATGAACCTGACGGATGAGCAAAACACACAGCTCATTCATACGACCAATGAAAATGTCCACGTGATCGCGGAAATTCTTCAGAGGGGCGTGGAGTCGGGAGAATTTATTGCCGGCATGGACGTCCGGCGAATGCAATTCGCCATCTGGGGTCTTCTCAACGGAGTAATTTCTCTTTATATTTACACCGGCGCGCCCGAAAGAAGGGGCGAACGCATCTTCACGATTGTCCACGACAGCCTCAACGCTTTGCTCAAAGGCATAAAATCTTAAGATCCGACTGTCTTCCCGGTTTTTCCTTCCTCCTGGAGGAGTTTCTGAAAATCCTGGTCGGCCGTGTGCAGAAGCCGCTCCACGTCTTTTTCCAGTCTTTCAAAGCGCTCAATGATGGATCGGGCCTGCCCGGTGAGCTGCATGGACTTGTCGTGCACGCCGATTTCCACCAGCTTCATTCCCATCCGCTCTTCCGAAGCTTTCAATCGCCCCCATGCCGCCCGATAGGACATTTCCAGCTTTTTGGCGGCGGCGTTGAGGCTGCGCTGCTCATCGATGGCCTTGAGAATGTCATCCCGTCCCTTGCCGAAGACGACTTTTCCGTTTTTTTCAATCCAAACCTTGTATTTGATTTCCATGGGAAGAACTCCTCCTGCCTGCAGGACTCGCGAATGTCTATTGTATAGGGAAGTTGGGCGGGAAATGCAATCAAATCATTATCCCGCCGTCCGGTTTCTGATGTATGTTTGACAAAACATATTGACTTTTGCATGACTTTCGGTCAACATATGCCATGTATGACATAGATCAAAAAAGACACATGCATCGGGAGGATTTTTATGCAAATTACAAGAAGAGGGTTTTTAACCATGACCGGCGCCATCGGAGGCGGGGTTGCCCTGTCGAGCCTGGGGCTGAACCTCAATCCGACCCGGGCCTATGCCGATGAGCTTGGCAAAATGGATCGGATCAAAATAGCCAAACAGGTTACGACGATCTGCTGTTACTGCTCCGTCGGCTGCGGTCTGGTCTGCAGCGTGGACAAAGCGACAGGGAAAATCTTCAACATCGAAGGCGACGCGGATCATCCCATCAACGAGAGGTCGCTTTGCGCCAAGGGCGCGGGCTTCTTCGATCTGACGGAAGCCAACAAACACCGCCTGACCAAAGTGCTTTACCGCAAACCTTACGGGACGGAATGGGAAGAAAAAGACTGGGACTTTGCGCTTTCCCGGATTGCCCGTCTGGTCAAGGACACGCGTGATAAGAATTTTACAAAGAGAAATGACAAGGGCGAACTGGTCAACCGCTGCGAGGCGATCGGCCACTACGGCAGTTCCAACGTGGACAACGAAGAGTGCTGGATCATGAGCGTCAAGTCCCGCGCGCTGGGTATGGTTTATATAGACCATCAGGCCAGGGTCTGACACAGTCCCTCTGTAGCGGCTCTGGGAGAGTCGTTCGGACGCGGTTCCATGACGAACCATTACTGTGATTTGAAGAATGCCGATGTTATCCTGATTATGGGCAGCAATGCCGCCGAGCATCACCCCATCGCCTTTAAGTGGATTTTGAGAGCGAAAGAAAAAGGCGCAACAATCATTCACGTTGATCCCCGCTACACAAGAACGTCCGCCCGCTGCGATTTCCATGTGCCGCTTCGTTCCGGCACGGACATCGCCTTCCTGGGCGGCATGATCCATTACATTCTGGAAAACAAGAAGTTCTTCAAGGATTATGTCCTCAATTACACCAACGCGTCGTTCATCGTGGACAACGGCTTTAATTTCAAGGACGGTTTGTTTTCCGGTTATGATCCCAAGAAAAGAAAGTACGATAAAGCCACATGGGTCTTCGATAAAGACGGAAAAGGCATTCCCCAGAGGGATATGAGCCTTACGCATCCGCGCTCAGTGTTTCAATTGCTCAAAAAGCATTATTCGCGTTACACGCTGGATAAAGTTTCCAGCATCACGGGCGTGTCCAAAGAAAACCTGCTTAAGGTTTATGAAATCTACGCTTCCACCGGTGTTCCGGACAAGGCGGGCACGGAATGCTACGCTCTGGGCTGGACTCACCATACCACCGGCAGCCAGAACATCCGCACGATGTCGATTATTCAGCTGCTGCTGGGCAATATGGGCATCGCGGGCGGCGGCATCAATGCGCTTCGCGGCGAACCCAACGTTCAGGGTTCGACCGACCATTGCATTTTATACGGCAATCTGCCCGGCTATCTGAAGATGCTTTCCGCGTCGCTGGATACATTGGACAAATATCTGCATAAATACACGCCGGAATCGAAAGATCCCCAGTCGGCCAACTATTATTCGAACTATCCGAAGTTTTTTGTCAGTTTCCTGAAATCTCTTTGGGAAGACAAGGCGACAAAGGAAAATGCATTCGGTTACTCCTGGCTGCCCAAAATGGACGACGGGAAACACTATTCCACCATGCACATGTTCGACGCGATGTATGCCGGAAAGGTGAAGGGATATTTCTGCGTTGGCGCGGATACGGCGGTGAGCACGCCGAATTCCAATAAAGTCCGCAAGGCGATGGAAAATCTGGACTGGCTGGTCGGTGAAAATATCTTCGATAACGAGACTCACTCTTTCTGGAAAGGTCCCGGTGTCGATCCCAAAAAGATCAAGACGGAATGCTTCCTTCTGCCCGCCGCCGCAACGATGGAGAAGGAGGGATCGCAGAGCAATTCCGGCCGCTGGGTGCAGTGGAAATACAAGGCTGCCGAAGCCCCCGGCGACGCGCTTCCCGTGGGTGAAATCGAAATCAAGATCATGGCAGCCGTCAAGAAGCTGTATGAAAAAGAAGGCGGTCCCAATGCCGAAGCCATTGTCAATCTCAAGTGGGATTATTTGGATAGTAAAGGGCACTTTGATGTGATTAAAGTGGCCAAACGGATCAACGGTGTTTTCCTGGAAGATACGGTGATTGAAGACAAGGCGAAAGGAACGAAGACCGAGTTCAAGAAGGGTCAACTGGTTCCGGGCTTTGGCAATCTCCAGGCTGACGGCAAAACGGCCTGCGGCAACTGGTGCATCTCAGGCAGTTACACGGCGGACGGCATCAACAAGATGGCGTCTCGGGGAAAGGAAGATCCGACGGGTCTCGGGCTTTTCCCCAACTGGTCGTTTGCCTGGCCGGTCAACCGCCGCATTCTCTATAACCGCGCCTCCTGCGATGTGAACGGCAGGCCCTACAATCCCAAACGCAAGCTTCTGGAATGGACGGGAGACAAGTGGGCAGGCGACGTGCCGGACGGACCCTGGCCGCCGCAGGCGGACAGAGCGAAAGGAAAATATCCCTTCATCATGCAGAGAGACGGTCTGGGCGCTCTGTTCGGACCCGGCATGGCCGAAGGCCCCTTTCCCGAGCATTACGAACCGCTGGAAGGACCGCTGGAGAAAAATTTATTGTCTTCGCAGCGTATGAATCCGGCGGCGGAAATCTTTAAAAGTGACATGGATCAAGTGGCCAACGCCAGCGAGAAGTTTCCCTATGTCTGCACAACATACTCCTGCACGGAGCACTGGTGCACCGGCGCATTAACCCGCTGGCAGGCGTGGCTCCTGGAAATGCAGCCGGAACTTTACGTGGAGATCGGCGAGAAACTCGCCAGGGAAAAAGGCATTAAAAACGGCGAGCGGATCAAGGTTTCCTCCATCCGCGGCGAGGCCCCCTGCATCGCCATGGTGACCAAGCGCTTCAAACCGTTCACCGTTGATGGAAAAGAAGTTCATCAGGTCGGCATGCCCTTCAATTACGGCTGGCTCTTCCCCAAGGACAGCGGCTCTGACAGCACGAATATGTTAACCCCAACCGTTGGCGACGCGAACACCTTCTGCCCCGAGTACAAGGCGTTCATGGTCAACGTGGAAAAGTTGTAGGAGGGAAGCGACCATGAATAAACAACCTGAACTCGTCAAATTGATTGACACCACCCTGTGCACCGCCTGCCGCGGCTGCCAGGTGGCCTGCAAGCAGTGGAATGAACTGCCCGGCCTGAAAACCAAGCAGCTCGGCACCTACCAGAATCCGCCGGACTTGCAGTGGAACACCTGGACGCTGATCCGCTTCCAGGAATATGAAGACAAGGCCGGAAACTTCCAGTGGATCTTCCGCAAGGACGGCTGCATGCACTGCACCGACGCCGCCTGCGTGAAGGTCTGCCCCAGCGGCTCTCTGTATTACACGCCGCTGAAAACCGTCGGCATCCATCGCGACAAGTGCATCGGCTGCAAGGAATGCGTATCGGCCTGTCCGTTTCACATTCCCAAGTATGACGCAAAAACCGACAAGGTTTACAAATGCGACCTGTGCTATTCCCGCATCAAGGAAAGCCACGCGCCGGCCTGCGTGAAGTCCTGCCCGACCGGCGCCCTGACCATCGGCGACAAAGACGCGATGATCAAAAAAGCCTATGCCAGGGTCAAGGAGCTCGGCAGCGACGCCAACGTTTACGGCGACAAATTTGTGGACGGGACGCATGTCATTTATGTTCTGCAGTTCAAGCCGGAAGTTTACGAAGAACTGCCGGTCAATCCCAAAGTGCCTCTGTCCGTGATTGTCTGGAAAGACCTTTTGAAGCCGCTCAGCCTGCTGGCTGCGGGCGGCGTACTGGGCGGAGCCTTCCTGCACTACATGATCCACGGGCCGAAGTATCCTGATCTGCCCAAAGATGAAAACACGGAAGGAGGGAAATAACCATGCAAAAAGGATATGTACAAGTTACCGACAGCTATGAGCGGATTCTGCACTGGATGCTGGCCATTTCCTGTCTGCTGTTGTGCGTCACGGGTCTGGGGATGATGTTCCAGACGTTTAATTTCATTGGATATTTATTTGGCGGGCTAAAGAGTCTGAAACTGGTTCACAACTTTACGGGGCTGGTCTTTGCGGCCTCCCTGATTCTGGTCATTCGCATGTGGTGGAAAGAAGCGGGCGTGTTTGTATTTCCTGAGGATTTGGAATGGATCAAAGTGGCGGGCGGTTATTTGTGGCATGTGGACAAAGTTCCCGAGACCG
The DNA here is from genome assembly GCA_028693285.1 of Smithellaceae bacterium. GTDB lineage: Bacteria > Desulfobacterota > Syntrophia > Syntrophales > Smithellaceae > UBA8904. Next base: position 13,540 of record JAQUVQ010000026.1, read on the forward strand.
GCAAATACAATCCCGGCCAGAAGCTGTTCTTTTTGACCGTAGTGGGGGCCGGCATCCTGATGATCATCACCGGACTGATCATGTGGTTTCCGACGGCGCTGCCGGCGGGTCTGGTTCGTTGGATGTACCCGTTGCATGCTCTGGGATTTGTGGCGATCTTTGCATTTTTCTTCATCCACCTGTACCTGGGCACCATCGGCAATCCGGGGACGGTTCCTGCGATGCTGACCGGCTGGATGGATCGAGCCGTGCTCAAGAAGCAGCATCCGGGCTGGCTCAAAGAGATGGAGCATGAAGGCAAGCTGGTGGTCTATGGCGAGGAAAAGAAATCCGGCGCCCACGGACATCACGCGTGAGATAACCGTTTAATCATCAAGATCGCAGTAGGGAACGGTCGCGGCCGTTTCCTGCTGTTTTTTATGAAGCAACGCAAAGGAAGACTGGAGTATTCATGATGTCAAACCATACCGCCTCCGGCATGGATCAGATTTTCGACCGCGCCCTGGAGCAAAATCCGCATTCGGCTGAACTGCTGAAAGCATTTCGGCCGGTGATGACCCGGCAAAGACGGCTCACGGACAGCCTCACGCTGCCGTCGCTGGATTATTCTGCGGTCGACCGGAACCGGCTGCGGGCGGGGGTTCCCTTCATCCGTCAGATTCCCCTTTTCTCACCGGAGGATCCGCTGGACCGGATCGCTTTGTCTCTGGCCGAAGCCGTAAAGGAAGGCATGCCCAAACTGACGGAAGAGATGGACCGTCTGTCCGCCCTGATTTCCGGAGGAAAGCTCCGATGGAAGGATTGCTTCGGGGCGCGTCCGGGCGGGGAAAACGAGGAACCGCGGGCGAGTGGCCTCTGCAACTCCCCCTCCAATGCTTCCTTGCTGTGGAGCCTGACGGCGCGCGTGCTGCTGGAGCGGCGGGGCAGGGAGGCGTCGAAGGCGCTGGAGCCGTTTGACTGGGAGAAGGGGTATTGTCCGGTTTGCGGCGAGTTTCCGTCGATTGCGCTCATTGAGGAGGAAGGCGGCAGGCGTTTCCTGCATTGCAGTTCGTGCGGGCAGGACTGGCGCTTCACGCGCGTGGTTTGTCCCTACTGTGAAAAGGAAGCCCAGAAGGGGATGGATTATTTTTATGTCGAAGGCAAAACGCAGGAATCCGCGTTTGTCTGCGACCGGTGCAAAAAATATCTGGTGACGCTTTACCGGGCGGGGCGCCTGCTGGCCCGCGACATGGATGTTTCCGCCGTCAGTCTGGTCCACCTGGACATGATCCTGCAGGACAAAGGCTATAAACCGATGGCGGCCTGCGCCTGGAACGTTTTTGAGTAGGAAAAACCCTTGGCCGGGCATCCGTATTCGGTCACGGAGAATGCAGGATGCGGCCGGAATCCTTAAAATCGTAGCCGCCGATGTTTTCAACGCGTTTCCGGAATTCGTCGGACCGAAGGGTTTCGATAAACGCCTGAACGGCCGGCTCAAAAAATGTTTTTTGATCCAGAATCATGTCAAAGCGTTCGCTGATCAGGGGCAGGAATTTCAGGTCAAAGATTTTGGCTGTCGCGGCCGACGCGATTCCGCAATCCGCCTCGCCTGAAACGATGGAAAGCCCGACCTCCAGGTGCGTGTAAACTTCGGCATCGTAGCCGGTGATCTTCTCCGGAGCGATGCCTCTTTTTTTCAGCTCGTCATCCAGCAGAACCCGAATGCCCGATCCGCTTTGCCGGTTGACGAAGCGGAGCCTTTTATCCGCCAGGTTTTCCCACCCGTTAAATATTTTTTTCCCGGCGCGGCCCGCCAGAAACCCGATCCGGCGGTAAAACAGGTTGACGACCACCGGTTGGTGATCCGGACAATACTCTTTTAAAAAGGGAATATTGTAATCGCCGGTCCGCGGATCGAGAAGGTGGGAAAAAGCGATGTCCGTGAGCCCGGCGTTGAGCGCTTTCAGTCCGTTGACGCTGCCGGTATTGGCGGAAAAAATGGTGAAGGCCGGATGATATTTCTTGAAGGTCGAAATCAGGATGTCCATCACGGGATCGTTGCTGCCCGCCGCCAAAAGGGATCCCTCGACGGAATGGACTCTCTTTCCGGCCTTTCGAAGGCCGTCCGCGATGCTGTTTTGCAGCCACTCATCGATGAGTTTGACGGGAAAAATCCATTTGCCGGTAATCTTCGTACAGGGAATCTTCCCCGCCTTGATGAGCAGGTAAACCTGTTTTTCATGAATGTCGAGATACCGGGCGACTTCCTTGGTGTTCATCAATTCTCTGGACATGGCCTCTTTCCTCAAGCAGCGTCAAATTTTCCGATCCTGCCGATCCGGGCTTTGAACCCGTCAACTTTTATGCTTTTTTCATGATTCTTTTCCGGTAAAAACCTCTGTTTTTTGAAGCGCAGCATATCGTTTTTCTAAGGCATCCGCAATACGTGTCACTCTTGACATAAGTCATTATTGATAGAATTGACAAAGGGATAGGTTGCCTATAAAAACTGTTGGTCAGTTATGACGATCCACTGAAAGCTTATTTGAATATTGATTTTTTGAAACTGGAGAAAGAATAAATGGACAAGAAGATTACTGTGACAATTGACGGACAGGAAGTATCGGCGGACCCCGGGCAAACGATTCTGGAGGCGGCAAGAAATCAGGGCATTTACATCCCCACGCTTTGTCATTATTCCAGGACAACCAATGTGGGCGCCTGCCGGGTTTGCGTCGTGGAGGTGGAGAACGCGAGAAGCTACGTCGCCTCCTGCTGTGCGCCCATTACCCCCGGCATGGTGATCCGCACCAACACGCCGGCCATTCGCGCCGCGCAGAGAATGATCGTGGAGCTCATGTGGTCGTCCGGCGACCACAACTGCCTGACCTGCGAGCAAAACGGCGCCTGCGAGTTGCAGGACCTGGTGTACCGGCTGCAGATTGACAAACCCCGCTTTCCCATCGAGCATCCCGCCTACGGGCCGGACAGCACCAACACCATGATTACCCGCGACCTGAACAAGTGCATCCTCTGCGGGCGATGTGTCCGGGCCTGCAATGAAATTCAGGTCAATGAAGTGCTGGATTTCGCCAACCGCGGATCCTACGCGAAAGTCGGCCCCGCCTTTGACGCGGATTACATTGATTCGGCCTGCGTCTTCTGCGGCGAATGCGCGCAGGTCTGTCCCACGGGCGCCATCACCTTCAAACAGGCGAAATTCGCCGGCCGTCCGTGGGAACTTGCAAAAACCCGCACAACCTGCGCTTACTGCGGCGTCGGCTGCCAGATCGATCTGTACACGAAGGACAATAAAATCGTCAAAGTCATGGGCAACCGGGAATACGGCCAGCCCAATGAGGGCAGTCTTTGCGTCAAGGGCCGCTTCGGCATGGATTTTATCTCCCACCCCGACCGGCTCACCAAACCGCTCATTCGCCGCCGGAAAGGCGAAGATTTCCAGGAGGCCGCCTGGGACGAAGCATACGCCTTCATCGCGGAGAGGCTGGCGGCGGTCAAAAAGGAATACGGCCCGGACAGCATTGCCGGCCTGTCTTCCGCCCGCTGCACCAACGAGGAAAACTACCTGTTTCAGAAATTCCTGAGGGGGGCCATCGGAACCAACAATGTCGATCACTGCGCGAGGCTCTGACACTCCGTGACGGTGGCCGGTCTGGCCGCCACATTCGGCAGCGGAGCGATGACCAATTCGATCGATGAACTGGAATATACGGATTTGATCCTGGCCACGGGAACCAATACGACGGAAAATCATCCCGTCATCGGCATGAAGGTCAAACGGGCCGTCCGTCAGCACGGTACGAAGCTGATCGTCATCGATCCGCGGGAAATCGATCTCGTGAAATACGCGGACATCTGGCTGAGGCAAAAACCGGGGACGGACGTCGCTGTTTTCAACGGCCTGATGAACGTGATCATCGCGGAAGGCCTTTACGACAAGGAATACGTCGCGGGGCGCACCGAAGGATTTGAAGCGCTCAAGGAAGTGGTCGCCAAATACACGCCCGAGGCCGTCGAGAAAATTTCCGGCGTTCCGGCCGAAGATCTGAAGAAAGCGGCCCGCCTGTATGCCGGGGCAGCCCGCGCCTCCATCATTTACGCGATGGGCATCACGCAGCACACCACCGGCACGGACAATGTGAAGAGCACCGCCAATCTCGCCATGCTGTGCGGCAACGTGGGCATTGAAGGGGGCGGCGTCAATCCGCTGCGCGGCCAGAACAACGTTCAGGGCGCCTGCGACATGGGCGCGCTGCCCAACGTGTATCCGGCCTACCAGCCGGTTGCCAATGACGACGTCCGCAAGAAATTTGAGGCGGCCTGGAAAGCGGCTCTTTCCGCCAAGCCCGGCCTGACCCTGATGGAAATCATGGCGGCGGCCGGCAGCGGAAAAGTCAAGGCGCTGTATGTCATGGGCGAAAATCCGCTGCTTTCCGACCCGGATTTGCAGCACGTCAAAAAGGAGCTGCAGAAACTGGAGCTGATGATCGTACAGGATATTTTTCTGACCGAAACGGCGCAGATGGCGGACGTGGTTCTGCCGGCCTGCGCCTTTGCCGAAAAGGAAGGGACCTTCACCAACACGGAACGGCGGGTGCAGCGCGTCCGCAAAGCGCTGGAGCCGCCCGGAGAGGCTAAAGCGGACTGGGAAATCATCTGCGGCATTTCCGGCAAAATGGGCTACCCGATGGCCTATGCGTCCGCGCGGGAAATTTGTGAGGAGGTCAGGACGGTGACGCCCAGCTATGCCGGCATTACCTACGAACGCCTGGAAAAGGAAGGCCTTCAGTGGCCCTGCCCGACCGTCAGTCATGCGGGGACCAAATTCCTGCACAAGGACAAGTTCTCGCGCGGCCTGGGACTGTTCACGGCTCTGGAGCATATTCCGCCCAATGAACTGCCGGATCAGGAGTATCCCTTCCTGCTTTCAACGGGCCGCGTCCTGTATCACTACCACACCGGCACGATGACGACGCGCGCCAGGGGACCCGTCGAACGCTGTCCCGAAAGCCTCGTGGAAATTCATCCGGAAGACGCCGAAAGGCTGGGCATTGCCGATGGACAGAAGGTCAAAGTGACGTCCCGTCGCGGCAAGGTGGAAGCCAAAGCCCATATCACGGAAAAGAGCGCGCCCGGATCGATCTTCATGAACTTCCATTTCAACGAGGCGCCCGTGAATTTCCTGACCAATCCGGCGCTGGATCCCATCGGTAAGATTCCTGAATACAAGGTCTGCGCGGTAAAGCTGGAAGCAGCCTGATGCTCAACGGCCTTCGGGCCATTGCCCCTTTGAGAGCGTTCCCGGAAGGATTTCGGTTCCGGGAACGCTCAACCCCTTCTTTTTCACCTTCCGTGTTTTTTTGCAGATCATCATTATTGCTGTGTTTTTTCTTCAATTCCATTCCCATGCATTTTGCGAGTTGACATCAGGGAAATAGTTTTGTATGGAAGAGCTCACTTTATATGTCACTTAAGGCATATATCATTGATGTCATAAGTGATTTTCAGGAGACGGAAAAATGAGTGACACATTTATTTTAAACGGCAAGGAGACGCCCTATACGCCGGGGCAAATGATTCTCGAAGCGGCGAAAAACGGCGGCATTGAGATTCCAACCCTCTGTTATCTGAAAGGCTCGACGCCCACCGGCGCCTGCCGCATCTGCCTGGTGGAGGTCAAGGGCGCCCGCTCGCTGATGGCGGCCTGCTCAACGCCGGTTACGCCGGGCATGGAGGTTTTCACGGAAACCGCCCTCGTCCATCAGGCCAGAAAGCTTAATGTGGAACTGCTGCTTTCCAGCGGCACGCACAACTGCCTGGTCTGCGAGGCCAACGGCAACTGCCGCCTGCAGGATCTGGCCTATTTTTACAAAATCACCGATCTGCGGTTTGAGGAAAAAGCCGCGAGCGATATTTATCCAAAGGAAGACCAGAATCCTCTGATCGTGCGCGACTTCAGCCGCTGCATTCTCTGCGGCCGCTGCGTGCAGGCCTGCAACGAGGTGATGGTCAACCGGGCGATCTCTCAGGGGTACCGCGGCAAGGAAAGCAAGATCGTCACCGGCGGCGACCTGCCCTATCATGAAAGCGAATGCGTTTTCTGCGGGCAGTGCGTGGAAGTCTGCCCGGTCGGGGCGCTGACCGAAAAGAAGGCCAAGGGTCTGGGTCGCCCGTGGGAAATCAAAAAAATCCGCACCACCTGTCCCTACTGCGGCGTTGGCTGCCAGCAGTGGCTGCACGTCAAGGACGGCAAAATCGTGAAGGTGACGGCGGTGGAAGACGCCCAGCCGAACCAGGGCCGCCTGTGCGTGAAAGGCCGGTTCGCCTACGACTTCATCTACTCGGAGGAGCGGCTCAAAACGCCGCTGATCCGCGAGGCAAACGGCGAATTCCGGGAAGCCTCCTGGGATGAAGCGCTGGACCTGGTGGCCGAAAAATTCAAGGAAATCATCAAAAAAGACGGGCCGGACGCCATTGCCGGCGTGAGCTGCGCCCGCAGCATCAACGAAGATTCCTACCAGATGCAGAAATTCTTCCGCGCGGTGATCGGCACCAACAACATCGATCACTGCGCTCGTACCTGACACGCCCCCACCGTCGCCGGTCTGGCGACTTCTTTCGGTTCGGGCGCGATGACCAACTCTTTCGCCGATTACGCGAAGGCCAAAATGATTATTCTGGTGGGCACCAATATCACCGAAGCGCATCCGGTCGCTTCGACGTTCGTCAAAGACGCGGCGCTGGCCGGCGCCAGGCTGATCGTGATCGATCCGCGGCGCACGGATATGGTGGATTTTGCCGAGATGCACGTGCCGCTGAAGGTTGGCTCCGACGTGGCCCTGATCAACGGCGTGATGAACGTGCTCATCGAGGAAAATCTGTACGACAAAAAATATGTGGATTCCTGCACGGAAGGATTTGAAGACCTCAAAAAGAAAGTGATGGAATATCCGCCCGAGCGGGCCGCGGAAATCAGCGGCATTCCCGCCGACGCCATCCGCGAGCTGGCGCGCAAAATGGCGTCCGTCAAACCGGCCATGCTGATGTACACGCTGGGCATCACCGAGCACATCTGCGGCGTGAACAACGTCATGTCCTGCGCCAATCTTCAGATGCTCCTGGGCAACGTCGGCGTTGAATGCGGCGGCGTCAATCCGCAGCGCGGCCAGAACAACGTTCAGGGCGCCTGCGACATGGGCGCGCTGCCCAATGTTTTCCCCGGCTATCAGCCGGTGGCCAATGCGGACGCCCGAGCCAAGTTTGCCAAAGCATGGAATGTGAAATCGCTGCCGGACAAGCCAGGCATGATGATGCCGACGATGATGAAAAATCTGACGACCGGAAAGGTCAAAGGCTTCTATGTCTTTGGTGAGAACCTGGCCAACACCGAGCCGGATATTAAACATGTTGAACATGAGCTGCAATCCGCGGAGTTCCTGGTTTGCCAGGATATTTTCCCGACGGAAACCACGCGCTTCGCCCATGTCATTCTGCCGGCTGCCGCCTGGAGCGAGAACGACGGCACCTTTGCCAGTTCGGAGCGGCGCGTCAACCGCGTGCGCACGGCCAGTGTGCCGCCCGGGGATGCCAAACCCAACTGGTGGATCTTCAAAGAGCTGGCGAAGCGATTCGGCCACGAGTGGGCATCCGCGAGCGCTCAGGAAATCTGGGACAACGAAGTGTCCGTGCTGGCGCCTTCCATGGCGGGAATCAAATACGCCCGTCTGGAAAATGACGGTCTGCAGTGGCCGTGCCCCGGCGCAGAGCATCCGGGCACGCCGACGCTGCACAAGGGCGGAAAATTCACCCGCGGTCTGGGCATGCTGAAAGCCATCGACTATATTCCGCCCGCGGAAGTTCCCGATCCGGAGTATCCGTTTGTGCTCTCCACCGGAAGACGCCTGTACCATTACCACACGCGGACGCAGACCGGGCGCTCCGCCGGCATCAACGATCTGTTGGGCGAGGAGACGGCCGATATTTCCGCGGCCGATGCCCAGGCCAAAGGCATTTCCGACGGTGAAAAAATCTCCGTTAAATCCCGGCGCGGCGAGGTGGTCGTAAAGGCGCGCGTGACGAAGGAAATCCCCCCCGGTTTGGTCTGGATGGCGTTTCATTTCCGGGAAGCCTGCGCCAACTGGCTCACCAATCCGGTATATGATCCCGTAACGCAGACGGCGGAATACAAGGCCTGCGCGGTGAGGATCGACAAATTGAGATAACGGCCGTAAAAAAACATCCCGCAGCGAAAATGCGGGATGTTTTTTGTGCAAATCTATGTTATTTTAGACATACTTGAAAGAGAGAAAAACAGTTGCCATGAAAAAAACCATTCTTGTTATTGTTCTTTTGTTGAGCGTCCTTGCGGCGCCCTTTCAGGTTCCGGCCCAGGATAAAATTTCCGTGGGAGTGGCGGCCAACTTCATTTCCGCCTTTAAAGAGATCGCGGCGGCTTTTGAAGAGCAGACCGGCGTGAAGGTGGAAGCGACATTTTCTTCGACGGGCAACCTGTACAGCCAGATCAAGAACGGCGCGCCTTATGACGTGTTTCTGGCCGCGGATGAAAAGCGGCCGGATCTGCTTCATCAGGAAGGATTGGCGGACGGGACGTTTATTTATGCCCGCGGTCAGGCCATTTTGTGGTCGGCGGATCCCAATTTTTGCAAAGCGCCGACCTGGCGGGAAGCTCTGAAAAACGACCGGATCAAAAAGATCTCCATCGCCAATCCCGTCACCGCTCCCTACGGCGCGGCGGCGAAGTCGGCCCTGCAAAAAGCCGGACTGTGGGATGCGCTGCAGAGCAAACTGGTCAACGGCCAGGATATTGCGCAGGCGTTCCAGTATGCGAACACGGGCGCCGTGGATGCCGGCTTCTGCGCTCTTTCCGCCGCGGCAAGCCGAGAGGGGAAAAACGGCTGCTACTTCAGCATTACGGAAGCGCCGGATATCGTGCAGGCCGGGTGCGTTTTGAAAAAAACCAAAAATCCAAAAAGCGCCGAACTGTTTATGGCCTATCTGCTTGGCGCGGACGCCGTCAAAACGAAGAAGAAATACGGTTACCGGTAAATATGGATTATCTCGCTCTTTACGTGACGCTGAAACTGGCCCTGGCAACAACCATCGTTTTGATGATTCTGGCCGCGCCGGTGGCCTATCTGCTGGCCTACGCCCGTTTCCCCGGAAAATCGCTCGTGGAGGCGCTCATTTATCTGCCGATGGCCCTGCCGCCGACCGTGATCGGATTTTATCTGATCATCCTGATGGGACCCCGGGGCTGGGCCGGGCGAGTATGGGAAGCCGCAACCGGCGGATCGCTTTTGTTCACCTTTCTGGGCATCACGATCGCGTCCGTCATTTATTCCATTCCGTTTGCCGTTCAGCCGATGAAAGCGGCCTTTTCCAGGATTGACCGCCGCCTGCTGGAAAGCGCCTATATTCTCGGCCTGTCGAAGCGGGCGGCCTTTTTGCGGGTCATTATTCCCAACTCGGTTTCCGGCATCGCCGCCGCGGCGGTGCTGGTTTTTCTGCACTCGATCGGCGCATTCGGCGTTTTGCTGATGGTCGGCGGCAGCGTTCCCGGAGAAACCAAGGTGGCGTCCATCGCCATTTATGAGGCCGTCGAAATGATGAACTACGAGGCGGCGGGGCTGATTGCGCTCAGCTTTATTCCGATCAGCTATGCCTTTTTGCTGCTCGTCAACCGACTCAACGCGAGGGCCGGCGCATGATCCTTTCCGCCTCGTTCAGCAAGAGACTGAAATATTTCAACCTGGAGCTTTCGCTTTCGTGCCGGCCGGGAAAGATGGCCGTGATGATCGGGCCCTCCGGCGGCGGCAAGACCACGGTCATTCGAATGCTGGCGGGGCTTACGGCGCCGGACGCCGGACGGGTGGTTTTCGGCGATGAAGTCTGGTTTGATTCCGCAAGGAATATTCATCTGAAGCCTCAGAAGCGAAGGCTGGGGTATGTCTTTCAGGACTACAGCCTTTTTCCGCATCTCAATCTGTTTGACAACGCGGCGTTTGCCGCGGAAAGCAAAAAAGAGGTCGAAGAACTCTTCGAGCTTTTCAAGATCAGCCATTTGAAAAAGCGCAGGCCCCACATGGTTTCCGGCGGCGAGCGTCAGCGCTGCGCGATCTGCCAGGCGCTGGCCCGTCATCCGCGTCTGCTTCTGCTCGATGAGCCTTTTTCCGCGCTGGATGTGGTCACGCGCCGCGGGCTGCGCGAAGAGCTGAAGAGCCTCAAAGGGAGGCTGTCCTGTCCCGTGATCTACGTGACGCACGACATTCATGAAGCCCTGTTCCTGGCCGATGAGATTCTGCCGGTCGTGGACGGAAGAATCGACCGCGGCTGGATGCAGCGGACCATCACCCGGGAGCCGGGAGAGGGTGCGGCGGCCCGTGGAGCGCGCGAGCCGCGCCTGTCGCTGGTCTATTAAGGAGAATTGATGAACATCTGTACCTATTCCTACGAAGAATACATTCACCTGGTGAAATCCTTTCACGGCACGCTGGCGCCGGGGCTGCTCATCGGCGGCTTCATCGTGGATCTGGCGATGAAGCATCTGCCGGAGGGGGAATTTTTCGACGCCGTCTGCGAGACGCCGGTCTGCCTTCCCGACGCCGTGCAGATTTTGACCCCCTGCACGATCGGCAACGGCTGGTTGAGCATTGTCCCTTTCGGCAAATTTGCCGTAACCCTGTATGAAAAATACAGCGGAAAGGGTGTGCGGGTTTATCTGGATACGAAAAAACTGGAGGCTTGGCCGGAAGTGCGCGACTGGTACTTCAAAAAAAAGAAAAAAGATGAGCAGGATGCGGAAGCGCTTTTCGCGCAGATTCGGGAAGCGGGACACCGCCTGCTCAGCGTCCGGCACGTGCAGGTTGAACCGGAGAAAGTCCGCCGCAAAAAAATGGGTCCGGTGGCCGTCTGCCCGGTCTGCGGCGAGGCCTATCCGACCCGCGACGGAGACAAATGCCGGAGCTGCCGGGGCGAAACGCCCTACACGGATGTGGTTGCCGAAAACGAAAAGGAAAAGATATGACCGCGTTCAACGAGGGTCTCTCGCTGCGCCGCCTTTATGAGAGGCTCATGCCGGCCGCAAAAGACCGGCGGATCGCCGATTTGCGCATCGGCTTGAGCTACGCGGGGGTTCTCATGGATAACGGCGCGGCGGGACTGGCGGCCGTGCTGCCGGATTCCCCGCCGCGCGGATGCACCGTCTTGCAGGGCGCGGGGACATTTGCGGGTTCATCCGCTTCCGATGTGCTCCAGTATCTCGTCCATGGCAAAAATGCCCTGCATCGCGCCATGGGCGTAGCGGCCGCCAATGCGCTTGCGGGAAGCCCCGGAAAACCGGCGGAAGACCGCGAGGCAACCACCTATTTTGATTTGAAACCGGGTGAAAACGTTGCGATGGTCGGTCTTTTTGCGCCGCTGGTCGAACGCATCCGCAAAACCGGGGCGAAGCTGACGGTCATTGAAAAAAATCCTGAACGCATCGATCTGCTGTCCGCGGAAGACAGGCGCAGGGCGCTGGGCGAATGCAATGTCGCCATCATCACGGCCACGACGCTGCTCAACAGCACCTTTGAAGAAACGATCGGCCTTTTGGGAGCGCCGCGCATCGTCGCGTTGATGGGTCCTTCCACTCCGCTTGTGCCCGAAGCGTTCAAGGATACCCCCGTCACGCATCTGGGCGGCGCCGTCGTCGCCGACTGCTCCCGCGTTCTGCGGATCATCTCCGAAGGCGGCGGCACGCCGGCTCTTCGTCCCTACCTGCGGTTTGTGAATCTGACGATCGGCGCATGATGCAGCGGTCCGCGGATTATTCCCCCGCGTGGGCGCGCGCGGTTCGCTTGCCCCGTTCTTCATCGACGAATAAAACGATCACGACGGCGATAAAGAAAAAGGCGGAACAGACCAGAATCGCTCTGTGAAGGCCGAGCCACGCCTGCAGCACGCCCAGTCCCATGAGCCCCGCGATGGCGGACAGGCGGCTGGTGAGGCTCCACAGGCCGAAGAACTCCCCGGCTTTGGTGTCCGGCGAGAAAAGCCCGACCATCGCGCGGCACGCGGACTGCGTCGATCCCAGACCCAGACCGGCAATGGCTCCGATCATCAGGAAAACATGCTCTTCCTTCAAAGGTGTTCCCGCAAGACCGCTCAGCCATTCCGTTACGGGAGAAACGCCGTAAATCAGGCTGACGGCCGCCACCCAGAGAAGGAGCGTCAGAATGAAGGTCCGCTTTGCGCCCCACGAGTCCTGCAGAAGGCCGAAAAGCAGCGCGCCCCCCGCCGCCGTAATCTGCGTGAGGACAAACATCAGGATCTGCGTTGAGCCGGCCCAGCGAATGACCTGGTCTCCGTAGATGAAGGCAAAAGCGATCACGATGGAGAGGCCGGCATACGCAAAAAAGAAGGAAGCCAGAAGAACCGCCAAATCCCTGTAGTCCCGAATGTCGATGAAGGTCTTTTTGAGCCTTTTGACGCCGATCGAAAAAAAGTTTTCACCAGGCGGCATGGCCCTGGCGATCGTCCTTTCCCGAACCCAGAGAAACGTCGGTATCGCGGCGATGATAAAAAACAGGCCCGTGGCCGGTCCGACCCACCGCAGATTGGAAAAATTTGCCAGGGTGTAAACGCCCGCTCCCAGCCCGAAAATCACGATAGCCGTGGAAACCAGGCCGCCCATGTAGCCCAGTCCCCAGGCGTAGCCCGAAATTTTCCCCAGGTCCCGGGAAGGACCCAGCCCCGGAAGAAAACTGGAGATAAACGCTTCGCTGTAGGAAAAGCCGACGTTGGAAACGATGATGAGCAGCATCGCCGCCGGGATGTCGCCCGGTCTGATAAAATAAAGAGAAGCGGTGGCGAGCGCGCAAAGCAGGCAGCTTGCCAGGAGAAATTTCTTTTTGGACGCGGTGTAGTCCATGATCGCGCCCAGAAGCGGCGCGGTCAAAAGCACGATCAGGTAGCTTATGGAGATGGAGGCGCTCCACAGGAGATTGCCCAACCGGAATTCCGGCCCGTCTCCGACGATGAGACGGGAAAAAATGACGCAAAACACGACCGTGATGATCACGGTCGTATAGGATGAGTTGGCGAAATCAAACATGGCCCATCCGAACAGTTCTTTGCGTGAAGCTCTTTTGATTTCTTCCATTGGCCTTTCCTTGGCCTGGACGGCTCAAGACCGGTGAATGAGGGTTCCCACGGGCTTTCCATTCAGCGCCTTGGTCAGATTTCCTCTCTCCAGGCCGTTGATGATTTGAATCGTCCGGATCACCTCGCTGTTTTGCAGAATTTCCAGGCAGGGCCTTTCAATGATCAGATCGTCCAGGTCCCGCGCCAGCAGTTCCTTGACGCTGATTTCAGGGATAAAGGTTGCCCGGCTGTTTTTCTTCGGGTCGTCCGTATAGAGTCCGCGTTCGTCCTTGACGAAAATGCAGCGCCTGGCGCCGATCAGGTCGGCGGCGATCAGCGTGCCGACGTCGGTGCGGTGAATGGGAATGCGCCGTTTGGGTACGGGCAGAGCGAAATAATCGTAGGGCGGCATTCCGTGCATGACGGGAATGCAGTCCTGGGAAAAGTAGGTGTAGAGCTTGGTGACGTCGTCATGGCCGATTTTGATGCCGCCCCAGGGGGTCAGCAGCATGGCGACCAGGAGGGCGTTCTGCTCGGAGATGGAGCTGCCGAATTTGGCGATGACGCCCGTCGGCATGCCCAGTTCGAGGCCGATGGAGTAGATGTGGCGGCTTCGCGTCCCGCCGCCGGTCGTGAGCAGAATCTTGTGCTTTTTGGAGCAGGCGGCGATTTCTTTTACGATCGCGGGAAGCGCCTGCGCGCCCCGGTCGCAGATGGACTGCCCGCCGATCTTGACTACGTTGACATCCGGGAAAAGCCTTTTCTGCGGCGCCACGGTGAGCCCGTCCATAAAGGTTTTTCCCACCAGGCTTTCTCCCATCAGTCTGCTTTTGACATGCAGCCGCCTGCCGTCCCGTTCTCTCACCAGGGCCATGCTTCTTCGTTCCTCCTCAGTCTTTGACTTCGACCTCTTCGTCCTTTTCCTTTTTCTGCGCCTTGAGCAGCACCAGCTCCGCCCCAACGGCTTCGGCGATTTCTTCGAGCTCCTTTTTCCGCAGGTGGTCGCCGTAGAAGGTGATATCCACGCCGGCCACCGCCACCAGTTTAAAGCGGGGCTTTTTTTCCTTGACGCCGACCTTCAGCCGTTCCCGGTAAAAAATCTTTCCAGCCATGTTCATTCCTCCTTATTTCCTTGTATGGTCCTTGTTTCTTTTTCCCCCCATGCTTTTCCAGCGGCCCGGGCCTGAAGGCAGCACGGGCAGGACGGCCTGGCTTCCCCAGAGCCTCGGGCGAAGCCATCCTTCGGTGTGAACTTCATCCCGGGGACAAGGCGTGATTGCGTCCCGGTCCAGGGAAACCACCCGAATCCCTTTTTGCGCCAGCGCCGATACGGAAACCGGATCGGGCAAGCTTCGCAATCCGGAAAATTCGATGAACCGGCCGCGCCAGCCGGAAGCGGTCAGCCCCACCGCCGCGGCCGCGCCGATGATGCCGTCCTGAGTGCCTCCGTGGCCGGAGAGGTGAATCGAAGCCGCCGCCCGCAAGGCTTCACGCTGAGTGACGATTTGCCGGGTGCATTTCAGGCCGAACTCCTGAAGGGCAGCCATTCTCGAATGATCCGAGCGCGCAAAGCACAGCCCCGGATCGCTTCCCGGCAGCGCTGAGAGCTCGAGGTGTTCAACGGCAAGTGCAAGCAGCCGATCCTCGAGAGCCGGATCCATGTCGTCAAGGATGACGCAGGCGGAGCTGTTGTGGGATGTGTAGGGGATGGCGGGATCCACCAGAAGCTGCTGGCGCACGACCCCCAGCACTCTGCACGGGGCCGGGATCAGCCGTTCGAAGTTGCGGGCCAGTTTCCCCGTTCCGGTGTCCGCCCCCAAAATATCCGTATCGTCAAAACCAATGTAAACGGGCATGTGCTTTTTTACCTTCCATGGCCGCCTTTACCAGCGCTTTTGCACTATAAAGTTGCCGCTGATTTGTGTCAACTCAATTCGGCGAATCGAAACGAATCCCGCAGGGCGCACGAGGGTTTTCAATGTTCTGACCAAAAGTCATCCGCTCTTTCATCCCTTGGGTGAAAAACCGCATTGCTACGATCTGACAGGACTTTTTTCTTATGTCAAATATGACATAAATAGATGAAATGACTCGTTTTTTTGCGTTGACAATGACTCGCATTCCATATATAGCATTTTCGCGTGAAATTATAGTTTTTCGGGTAGCAGGCGCCAGCCATTGCCCCATGTTTATCCTGGAGATTAAATTTCCCCGCTCAACTCGCTTTTCAGTCGTCATCAAAGGGAGCGGGAAAGAAATAAGACGCCGAACTTCTTTAGGAAAGGAGAAAGAATTCATGAACGTCAGCAGAAGAGGTTTCTTGAAACTCTCCGGCGCTGTCGCCGCGGTGAGCGGTTTGGGAATTACCCTGAAGCCGGCCTCCGCGCACGCGAAGGAACTGAAGATCAAGTATTCCAAAGAAACCACAACGGTTTGTCCGTACTGTTCCGTGGGATGCAGCATCATCGTGTCCGTGCGCGACGGGAAGGTCATCAACACGGAGGGGGATCCCGACAGCCCCATCAACAAAGGATCTCTGTGCAGCAAGGGCGGTTCGATCTACCAGATGGCCGTCAATGAAAACCGTCTGGGCAAGCCGCTGTACCGCGCGCCGTTTGCCACCGAATGGAAGGAAGTCGAGTGGGAATGGGCGTTTGAAAAGATCGCGGAAAACGTCAAGAAAAGCCGCGACGCCAGCTTCAAAAAAACCAACGCCAAAGGGGAGCTCGTCAACCGCACGGAAGGCATCGCCTCCGTAGGCAGTGCGGCGATGGACCTTGAAGAATGTTTTACCTACCAAAAATTCATGAGGGGGTTGGGCCTGGTTTACATCGAACATCAGGCCCGTATCTGACACAGCCCGACTGTACCGGCTCTGGCAGAGTCGTTCGGACGCGGCGCAATGACCAATCACTGGGTCGATTTCAAAAACAGTGACGTGATTTTAATTATGGGAAGCAATCCCGCTTCCAACCACCCGGTTTCCTGGAAATGGATACAGCATGCCGTCGACAATCGCGGTTCAAAGGTCATTTGCGTGGACCCGCGCTTTACCCAGTCGGCCTCCAAGGCGCATCTCTACGCGCCCCTTCGTTCGGGAACGGACATCGCTTTCCTGGGCGGCATGATCAAATACATCATCGACAACAAACTGTACTTCGAGGAGTATGTCAAAAATTACACCAACGCCGCCTTCCTGGTGAACCCGGCGTTTAAACTGCCGGGCGACAACAAGGGCGTGTTCTCCGGCTTTACCAACGGGAAGTATGAAAAAGACACCTGGTCCTACCAGACGGACGGCGCGGGCGTGATCCGCAAAG
The DNA here is from genome assembly GCA_028693285.1 of Smithellaceae bacterium. Classification (GTDB taxonomy): domain Bacteria; phylum Desulfobacterota; class Syntrophia; order Syntrophales; family Smithellaceae; genus UBA8904. The sequence goes on from JAQUVQ010000026.1 coordinate 30,003, forward strand.
ATCCGACGATGAAAAACCCCAACTGCGTCTTCCAGCTTTTGAAGAAGCACTACTCCCGCTACACGCCCCAACTCGTCAGCAAGATCTGCGGCACGCCGGTCGACAAACTCATTGAAGTGTACAAGCTTTACGGCTCCACCGGCAGGCCCGACCGCGCCGGTGTGGATCTCTACGCCATGGGCTGGACGCAGCACACCGTCGGGACGCAGAACATCCGCACCATGTGCATGATTCAGCTTCTGCTGGGCAACATGGGCGTCGCGGGCGGCGGCGTCGCGGCGATGAGAGGCGAATCCAACGTTCAGGGCTCCACCGACCACGGCCTTCTGTTTCACATCTGGCCCGGCTACCTCGGAACGCCGAGCGGATCGCTTGCGACGCTGAAAGCGTACAATGAAAAGCGGACGCCCAAAACCAAGGAGGCCAATTCCCTCAACTGGTGGAAAAACTTCCCGAAGTATTCGGCTAGCTTCCTGCGGTCCATGTACGGAATGAACATGGGACTTGAAGAGGCGTATGCCGCTCTGCCCAAGGTTGACGACGGGGCCAACTACTCCTGGCTGTCTCTGTTTGATCAGATGTACAAGGGCAAGTTCACCGGCTTCTTCGCCTGGGGAATGAATCCGGCCTGTTCCGGCGCTCACTCCAACAAGGTCCGCCAGGCGCTGGGAAAGGTGGACTGGATGGTCAACGTCAACCTGTTCGACAATGAAACCGGTTCTTTCTGGCGCGGTCCCGGCATGGATCCGGCCAAGATCAAAACGGAAGTCTTCATGCTTCCCTGCGCCGCGTCCATCGAAAAGGAAGGCAGCATCGCCAACTCCGGCCGGCTGCAGCAATGGCGCTACAAGGCCGTCAATCCGGTGGGCGATTCTTTGCCGGACGGCGACATCATGAGCGAAATTTTCTTCAAAGTAAAGGAGCTCTATGAAAAGAAGGGCGGCCCGCACAAGGAAGCGATTACCCGGCTCACCTGGCCCTACGGCAAGATGGCGGGCAAGCACTTCCACTACGATCCCCGCAAAGTAGCCGCTGAAATCAACGGATTTTTCCTCGCGGACAAGAAAGTGGAAAATCCGACCAAGAAGGGCGAATTCAAGGAATTCAAGAAGGGCGATCTGGTGCCCACGTTTGCCTGGCTGCAGGATGACGGCTCCACGTCATCGGGCTGCTGGGTGTATTGCGGGTCCGTGACGGCCGACAAGGGGATTTTGCCCATGCGCCGTGATACGGCTGATCCGACCGGTCTGGGGCTGACCCCCGGATGGGCCTGGTCGTGGCCGGTCAACCGCCGCATTATTTACAACGGCGCGTCGGTTGACTTGAACGGCAAGCCCTGGGATCCCAGCCGCGCCGTGATTAGCTGGAACGGCGAAAAATGGACGGGCGACGTTCCGGACGGAGCGGGCGATCCCGGCAAGGGCCGGCCGCCTTTCATCATGAAACCGGACGGCGTGGCCAGCCTGTATGGACCGGGACTGGCCGACGGTCCCTTCCCCGAGCATTACGAACCGCTGGAATGCCCGGTGGAGAAAAACCTGCTGTCGCCGCAGAAAAACAATCCGGTGATCAAACGGTTTGATAAACCGGGCGTAGGATCCGACCTCGATGTGTATTCCAATGTCGGCACCTGCGATCCCCGCTTCCCCTTCATCTGCTCGACGTACCGCGTCAGCGAACACTGGCAGACGGGCGTGCTCACCCGCTGGTGTCCGTGGCTGGCGGAAATGCAGCCCGGCATGTTCGTGGAAATCGGGACGGAGCTGGCCAAGGAAAAAGGCATCAAAAACGGCGACCGCTGCATCGTCAGCTCGGCGCGCGGCGAGGTCGAATGCTCGGCCATTGTGACGCCGCGCTTCAAGCCGTTCGACATTGACGGCAACATGATCCATGAAATCGGCATCCCCTGGCACTTTGGCTGGATTACCACCAAGGACCGGACTTACAGTCCCGGCGACAAGAAAGCCGAGGTCTTTACGCATGGCGACTCCGCCAACCTGCTGGTTCCGACCATCGGCGACGCCAACACGATGATTCCGGAGAGCAAAGCCTTCATGGCGAACGTTGCGAAGAAGGGGGTGAAGTAAGATGACCGAGAAAATTAAATTATACGATGATTCGAAATGCACCGCCTGCCGCGGCTGCCAGCTCGCCTGCAAACAGTGGAACGCGCTAGCGGCCTCGCAGACGGAAAACCGGGGCACTTACCAGAACCCGCCTTCGCTCAACGCGAACACGTTTTTGCTGATCCATTATCAGGATTACGTGGACAAGGAAGGCAACGTCAAGTGGCTTTTCCGAAAGGAAGCCTGCATGCACTGCACCGACGCGGCCTGCGTGACGGTCTGCCCCAGCGGCGCGCTGCACTACAACAAGGCCACGGGAACCGTGGGACTGGACCACGACAAGTGCATCGGCTGCAAGGAATGCGTGGCGGCCTGTCCGTTTGAAATCCCGCGCTGGGATGCGGCGACGGACAAGGTTTACAAATGCGACATGTGCGAAAGCCGGATCATGAACAACATGGAACCGGCCTGCGTCAAGGCCTGCCCGACCGGCGCCCTGTCCTGGGGGCCGAAGGAGAAGATGCTGAAAATCGCCGCCAAGCGCGTCGAAAAACTGGGCGGCAACGCGACGACTTACGGCGACAAGTACGTCAAGGGCACGCATTTCATGTACGTGCTCAAGGAAAACCCCGCCATTTACGCCGATATTCACAAAGATCCGAGCGTGCCGCTGTCCGTCACCCTGTGGAAGGGCCTTTTGAAGCCGCTCAGCCTGCTGGCTGCGGGCGGCGTACTGGGCGGAGCCTTCCTGCACTACATGATCCACGGGCCGAAGTATCCTGATCTGCCCAAAGATGAAAACACGGAAGGAGGGAAATAACCATGCAAAAAGGATATGTACAAGTTACCGACAGCTATGAGCGGATTCTGCACTGGATGCTGGCCATTTCCTGTCTGCTGTTGTGCGTCACGGGTCTGGGGATGATGTTCCAGACGTTTAATTTCATTGGATATTTATTTGGCGGGCTAAAGAGTCTGAAACTGGTTCACAACTTTACGGGGCTGGTCTTTGCGGCCTCCCTGATTCTGGTCATTCGCATGTGGTGGAAAGAAGCGGGCGTGTTTGTATTTCCTGAGGATTTGGAATGGATCAAAGTGGCGGGCGGTTATTTGTGGCATGTGGACAAAGTTCCCGAGACCGGCAAATACAATCCCGGCCAGAAGCTGTTCTTTTTGACCGTAGTGGGGGCCGGCATCCTGATGATCATCACCGGACTGATCATGTGGTTTCCGACGGCGCTGCCGGCGGGTCTGGTTCGTTGGATGTACCCGTTGCATGCTCTGGGATTTGTGGCGATCTTTGCATTTTTCTTCATCCACCTGTACCTGGGCACCATCGGCAATCCGGGGACGGTTCCTGCGATGCTGACCGGCTGGATGGATCGAGCCGTGCTCAAGAAGCAGCATCCGGGCTGGCTCAAAGAGATGGAGCATGAAGGCAAGCTGGTGGTCTATGGCGAGGAAAAGAAATCCGGCGCCCACGGACATCACGCGTGAACCGCGCGATCAGCTTGATCAAAAAAGGCCCGGAGGCAAAACCTCCGGGTTTTTTTTGGCTTGGCCTGAACTGAGTTTAATGTTAGAAACATTCCCGCGAGCATTTCAAGCCGGGGAATGTCATGAGCATCAGAACATCGTACAAATGGTTTGCCCTTGCCGTCACATTGCTGCTCCTCATCATCGTTGGCGTTGTTTTTAAAATGCTTCACATTCAGGACGAAGTCGCGCGGATCGAAAAACAGCGTTTCCGGTCCTTCGCGCTTGCCATGGAACTGTTTCAGAGCTCCGAAGACCTGACGCGCATGGCGCGCAGTTACGTGTCCACGGGCAATCCCGTTTATGAGAAGCTTTACTTCGAGATTCTCGACATCCGCGGCGGCAAGCTGCCGCGTCCGGCGAAGTACGCCCCCACCTACTGGCATCTTGCCGGCATCGGCAGAGGCGAGTCTTCGGGCAGGGGGGAAAACGCAGCCTTGAAGGAATTGATGCGGCGCGAAGGCTTTGCCCGGGAGGAACTGGCGCTCTTGAGGCAGGCGCAGGAAAACTCGGATAACCTGGTCAAAATGGAAAAACAGGCCTTTGCCGCCGTCAGGGGGTTGTACGATGACGGCCGCGGCCATTTCACCGTGCGGCGCGCGCCCGACCGGAATTATGCCGTAAGCCTGCTTTTTTCTGAGCGGTATGCCCACGAAAAAGCCCGTATCATGGAGCCGATCCGGCAGTTCATGACGGCGCTTGATGAGCGCACCAATGCCCAATCGGTTGCTTATCAATCCAGACTGCGGCAAACCATTCTGCTGACGCTGACGCTGGCAGCCGTCACATTACTCGTGGTGGTCCTGATGATTCTGTATTCCTATCGAAGCATTTTGCGTCCGATCGAACGTCTGCACGAAAAAGTTTCCGAAATCGCCAGGGGCGACTATACAGCCCGGTGCGGCGCAACCTCCGCCAACGAGATCGGTGAGTTATCAAGGAACTTCAATAATATGGCGGGTTTTATCGAAACGGACATTTGCATGCGGAAGCAGGCCGAGGAGAGAATCAGGCACATGGCCGACCATGATCTGCTGACGGATTTGCCCACGATGAGGCTGGCGCGGGACCGTTTGTCCGCTGCCGTGAATATGGCCCGCCGGCACAAGAAAGCGGCGGCCGTCATGTTTGCGGATCTGGACGGATTCAAGGCCGTCAATGACACGCTCGGCCATGACGCCGGGGATGATGTGCTGAGACAGGTGGCGCAGCGCCTGCTCTCCTGTGTGCGAGAAACCGATACGGTTGCCCGCGTGGGAGGGGACGAGTTTCTGGTCATCGCGACGGAGATTCAGATCCCCGAAAACGCTGCCAGAATTGCCGAAAAAATCGTCCGGTGCGTGTCGGAGCCGCTGGCGGTCAACGGGCGGCAGGCGGCCGTCGGCGCCAGCATCGGGATCGCTCTTTTTCCCGATGACACGGAAGACCTGGAGCAGATCGTTCAACTGGCCGACAAGGCCATGTATCGCGCCAAGAACGCCGGCAAAAACAGGTTTTGCTTCGCAAATGCCGGGGGACCGGAATGAGGCCGCGGCGCGGGGATGGATCTTCCGGCCGGCCGGTTCTTTGGAGAAGCCGAGACCGGTCTTCTTGTCGATATGGGAAATTTTCCATTCGAAGGAAAGGAAGCAGACCGGCGTTCGCCCGGCGGAATCCGAAATGAAAAAGCGTTTGCATTCAGCTTTTTTGGAAATGTTGGTCATTGACACATTTCCTCCGGCCGGTGTATGAATCAGTCAGGCGATCTTTGCATTTCCCGGTTTTTCATTGGATGGGTGTTGGTTATCGTATACGGCTAGGCGCCCGAATTGTGCCGGTGTGCTGATGCTGTGAGGCGCTCACGGAGCAGGCAATTTAAATGAAGGAGGTATCATATGAAAGAGGATGACGTTGAAAAAAAGTCGATCAGCAGACGGAATTTTTTAAAGACGGCCGGCACAACGGCAGCAGTCGCCGGACTGGCCGCAAGCGGAATCCCCATGATGGCGGGAAGCGCCCAGGCGGCCTGCGACGAGCTGCCTAAAAAATGGGATGAAACCTACGAGGTCGTCGTGGTGGGCAGCGGCTTTGCCGGGCTGGCTGCGGCCATTGAAGCGAAAAACGCGGGCGCCAGTGTTGCCCTGCTGGAAAAAATGCCGGTGCACGGCGGCAATTCCGTCATCAACGGCGGAGACTTCTGCGCTCCGGGAACGAAGCTGCAAAAGGAAAACGGCGTAGAGGATTCGGCGGAGCTGCTGTATAAAGATATGATGAGAGCCGGGATGTACCTGAATCACCCGGAGCTTGCCAGGACCGTTGCCGATAACGCGAAAGACGCCCTGGAGTGGACGGAGTCTTATCTGGGCTGCAAGTACGCGAAACTGAATTTCCATGGCGGCCATTCGGTCAAAAGAGCGCACGGGACGATCAATCAATCCGGTTCGGAAGTGGTCAATAAGGAACTCGCGAAAGCCAAAGAGATTGGCGTAAAAATTATGCTGCGCACCAAGCTGGTGAAATTCCTGTCCGATAAAAACGGGCGAATCGTCGGTATGGAAGTGCTCAAAGGGTACCGGTTTCCGGACGACAAAACCGGCAAAACCGCCTTTATTAAAGCGCGGAAGGCGGTGATTCTCGGGTCCGGCGGTTTTTCCTATGATGTCGCGCTCCGTCAGGTTCATGATCCCCGGCTCACGGATAAACTGGGATCAACCAACCATCCCGGGGCCACCGGCGAAGCTCTGCTGGCCGCCTGCAGGAGCGGAGCGGCGGATGTTCAGATGGATTGGATTCAGCTGGGGCCATGGACCAGTCCGGAAGAAAAGGGTTTTGGCTATGTTCCTCTGTTCTGTGAACCGCTGGTCGGTTACGGTCTGATGGTGAATCCCAAAACCGGGAAGCGTTTTTTCAAGGAAACCGGAAACCGCAAGGAACGCGCGGATGCCATTCTTCTCTTGGGAAATCCCGCCGT
>JAQUVQ010000027.1 GCA_028693285.1 Smithellaceae bacterium
CCGGTTTCGATGCTTGCCCCGCTGATCAGAAGATTGAGCCCCGACTGCTTTTTCCTCGCGTATTGAAAAGCCCGGGCAATGTTTTTCAGCTCCGTTCTTTGTCTTTCGGCCAGGGGAAGGTCTATGATTTTTCGTTCAGGTCTGTAGAGCTTGCAGAATTTGTTGTCCCGGGCCATCTGCTTTGTTTGTAAATCCGCCGCCTGCGTAAGCATTTGCCCGGTGATCACAAGGTTGCCCCGATCATCCGATTCAGCGGAATTGGCCGCCAGGAAGATGGTGTTCTTGATCAAACCGCCGCTGAACGGATAGCGCTCATTGAGAGCCTTCATATTCACATCCGGGGCCAATTTTATAAAACCGGGCAGCAGCGCTTTCCAGATTTTCAACCTCTGTTCCGCGTCGGGAAGGGGGAAATGGATTTTCATGGAAAGGCGCCGTTCCATGGCGGGGTCGATGCTTGCGGCCTTGTTGGTGGCGAAGATGACCACACACTTGGCTTTTTCAATCTGGATGAGAAGCGTCCGGGCCAGACTGGAGCCTTCCTTGAATATATCGTCGGCTTCGTCGAAGAAAATAAAACCCCGCAGAAGGGCCGCTTCCCGGAAGGCCTGAATCATGACGGATTCCAATGTCCAACTGAACTGTGTATTGTTCAGATTCACGGTGATCAGCGGCCTGCCGAAATGATGCGCCAGCGCCCTGGCCATCATCGTTTTCCCTGTCCCGGAAGGCCCCTGGAAAAAGAGGGCCAGCGCCGTGCCGTATTCCAGAAATTCATCCAACCGGGACCATTCACTCCTTTCTTTCCGGCGGAGATACCTGGCAATGTGATCAACCAGCGGTTTTTTCACGTGCGCGGGCATAATGACCGTTTCCAGATCAATGGCGCTTTGCTCGATGCTGATTTCATTATACGTGCTGTTGTACAATCGATTGTCGCCGACAATGCGGCGGACATGGCGCTCGTTGATGGTTACGGTTTCATCCATGACATGCGAACTTCTGTTTTCATAATCGCTCTTGAAGAATATGATCTCGCGGGCAACCAGCGGCGCGCCTCTGCTGAAATATTTTCTTTTCTCCAACTGTTCCCCGTAGTCCTTACAGAGGATAAAAAGAATGATGCGGATAATAATGCCCCTTGGGTCATCGTCCAAGCCACAGGGACAAAAAGCATTGCGGAAGGTCTTGCTGGTGGCGTGCATGAACAGGAGCAGAAGAATTTTTTCATCAAAGTCATCCAGTTGGTTTTCCCGGCAAAACAGCGGAAAGAAAAGCTCAGGGCCGGACCGAATCGTTTTGTTGTGGCGTGACCGATTGATGTTTCGAACCCGGGCAAGCTCCGCTTCGATGTGCTCCCGGGTGATGTTCTGCGGTGTCAGGTCCAGCCCGGCGCAGAGCCGAATCCCTTCCCCGTCGTTTTCCAGCCCTTCGGTTTTTCCCGACCGGACTGCTGACAAAACAAGCATCAGCAGGGCCTCTTTCTCCAATGCGGCAAGGTATTCATAATTATCGGCAAATGGGCTTTCCTCCGGTGTTGCCTCACCGTCCGGCACGATGGCAAGCCACTGGCCGGACTGTCCCCCAAGCGGCGTTGGTTGATTCCTGACGGCATTTTGCGTCTGATTCATAGTCCCTCCCTAAGGTCTTTTCCTCATCGGTTCAACAACGTCCACAATGCCCATCCGGACAGCTTCTTCCGTGGTGAGCCAGGTATCGACATCTCTTAAAAGGTGTGTTTCCAGTTCGTTGCGGTCCTTGATGGCGGAATAGGTCATGTAATGGTTCAGGATGCGTTCGTGCAGCATGTCTTCTTCCCTCCGCCCCGCGATGAGCTGGCTGTGATTGCCGAAGTTTGCGGCCGAGAAGCGATGCGATAAAATGGATGTCCTTGGCGTGACGACGCGATGGCCTTTTTCGCCGGTCATGAAGATCAAAAGCCCCATGGAGGCGATGAGCCCGATGCCGGTTGTGTAGATGGGAATGTTGGACCACTCCATGATGTCGATGATGGAAAAGCCGGCCGTGCAGGTGCCGCCCGGTGAGTTGATCACCATCTGAACCTGGTTGATGCTGCCTTTGATGTTGAATTCGATGAGTTGTTTGCAGATTTCCTCGGCCTTTGCTTCCCCGATCACCCCGGACAGATAAATGATGCCGTAATCGGCCAGTCCCTTTTCCTCCCTTTCCTTTTCTTTAGCGGCCATTTTAAACCTCCCGTCTTGATTTTGATGTCATCATGCCGCACAGGAGTGTCATTTTTGGTCATTTTGAAAAAAATATTTTGCGTTTGGGGGCGATTGCCGGTAAGGTGCTTATAATTATTGCGTTTATCGCTTCAAAAAAATTAACCTTCAGGTGAAAATCATGCGTCTGAAACTGCTCAAAAAGCTGGTTGACGCCATTACGCTGCTGGCGCAGCCGACAGGAACGACGATTTCGTCTCTTTGCGAAAGGCTCGGCGTCAACAAAAGGCAGGCTTACCGGGTGATTCATGAAATCCAAAGTGAGTTCAAGATCATGATTGACAAGGATAAACCTCTGCTCGGCGGCGAAACCCGGTACTACCTGGATCGAGAGTTCATCCGCCGGCTTTCCGAAATCAAGGTGGCGGACCTGAACCTGACTTTCCAGGAACTGTTGAGCCTGTATTCCATTAAAGGTCATGCCCGCCTGTATCGCGGCACGGACATCGAGGCGAATATTGAACGAGCCTTCGGCAAGCTGGACGTTTTTTTCCCGGAAGCCTTCTCCCGAAAGCTGGAACAGGTCAAAGCGCTGTTTCTGACGGCGGACAAACTGTCCAAGGACTACACCGGAAAGGAGGACATTATCGAAGAACTGGCCGAGGCTGTCCTGCAAAAGAAAACCTGCCTTGTGGAGTATCATTCCTATTCTTCCGGAAAAGTCAGCTCCTTCCATATCGATCCGCTGAAATTATTTGAATGGAACGGCGGTCTTTACACGTCGGTGCGCGTGGCGAAATATGACGCGATTCGCACGCTGGCGGTGGAAAGAATCAACACCCTGACGATCACGGACAGGGAATTTGCTTATCCGGAAAACTACAATCCCGATGAAATCCTGGAAGACGCCTTCGGCATTATCTATGACGATCCGGTGACGGTGAAAATCCGCTTCTGCGCGAAACAGGCGCCGTATATCCGGGAGCGCAAGTGGTGCAGGCATCAGCAGATTGAAGATCGTGAGGACGGCTGCATCATCCTGACCCTGTCCACTTCCGGCTGGTACGACGTCAAAAAATGGATTCTTTCCTTTGGAGCGGATGCCGAGCTTTTGGAGCCTGCCGACAAAAGAAAGGAAGTCCTTCAAGAGATCAGCCGGACGGCCTCGCTATACCGATCAGGTATAAAACCGGCAGGGCGACGCATTGAAAGATGATGATTCGAACCCTCGTGCACATCAGTTCTTATTCCTCACTGGCAATGAAAACCACCACCCCTTTACTTTGAACTGGCTCTTTGGAAAGAAAGTGTGCTATGTTTTCTTCCATCCAAAGCGACACATGAAGAGGAGAGCCAACCATGCCGGGTCCTGATTCCATTCAAAAACGCCAGGAAGAGCTGGCCCAACGCCAATGGCCGATCGCCGACATTGAAGCACGATTCAACCGATTGGCGCAAAACGGCATTCCACACAAAACGCCGGACCGGGAAAAAATGCTCCGCGACAGGGAAGAGATTCTGGATCGCGTGCAGCGCCGGGCGGAAGATTACTGTTACCTGATGCGCAACTGCGCCAAGAGCAGCGCCACGGCCCTGTTCGAAGAGTTCGGTCTGGGCAGCCTGGACATCATCCGCGGATTGGGTCCGTTTCCAGGCCTGGCCATGTCCGGCGGAATCTGCGGACCGGTGGCTGGAGGGCTCATCGCCCTGGGTCTTTTTTTCTCCCATCCCGATATCACCAAACAGGACGACACCGGCGCGTATCTTTACGGACGGCTGTTCATCCACCGGTTTGAATCGGCATTCGGGAGCCTCTCCTGCCCGGATATTCAAAAAAGGCTGCTGGGAAAATACTATGATCCCATGAGCAGCATGGAAAATCTCAAGGCGTTCAACGCCAGCGGCGCCCGAAAACAGTGCGTGATCGCGCCGGGCATGGGCGCCAGGATTGCCGCGGAAATCATGCTGGAAAGCATGGCTAAATAAAGCGTCCAGCCCCTGCCGGACAGGAGCGGGCGTCAAATCGGGTTTTATGGATCCCATCATTCATCGAGGGAGGTGCTTCATGATTCAACTGAAATTCGATCAGAAGGTTTGCGCAAGCTGCCGCTCGGCCGACTGCCTGCTCAAATGCCAGTACATGACCTTTAGCGGGCACAAGGAAGCGCACGGGGAAATGATGAAAGTCATGAAGGGAAAGGATTCCCGCGTGCTGACCGAATGCGTCACCTGCTACGCCTGCGAGGAATACTGTACGCGCGGCAACCACCCCTTTTACCTCATTTCGGAGAAGCGCGAGGAGAAAGGCATGTTCACCGCGCCGCGCCCCATCACGACGCAGTGGAAAAACATGACGCAGATGCAGGGAAAGTGCCTGGTGGGCAACGTGAAGGACACGGCGCTTTCCTGCTGCTACCTCCCCGAACTGGGGCAGTTGGGAACGGGGGAAATTTTCAAGGACGTCGCCTCGGCGGGCGTCTTCGGCGCGGAATTCATGTGCCCCGCCGTGCACTCGCACTTTGCCCGCATGTCCGTCATCAAGGAGCGGCTCCCCATTGTCATCGAAAACTACCGCAAGCTGGGCGTCAAAGAAGTCATCTGCATGCATGACGAATGCTACGGCACGCTGACCTCGATTGCCTCCGCCTACGGCATGGAGGTGCCCTTCAAGCCGGTTTACTATCTGGATTTCGTTTTGCAGCGCCTGAAAGAACTCAAGGATAAAATCAAACCGCTCGGCATCACCGTCGCGTACCAGCGCTCCTGCTCCAACCGGCTCATTCCGGACAAGCTGCCGGTGGTGAAAAAAATCTTCAAGCTCATCGGCGTGAAAGCTCCCAAGCGTCTCTATCAGGACGAGAACGCGCTTTGCTGCGCGGAAATTCTCCGCTCCGTTTCCGGCTACAAACTGGCCGACGACGTGCAAAAGCGCAACATCGACGACATGCTGGCCGTTGGCGCCGAATACTGCGTTTTCAACTGTCCGGCCTGCCAGACCTCTTTGTCGGAAAAAGTCGTCAAACAGGGATTGAAGCCGGTACACATCATCGATCTGTGCAAGATGGCGATCGGCGAAAAAGAAAGGGAGGCCGTCTCATGAGCGATATTCGAAAATCCCTCGTGGATATTGTCGGCGAGCGGGGCGTCTCCGACGCTCCGGAAGAACTCTGGTTTTATTCGCGCGATCCCGGGGTGCTCGCGCCTCACAGACCCGACTATGTGGTCGCGCCCAAAACCACGGAAGAAGTCCAGAAGATTGTTCAACTGGCAGGCCGTGAAAATATCCCCGTCGTTCCAATGGGGAACGGCATGTCGCTCGCGGGCCTGGTGATTCCGCTCAAGGGCGGCATCGTTCTGGATATGAAGCGGATGAACAAAATCCTGGAAGTGAATCATATGGCGCGCTACGTGGTCGTAGAAGGCGGCACTTCCCAGGGCGCGCTCAAAGCCTATCTGCAGAAAAACCATCCGACGCTCCGGCACAGCATTCCCGACGCCCCTTCGACCACCACCATCGCCGCCAACGTTTCGCTGCACGGCCAGGGAAGGCTCACCAACCAGTACGGTTTCAACTCCGACATGGTCACGGGGCTGGAAGTGGTCCTGCCCACGGGCGAGATCTGCCGAATCGGTTCGCCGTCGATCGGCCCCTACTGGATTTCCAAAGGGCCTACGCTTCCCGATTTGTCGGGGCTCTTCCTGGGCTGGCTCGGCTGCACAGGCGTCATTACCAAGGTGGGCCTGAAGCTCTACCCCAACAAAAAGATCCGGGACGCGGAACTCTTCGTCACGGACCGGGTCGATCTGATTCCGCACATCCTCTACAAGCTTACCCACCTGGAAATGCTGGAGGACATCAACGTCTGGTTCCAGCCCAAACCGCTCATGTTTATGGGGAATTACCACATCACGGTTTTCTTCACGGGTGACACGGAAGAAGAAGTCGAATTCAAAAGGAAGATGGTCTGGGACTGCCTTCAGGAATACATGGATTCCAAAGATGGCGGCTTCATGTCGATTCAATACATGAAGTCCATGCTCCTGGAAATGCCGGGCCGCAACATCGCCGATTTTGCCGATGTGCCGAAGGGCGGCGGGTTTGAATACTCGGGGCCCATCGCGCCGATCGAGCATTTTCCGCAATACGCCGCAAAGGTGGTGGAGCTGGCCGCCAAATACAATGTCCTCTATGCCAGCACGGCCCGGCTCATTTCCGGCGGGCACTCCATGATGTACAGCATCTCTTTTGCCTTCAACCGCAGCGACACCGCCATGATGGAGCGCGTGGAGCAAGCGCTTACCGAAGCGACGGCTTTTGCCCTGGACATGGGCGGCATTCCCTGGAAGCCCAATTTCAAGGAGCAGAAAATGACGCTTGAAAAAATGGAACCCAACGCGCGCAAGCTCCTGTTGATGATCAAGAAAAATCTCGATCCGCAGGGAATCATGAACCCCGGCAACTGGGAGGTGAACTCATGACCTACATTCGGCACATCGAACATGAAAACATCGTCCATCGCTGCTTCCGCTGCGGCTACTGCAAGTTCCCTTCGGATTACAGCGACTTCAACTGCCCTTCCTACAAGGCCTTTGGCTGGGATACCTTCTCGCCCGGCGGCCGAATGTGGCTCACCCGCGCGTGGCTGTCCGGCGAAATTGAAACCTCCGCGCGCTTTGCGGAAATTATGTTTTCCTGCGTGGCCTGCGACAACTGCAAGGATCAGTGCGTGTTTCCCAGGTTCAAGGATTTCCTGCCGGACATCTTTCAGGAAACCCGCGCCGAACTGGTGGGCGAAGGACGGATTCCGCCGGGTGTGCGCGACTACTTCAAGGCCGTCGCGATAAGCGGCAATCCCTACAAGCTCCCGCAGAGCGAGCGGGGCGACTGGGCCCGCGGGACGGGACTGAAGCCTTTTACCAACCAGAAGCACCTCTTTTACGCGGGCTGCGTCGGCTCCTACGATGAAGTCGGAAAGCGCATGGCCCAAAGCGTGGGAAAAATGCTGGTGGATGCGGGCCTGTCGGTCGGCATTCTCGGCAGCGAAGAGACCTGCGACGGCAACGACGTGCGGGTTCTGGGCGAGATGGGACTGTTTGCCGAGCTCGCCCAGGCCAACATTGAAAAATTCAAGGCAAAAGGCGTCAAAGAAATCATCACGCTCGATCCGCATGCGCTCAATACGTTCAAAAAAGACTACCCCGCCCTTGGCGGAGTCTTCCAGGTCCGTCACTACAGCGAGGTTTTAGCCGAGCTGGTGAAAAAGAAAAAAATCAAGCTCAAAGCGTATCCGGTCAAGATCACCTACCACGATCCCTGCTACCTAGGAAGGCATCAGTCCATTTACCAGGCGCCGCGCGAAATCCTGAAGGCTATTCCCAAAGCCGAGTTTGTCGAAATGCATCGCAGCGGTCCCGATGCTTTCTGCTGCGGCGGAGGAGGCGGAAATTTCTTCACGGACATTCTGGGAACGGCCGAAGACAGCGCCGCCCGCGTGCGTGTGCGCGAAGCCGCCGAGACGGGAGCTCGGATTCTGGCGGTCGCCTGCCCCAACTGCGCCAAGATGCTCTCCGACGCGGTGAAGATGGAAAATCTGGAAGACCGACTCGAGCTGCTGGGCATCGCTGAAATTCTGGAGCGGGTCCGGAAATGACTTTGGTTCCCTCTCCCTTCGATGGGAGTTGCGGAAAAACGGCAACTCTGCGCCTGTATGTCAGGAACTGCCTTTGGTACCCTCTCCCTTCGATGGGAGAGGGTTAGGGTGAGGGTGAAATCAAATCCCCCTCCCCCCAGTCCCCGCCCACCAGGGGCGGGGAAGCATCTAAGGAATATTAAGCCTGAAAAAATAATAACGGAGATCATAATCAAATGAACAAAGAAGAAATGCTCGAAGAAGTCTTTAAGAGGGCGAAAGCCTGTGAACTTCGCGGCGGCAACTGCGCGCAATGCTCGCTGAATGCTATTTTTGAAGTCTTGGGCGTGGAGGATGAAAACGTCGTGCGCTCCGCCACGGGATTTGCCGACGGCGTGGGCCTTTCCGGCGACGGCCACTGCGGCGCCCTTTCCGGCGGCACGATGGCTATCAGCTACTTTTTCGGCCGGAAAAAAGAAGACCTGGGCCGGATGGGCAAGCAGATCAGAGCGCTGCTGCTCGCCAAAAAATTCCATGAACAGTTCGTAAAGGAATTCTCCACCTGCCGCTGCCACGATCTTCAGGTCAGGCAGTTCGGCCGCTTTTTCAACCTCTACGACATGCAAGACATGAAGGCGGCGCTGGCCGCGGGAATGCCGGAAGGCTGCTCCACACTCGTGGGCAAGGCGGCGCGCATGGCGCTGGCCATCATCCTCGACGAACAGGCCCGCGGGGACTTGGGGTCAAATCTTTATTCTTGACATTTGACCGTCACGCTTCCGTTTTCACCAGTCGTCGACTGGCTTTGCGTAAATATTTCAAAAATATCCCCCGCGCTGGAAAAAAACACAGTCTTCCCGTGACCGGATTATCCCGCTATGCGCTCGAGGTTCCTTTTCAGCCCCTCAAATCCGATTCTTTGCACCGCGGAGTGCTGCAATATTCTCTTGTATTTTTCCTCGTTGAGGTTGAACCAGTCCTCGCGGGTCATTTCAATCAAGCCGGGCGGTGCGTCAAAATCTTTTTCATGGTGCGGGGCGGCGCTGCGGTTCCAGGGGCAGACATCCTGGCAGATATCGCAGCCGAACACGCGGCCGGCCAACCGATGGTTTGGCATCCCACTGTTTTCCGGGCGGCTCTCGATCGTCAGGTAGGAAATGCAGTGGCCGGCATCCAGCGTCCGCGGGGCGACAATGGCCTTCGCGGGGCAGGCATCGATGCAGAGCGTGCAGTCGCCGCAGAGATCGGCAACGGGACGGTCGTATTGCAGGGGAATATCGATCAGAAGCGTTCCAATGAAACAAAAAGAGCCTTTCCCCGGTGAAATCAGGCAGGTGTTTTTGCCGATCCACCCCAGCCCCGCCCGGGCGGCCCACGCCTTTTCGAGCAGCGGCGCCGTATCCACAAACGCCCGGCCGCGAACCGGCGCGATGCCGGATGAAATTTTCTTCAGCAGACGGTTCAGTTTTTCCCTGACAACGACGTGATAATCTTTCCCGTAGGCGTACTTTGCCAAAACCGGCGCTTCCGGATCGGTTTGCGTTCCTGACGGATAGTAATTCAAAAGAACGGAAACAACCGAGCGAGCACCTTGAAACAGCAGGGTCGGATCAACACGCTTCTCCGGTTGCCTTTCCATGTAGGCCATTCCGGCGTGATGCCCGCGTTCGAGCCAAGAGCACAGGCGGAGAGCGTCTTCCGGAAGCGCTTCGGCGCGGGAAATCCCGCAGCCGTCAAACCCGAGCCGGCGGGCCTCCTCCTTGATCGCGGCGGCCAGCGTTGCCGGATCACCCCGGTCAGTGGATTGAAAATTTTTTCCTGTGGACGCTGCTTTCATTGATTTTATCCCGTTTTCCAATCCTGACGCCCGCGGTTTCAAGACTGTCAGGGAAGAACCGCAGGTTCGGGCGCTTCCGTCTGCGCCGGCTCAACGGGAACAGAGGCTTCCTGCTCCGCCGATACCGGCTCAGGGGCTTTTTCTTCTTCTCCGCCTTCATCCTTCAGAACTTCATCATACTCTTCAATGACAATGCCGCGCCGCACCATGATCTGATAAATTCTCTCCGCCCGGTTGGCCGCATATCTTGAACTGCCTCCCGGCCGAAAACGGTTCGGATTGGGCAGAGCCGCCGCAAGATGGGCCGCTTCACGCGGTCCGAGGCCGGCGGCGGATTTGCCGTAATATCTGCGCGCGGCGGTCCCCACACCAAACAGGCCATCCCCCCATTCGGCCACGTTCAAATAGAGCTCCAGAATTCTTCTCTTGCTCAACTGCCTTTCGATTCGCCAGGTTAAAATGGCTTCCTTGATTTTCCGCACCGGATTTTTCGCCGGCGTCAGATATAAATTCTTTGCCAGCTGCTGGGAAATCGTACTGCCTCCCGCCTTGAATTTCTTCTTTTTGATGTCTTTTTCCAACGCCTTCTGCATCGCGTCAAAGTCAAATCCCTCGTGAGACCAGAATTTATCATCCTCGGCAATAATCACCGCCTTCATTACATAAGGCGACACGGCCGACAGGGGCACCCAAGATACGGATATTTTTTTGTTAATGCCTTTTTCCTTCCATATCTCTTCCCGGTATTCCATGAAGGCGGTTTTGCCGGGACGATCCTTCTGCAGACCGGCCACGTCCGGATAAAAAAAATAGCGGCCGACATCCAGCGTGATAAAAACGGCCACAGCCAAAAAACTCCATAAAATTATCTTTTTCCACTTTTGCATGAGCGCACTTTCCTCTTGTTTTTCGTTTGCCGCTTCCTATACCTCATTGAAAAAGATTGCAAAATAAATTTGACATGCCCTTCCATTTTTAGTAAGGGGGACTCGTACGAAGTTGATAAGCTGTCGTTTAATTGTAAACTTTCGTTTTCTGTGTGCAGTAAAATATCTTTGATATACAAATAGTAGCTTCACCGATCCACAATCTGTGCACCGTTAACAATATGGGGCTCCCCCCGCTAAACAGGAGGTACTTCATGATGCAACGGCGAACCATAGTATCTTGGGGATTATTTGCTCTTTTCCTGCTGGTCTGTTTTCATATCGACGCCCATGCGGTCCAGTATACCGTTAAAAAAGGTGAAACCCTCTCCCTCATTTCCAAGCGAACCGGCGTCAGTGTGGCGGAAATCAAAAAAGCCAACCATTTGACCGGCAATACCATAAAACGCGGCCAGATTTTAAGCATCAAAGAAAAAAAATCTCCATCCCCCGTCACCGCAAAATCAAAAATTCAACCCACTCCATCCTTCTATAAAGTTAAAAGAGGCGACACGCTTCCCCTGATTGCCCAAAAAACCGGCGTTCCCGTTACGCAGATCGCAAAGCTGAATCATGTCACCACCAGAACCCTGCGCGCCGGACAGAAGCTGATGCTGCCCAAAGAGGAACCGATCGCGAATGCGCTCCCCGAGGAAGAGGACGATTTGCTGGACGAAGAAGATGACGGATTGACGGATGACCTCTCCGGCGCAATCGCCTGTGAAGATAAAGCAGGCGAGGAACTTTTGGGCAAATGGGGCAGCGCCGAAGAAAGAAAACTGTTCATCCGAGTGGCAACAGGCTTTCTGGGCGCACCTTACCGGCTGGGAGGCGCCACCGTCAAGGGAATTGACTGTTCGGCCTTTGTCCGGAAAATGTACGAATTTTTCGATATCACTCTGCCCCGCACCGCCCGGGAACAATCCACAGTCGGCATGCAGGTGAAGCGTGATGAGCTGGTGGAAGGGGACCTGGTTTTCTTCCGGACCAAAAAGCCGATCGGCCACGTCGGCATTTACATCGGCAACAACGAGTTCGTTCACGCCTCTTACAAGGCAAAGGCCGTCCGCATCGACAGCCTGGATCGACCCTATTTTCAGAAGAGATTTCAGCGGGCCGTACGTCTCAAAGGCCTGGATGAAAATGGCGGCACCTGATTGTGTTTCGTGACTCAAAAGGTATTCAAAAAGAGGCTTGAACGCCTCTTTTTTTTTATTGGCCGTTTTGCTGGTTGCTTATCCCGGCCGTTTATTATATGAGGACAATCCTGCCGGTTCCCGTATCGAATGGGTGAAAGACTGCTGAATCAACTGGAATAATCGCAATGTGCCGCAAGGAAGAACCAATGGAAAAAAACATCGTGGAAAAAATTCTGGCCGAACATCTGGTGGACGGCAACCTCGCGCCCGGCGGGGAAATCGGCATCCGCATCGACCAGACCCTCACCCAGGACGCCACGGGCACCATGGCTTATCTGCAGTTTGAAGCCATGAACGTTCCCCGGGTCCGCACGGAGCTGTCGGTGAGCTACATCGACCACAACACGATTCAAATCGGCTTTGAAAACGCTGACGATCACCGGTACCTGATGAGCGTCGCGCAAAAGTTCGGCATCGTTCTGTCGCGCGCCGGGAACGGAATTTGCCACCAGGTCCATCTGGAGCGCTTCGGCCGTCCGGGCAAAACGCTGATCGGCTCCGACAGCCACACGCCCACCTGCGGCGCGCTGGGCATGATCGCCGTCGGCGCCGGCGGACTGGACGTCGCGCAGGCGATGGCGGGAGAGCCTTTTTACCTTGCGTGCCCTTCCGTGGTAAAGATCAACCTCGAAGGCCGGCTTCGCCCCTGGGTTTCCGCCAAGGACGTCATCCTCAAAGTACTGGAAATTTTTTCCACCAAGGGAAACGTCGGAACCGTTTTCGAATACGGCGGCGAAGGCGCAGCGGCGCTGAGCGTTCCGGAGCGCGCCACCATCGCCAACATGGGCGCGGAATGCGGCGTGACGACCTCCGTGTTTCCCAGCGACGAGATGACCCGCCGGTTTCTGCGCCTGCAGGACAGAGAGGCACACTTCGTTCCCCTGAGCGCCGATGCCGACGCATCTTACGCCCGCGTCGTGACCATCGACCTGTCCCGGCTCGAGCCGCTCGCAGCCAAACCGCACAGCCCCGACAACATCGCGGCGGTCCGGTCGCTCACCGGCATCTCCGTACAGCAGGTCTGCCTGGGAAGCTGCACCAACTCTTCCTACAAGGATCTCGTGACGGTCGCCGGAATCCTCAAAGGCCGCGTTGCGCATCCCGATGTCAGCTTCATTTTAGCGCCGGGCTCGCGGCAGGTTCTCGACAATCTTGCCCGCGACGGCTACCTGGCTGATCTGATCGCCTCCGGCGCGCGGCTTATGGAAAACGCCTGCGGCTTCTGCATCGGCAACAGCCAGAGCCCGCAATCCGGCGCGGTTTCGCTGCGAACCTCCAACCGGAATTTCCTCGGACGGTCAGGCACGCTCGACGCCGACATCTACCTGGTAAGCCCCGAGACGGCGGCGGCGGCGGTCATCACCGGCCGCTTCACCGATCCGCGCGATCTCGGGATGGATTACCCGAATGTCCGAATGCCTGAACGGCTGGTCATCGACGACCGCCTGATTCTCCGGCCAACAGAGGCCACCCGGGAAGTGGAAATCTACCGCGGCCCGAACATCGGCGCGCCGCCGGTCAACACGCCGCTGCCCGACACGCTTGCCGGTCCGGCAACGATCAAGGTCGGCGACAAAATCACAACCGACCACATCATTCCCGCCGGCGCGCGGATGAAGTACCGCTCGAACATTCCCAGGTACGCCGAATTCGTTTTTGAAAACGTGGACGCTGCGTTTGCCCGCCGCGCACTGGCCAACAAGGAAGCGGGCCGGCACAATATCATCGTGGCCGGTCTGTCCTACGGCCAGGGCTCGTCGCGCGAGCATGCCGCCATCTGCCCGATGTACCTGGGCGTGCGGGCGGTCATCGCCAAGTCCCTGGAAAGAATCCACGCCGCCAATTTGATCAACTTCGGCATCCTGCCGCTTACGTTCGTCGATGAAAAGGACTACGACGCCCTCGACGCGGGCGACGACCTCGAAATCGCCGGTCTGAGAACGGCCGTCGCCGAAAGCGAAATCCTGACGGTCGCCAACCGGACCAAAGGTTCGTCCTTCGCCGTGCGCCTTAGTCTGTCGGCCAGACAAAAAGAAATGATTCTGGCCGGCGGCGCGCTCAACGTCCGCCGTCAGGAATAATTCCGCATTTTCACCCTATGGAGTAAAATACAATGAGCCCAAAAATCAAAGTGAAGACAACCCTCGTCGAAATGGACGGGGATGAAATGACCCGCGTCATGTGGCGAATGGTGAAAGACAAGCTGCTCTTTCCCTATCTGGACATGGACATCGACTACTACGATCTGCACGTCAAGCACCGCGACGACACGGACGACCGGGTCACAACCGACGCGGCCCGCGCCATTCAGAAATACGGCGTCGGCGTCAAGTGCGCCACGATCACGCCCAATGAAGACCGGGTAAAAGAATACAACCTGAAGAAAGCCTGGAAAAGCCCCAACGGCAAGATCCGCGCACTGCTCGACGGCACGGTGTTCCGCAAACCGATCCTCGTGAACAACATTCGGCCGGGCGTCGCCGCCTGGAAAAAACCGATTACCATCGGCCGCCACGCCTACGGCGACGTTTACGACAATTTCGAAATGACCGTTCCCGGCGCGGGCAGACTGGAAGTCGTCTTCACGCCGGCCGACGGCGGGCCGGCGCGCAGGGAACTCGTGAAGGACTTCCCCTCGGCGGGCATCGTCCAGATCAACCACAACCTGGAGGCGTCGATGCTGAGCTTCGCCAGGGCCTGCTTCACCTACGCGCTTTCCGAAAAGATCGACGTGTGGTTTTCCACCAAGGACACGATTTCCAAAAAGTACGACGCGGGCTTCCGCGACGTCTTTGACCGCGAATTCGCCGAGCATTGGAAGGACAGGTTTGCTAAGGCCGGCATCGAATATTTCTTTACGCTCATCGACGACGCGGTGGCGCGCATCATGAAGACGGAGGGCGGAATGCTCTGGGCGCTCAAAAACTACGACGGCGACGTGATGTCGGACATGATCGCGTCCGCGAGCGGGTCGCTGGCCATGATGACCTCCGTTCTGGTGTCGCCCTTCGGCTGGTACGAATACGAAGCCGCGCACGGCACAGTGCAGAAGCACTACTACAAGCACCTGAAGGGCGAGGAAACCTCCTCCAACTCGATGGCGCTGATTTTCGCCTGGACCGGCGGCCTGCGCAAACGCGGCGAGATGGACGGCACGCCGGAGGTCGTCGAATTCGCGAACAAAGTGGAAGCGGCGGCCCTGGAAACAGTGGAAAGCGGCGTGATGACGGGCGATTTGCTTCTGCTGGCGGAAAAGCGGCCCACCAACCGCAAGGTCAACACGGAAGGATTCATCGACGCCATCGCCGGAAACCTGAAGAAAAAAATCGATGGCTGAGAAAATTCACAATCCTTTGCCCAATCTGTCGGACTTCACCCTTCAGGAGCTGGAAGATTTCATTGCCGCCTCCGGCAAGGAAAAATACCGCGCCCGCCAGATCATGAAAGAGCTCCATCAGTCCGGCTGCCTCTCCTTTGACGCCATGACGACGCTCGCGCGCGATTTCCGTCAGACGCTCGCCGGCGCGGCCAGAATCTACCGGCCGTCGATCGTCAAAATCCAGAAATCGCAGGACGGCACGCAAAAAGTTCTGCTGGGCCTCGAAGACGGCCTTTTTGTCGAAAGCGTGCTCATTCCGGGGAAAAACCACTGGACGCTTTGCATTTCCACGCAGGCCGGCTGTGCGATGGGATGCGCCTTTTGCCTGACGGCGCGCCAGGGCTTCAAGCGCAATCTGACGCCGGCGGAAATCGTCGGTCAGGTGGTTACGCTAAAAAAAGAAACGCCCGAGGGAGCGGCCGTGGGCAATATCGTCATGATGGGCATGGGCGAACCGCTCGCCAACTACGAAAATACGGTGAAGGCGATCCGGATTCTCGTAAGCGACTTCGGCCTGGGCTTTTCCTCGCGTCGAATCACCGTCTCCACCTGCGGGCTCGCCCCGCAGATCCTCCAGTTGGGCCGCGACATCTGCATCAACCTGGCCGTATCGCTCAACGCCCACGACGACGAAACCCGCAGCCGGCTCATGCCGGTCAACAAAAAATATCCGCTCGCCGCGCTTCTGGACGCCTGCAAGCAATACCCCATGCCGGGCCGCCGAATGCTCACGTATGAATATATTCTCATTGACGGCGTGAACGCCTCACGGCCCGACGCGGAAAAGCTCGCCCGGCTGCTGAAAGATCAGCGCTGCAAGATCAATCTGATCGTGTTTAATGAATACCCCGGCTCACCGTTCAAAGCGCCGTCCGCCAAAGACGTGTCGTCCTTTCAGCAGGTCCTGCTCGACCGCCACTTCACCGCCATGCTGCGCAAGAGCAAGGGCGCCGACATTCTGGCCGCCTGCGGTCAGCTCAGCGGTTCTCACTCAATTTGACGTAATGCTTTGAAATGTTCATTCACGGGGCTTTACCGGAGAAACCGGCACATGCCCGTCAACCATGATTCCGAAAAGATTCCTTCATGTCCGCCAGTTTTCTCTGGAGCTGCCGGAGCGTGATTCCCAGAATTTGAGCGGCCTCGCGGCGGTTGCCGCCGGTGGCGTCCATCACGAAGCGCACGTGCGCCGAATCATTTTCCTTGAGCGTGCACAACCTGCGGGAGAAGGCGTCCCCCTGCGGCTCCAAAACGACGCCGTTTCCGCCCAGATCCGCGGGCAGGATCACGGGGCCTTCGGCCAGCAGCGCGGCGTTTTCCACCATCTGGGAAAGCTCGCGGATATTTCCGGGATAGTCCCCGTGCGTCAGCCGCTGCATCGCTTCCGGAGAAAACCCGGTAATGTTTTTCTGATGGCGCGCGCAGGCCTTTTTCAGGAAATGGGAAGCCAGAAGAGGAATGTCCCCTCTTCTCTCCCGAAGCGGCGGCAGGCAGACGCAGGCGGACTTGAGGCGGTACATCAGGTCCATTCGGAATTTTCCCTCCTGGCAGGCGGTTTCCAGATTGGTGTTCGTCGCCGAAACCAGCCGCACATCCACGCGCACCGGCCGGCCGGCGCCCAGCGGCGTAAACGTCTTGTCCTCCAGCACTCTGAGCAGTTTGGCCTGCAGACCGATCGGCAGTTCGCCGATCTCGTCCAGAAAGAGCGTGCCGCCGTCGGCCTGTTCAAAAAAGCCGCTGTGCTGGCTTTCCGCGCCGGTAAAGGCGCCCTTGACATGGCCGAAAATCTGGCTTTCAAACAGGGTGGCCGGAATGGCGGACACATTTACCGGCACAAAGGGACCCGCGGGCGCGGGTCCGGCCCGGTGAATGCCGCGCGCCATCAGCTCCTTGCCGGTTCCCGACTCCCCGGTGATCAGCACCGGATTGCCGCTGCGCGCCATCACCTGCGCGTAGGAAATCAGCGCCTTCATCTGCTTGTCCTGCGTGATCGTGTCGGCAAACGCGGGCGGAATGTCGGCCGTCTCGCGGCCGGCGCTGATCGAAAGGCCGGCCAGCAGCCCCTTTCGTTCATAGGCCCGTTCAATGGACAAAAACAGCAGCTCATTGTCCACGGGCTTGACCAGGTAGTCGTAGGCTCCCTGCCGCATCGCCCGGACGGTGGTTTGAATGTCGTCCACGGCGGTGAGGATGATGAACTCGGTCCCCGGACAAAAAGGTTTGGTGGATTCCAGCACCTGCATGCCGTCCACGTCCGGCATCAGCAGATCCAGAAGAACAATGTCGAAGTTTTCGCAGCGGATGCGCAAGACAGCCTCCCGGCCGTTGTCGCAGGCTTCGACATTTTTGATGCCTTTCCACTTGAGAACCCGCTTCACGGAGGAAAGAGACAATTCCTCGTCGTCCACAATCAGTATCTTCATAACCGCTGTCTCCCCACCTCATGAATGATCTTCTGAAGCTTATCGATGCTGAACGGTTTGTGCAGTGTAAAGTCGGGCGCGGCTTTGATCTGCGGCGGCACAGAGAGGGCCTTGCGGTCCGTCGAATAGAGAATCACCGGCAGCAACGGATATTTCGCGCGGATTTTTTCCAAAAGTGTCCAGCCGTTGAATCCCCGGAGGCGGATTTCCGAAACGACGATGTCCACTTCCGGATGCTGAGCCAGAAAATCAAGAATATCCTCCATCCGGTCCTGGGCTTCCGACCGCCAGATCACCGCGTCAACAAAGTTGGCCTTGAGCTCCTTCAGATACTTGACGTTGTGGTCGATGCAGAGGATGGCCGGATACAGGCTGATGTCGGTGGCTCCGTCCACGGGAAGAAAAATCGAAAACCGGCTGCCGCGTCCCGGGCGCGACAGTACGCTGATCAGCCCGTGATGCTCCCGGATCAGACCGTAGGAAATGGAAAGGCCCAGCCCCGTGCCGTCCCGGTCGCGGCGCGTGGTGAAAAAGGGATCGAAAATCTGGTCCATGATTTTCTTCTCGATCCCCCGGCCGTTGTCTTCAATGTCCACCACCACCGCCTTGAGGCTGTCGACCGAACGGCAGCGGATGGTGATGAGGCCTTTCTGCCCCGAAGGAATCGCCTGATGGGCGTTGATCAGCAGATTGGCGATCACCTGTTCGATCTTCTGGAAGTGGCCGCAAACCGGCACGACATCGGCGGCGATGTCCTGATCGATGCCGGAGACCGTTCTGCGGATCTGCGCGCCCACGATGACCAGCGCGCCCGCGATCACCTCCGGCACCGACATCAGTTTTTTCTGCGCGGTTTCGTCGGAGCGGGAAAACTCCTTGAGGCTGGTCACGACCCGGCTGATCCGGTTGGCGCCGATCTTGAACGCCTGGACGATGTCGCGCATGTTGCGGCAGACTTCTTCATAGGACAGGCCCCGCTTTTCCCACTCGGGATGCCGGGCGCTCGAACCGGAAAGGATGGACTCTACGGCGTCCCAGATTTCTTCGAGGATCGGCACGTTGTAGGCGATGAAGCTGACCGGATTGTTGATCTCGTGGGCGACGCCGGCCACGACTTCGCCCAGCGCCGTGAGTTTGTGCGTCTGAATCATCTGCTGAAGGCGAAGCTCGCCCTCCTGGCGGATTCTCTTGTCTTCCGTGACGTCCTGCCACGCGCCGACGATGTAATTGGTCGAACCGGCGGGAAGCTGCACCACCCGCCAGTAATCTGAAAACCAGCGGTAGGAATCGTCCATGACGCGAAACCGGTAGCTGTAGCGGTGCGTTCCCTTGGCCTGACCGGCCTTGAGCTCGCCCAGAATCCGGGAGCGGTCGTCCAGATGAATATGGTCGGCCCAGAAATTTTCGTCATCGATGAAGCACTGCGGCGGATAGCCGGTAATTTCCTCGATGGTGCTGCTCACAAACGTAATGCTGAAGCGCCCGTCCGTTTTCCGGGTATAGGAAATGATCGGCAGGGATTCCAAAAGCAGCGAGAGGTGATCGGTGGTCTGCTTGAGCGCTTTTTGCGTCCGGTGGCGCTCCATCAATTCATTGAGCAGCGCCTCGTTGGCCTGGGCCAGCTCGGCCGTTCTCTCCTGCACGCGCTCCTCCAGCTCCCGGTGCGCCTTGAGCAGCGCCTCCTTGGCCTTCTTGCGCCGGGTGATGTCCTCGAGTGTTTCGATGGCGCCGATCAGGTCGCCGGCTTCGTTGCGGATAATCGCCGCCGTAAAGCGCAGCCACTTGCCTTGATGGCCGAGCTCCGGAAAAAAGTCAATCGCCTCGTAGGCCTCGTCGAGCAGTTTGGATCGGATGTACTTGCCCGTGTACCACTTGGATATTTTTTCCTGGGCGCGGCTGACCAGCAAATCCGCCATGCAGGGGCGCTTTCTCGCGTAAAACGCGCGCCACTGCTGGGAGGTGCCGATGACGTCTTCGGCCCTGATCTTGGTAAGCTGTTCCAGGGCCTTGTTCCAGTAAAGAAGGCGATGATCCTTGCCGATCACAAACGCGGGGATCGGAGACCGGCTGACGACGCTGCGAAGGCGCTCTTCGCTCTCCCGGAGCTCTCTTTCCGCGAGGTTCCGCGGGCGCTGAGGCTCCCGGGTCGCCTGAAGGCGGGGACGCCGCTGCCGAACATCTTTTTCCGGAGCCTCTTGTGCCTGCCGCCTGTTCTTCATGGCATCACCTTTCTTTGAAGTTGGAAACCGGCCTCTACCCGCCTTTCGCCAACCCCATTGCGCCGCTGTGAAGAATGGATCTGATAAAATCACTTGGATGATGATTATATTGGCTTTACCCGGGAAGTCAAACGAATCTTTGCCGCCGGCGGACGGGAACCGGCGGCCGGAACCGCGCAGCCTGATTTTTCGCCCCGGCTTCCGGCTTCTCTTTGTCCTTGACACAGGCCCATCCGTTCTTTATAAGAGCCCTGCCCGGCAAAAGGAAGTCAAGTTCATTTTCCTGGTGTCATTTTGGCGTTTCACGCTTTGGCTGATGGCGGGCAGCAAGGTGAAGGCGTCGTTTGCTCAGACTGGCTCAAAAACGCGGTTGAATACCAGCGTTGCCGGGCGAAAGGAGCAATTCGATCATGGAGAAATTCTTCACCCCCCGCAGCATGGTTGTTTTCGGCGCGTCCGTCACCAAAATGAATCTGGGGCAAATTGTCCTCATCAACAACAAACAAATCGGCTACCCGGGAGAAATCTACGGCGTCGGGTCCCAGGAAGGCGACATCAACGGCGTTCACGTGTACACCAAAGTCGCAGATCTGCCGTGCGTTCCGGACGTGGCGATTTTCCTGACGCCCGCAAGGACCGTTCCCGGCCTCATGGAGGAATGCGGCCGGAAGGGCATTACGCACGTGGTGATCGAATCGGGGGGATTCAGCGAATACTCGCACGGCCATCATACCCTGGAAGAGGACGTGCTGGCCGTCGCGCGCAAATACGGCATGAAAGTCATCGGCCCCAACTGCGTGGGCGTGATCAATTTTGATTATAAAATGATGATGCCCTTCGCCTTCGCCAAGGAAGTCCCTTCCGGCGGCACCCTGGGGCTCATCACCCAGAGCGGCGGTGTCGGAAGCTCCTATCTGCGAACGGTCGCGGGATTCGGAATCACCGCCGGCAAGTTTGTGTCGATCGGCAACAAGCTGCAGCTCGACGAGGCGGATTTTCTCGAATACCTGATTCAGGATCCCCGCACGAAATGCATTGCGCTGTATCTGGAAGGCTTCAAGCGCGGACGCAAATTTTTCGATCTGGCCCGAAACTGCGACAAACCCATCATCCTTCAGAAATCCAACCGGTCGCCCGCGAGCGCGAAGATCGCCCAGTCGCACACAACGGCGCTTTCCGGCGATGACGCCGTGGTGGACGGAGCCATGCGGCAGGCCGGGGTCATCCGCGTGGACGACGAAGTGGAGCTGGTCAGCGCGGTTCAGATGGTCGGAATGCCGCTCATGAAAGGCAAACGCGTGGCCGTGCTGTCGCGGTCCGGCGGTCATGCCGTCCTGACGGCCGACGCCTGTGCAAAATACGGATTTGAAATGACGCCCTTTCCGCCGTCGTTCATCGAAAAGCTCAAAACGATTTACAACACCCGCGTGATCGCCCACCAGAACCCCCTGGATCTCGGCGAAATCTTCGACTACACGATCTTCACGGATATTCTGGAGGAAGCCCTCAAGCTCGACGACTTTGACGGCGTTCTTTTCAATCATCTGTATTCCTCCGATTTTGAGGCGGAAATGTCCCGGACCTTTCTGGCGGGCGTGAAAGAGCTTGTCGCCCGCTATGAAAAACCCGTCAGCCTGGCGATGATATCCGATCGGGATGAAATTCTTGACCTGCAGAAAAAGCAGCCATTTCCCGTTTTCGTGTCTCCGCTGGAAGCGGTGGAGGCCCTGTACGCCTCGCGATCCTATTACGAAAAGAAAACTGCATGCCAAAAGCGGGGCCATCTGGAAAAGTATGACCTGGATTTGAAAGCGGTTGACCGCATCCGCGCCCGTTGCGGAAAGGAAAAGCGGATTCCGCTCACGGACGAGGCGCTTGCGGTCTCCGCGGCCGCCGGGCTGCAGCCCGTGAAAAACCTGCTGCTCAAAGATGAAAACATTCCGTCCAGAATCACGCTGCGCTACCCGCTGGCCGCCAAGCTGCTGTCCCGGGACGCCTCTCACAAGTCGGACATCGGCGGCGTCGCCGTGAACCTTCGAAGCAAAAAACAGCTTGCCGAAGCCCTGGCCGGCATGAAAAGCAAAATCAGAAACCTGAAGCCGTCGCCCTCCATCGACGGGTATCTGATTCAGGAAATGGCGCCCGCCGGCGCCGAATGTTTTGTCGGGGGCAGGCGTGATCCCGCTTTCGGCCCGGTCATCGTGGTTGGTCTGGGCGGCATTTTCATTGAAATTTTCAAAGACACCTCCATCCGGATGGCGCCGGTAACCCCGGGGGAAGCCGAAGGAATGATCCGGGAGCTGAAAGCCTATCCGCTGCTGGCCGGCGCAAGAGGCAGAGGTCCCGCGGATTGTCAGGCGCTGCAGAATGTGGTATGCAGAATCTCCGCTCTGCTCGCCGCATGCCCGGAAATTTCGGAAATCGACCTGAATCCGGTCATCGTGCATCCGGAAGGCCAGGGCGTGAGTCTGGTGGACGCCCGCGTCTTTTTTCAGAAATAGCCGCGGGCTTCGGGATTGCCGACAAGCCGCGCGGAATGCGGATCAAAACGGCCTGCCGCCGGCATCTTTCGAAAGGAGCCCTTCATGCGTCTTTTGAAAAAAGTCCTGATCGCTGTCCTGGTTTTCGTCGTCCTGATCGGTCTTGCCGGCTTTTTGATTCTTCCCGCCGTTATCAAGCCGGTCCTGGCCAAAAAGATTTCCGAAGCCCTGCACCGGGAAACGGCCATCGGGCAGATCAAGATCAATCCTTTTGATCTTTCCGCGACGATCCGGGAATTCAAACTGGCCGACCGGGGAACGCCTGACCCGTTCGTCTCCTTTCAGGAGCTGCACGTCAACGTGGATGTGCTGACCTCCATCTTCCGGCGCGCGCTGATCCTGGAGGAAATCCGCCTGGAGCAGCCGTATGTCGGCGTCACCCGGAAAGAAGACGGAACCTATAATTTCTCCGACCTGATCCCGAAGGAAGAGGCGCAAAAAAAAGAGCCGTCCAAACCGTTTCTGTTTTCCCTCAACAACATCCAAATCACCCGCGGCACCTTGGACTTTCACGACGCCCCCAACCGGACCAGCCACACGATCCGCAGCCTGAATCTCGACGTCCCGTTTGTTTCCAATATCGATTACTACATGAAGCACTACGTCCAGCCCAAATTTTCCGCCGTCGTCAACGGCCAAACCGTTGCGGTCACCGGGAAAACCCAGCCTTTTCATACCTCGCGGGAAAGCCTGCTGGATATTGACATTCGGGATATCGATGTTCCCTTCTACCTGCAGTACGTGCCGGTGAAAATGAATTTCAAGCTGGTCCAGGCGCTCATGGATATTCGCCTGCAACTGCATTTCATCATCCCCGGAGAACGGGCGCCCGAATTGAGGCTGACCGGCCGGGCCGATTTGAAAAAAGTGGCCCTCGACGATCTGCGGGGCAACAAAATTCTGCGGCTTCCCGCCATGTCGGCCACTCTGGCTTCCGTCAAGCCGCTGGTTCCCAGCGTTCATCTCTCCGAAATTTCGCTTGACGGACTCCAACTGGCCGTCCGGCGCAGCCCGAAAGGCGAGATCAATCTGCTGAATCTGGTCGGAACGCAGTCCAAAACGAAGCCGGAAGAAACGGGGGCGAAAAAGAAAATAAACGGCAATGCCGACGCAAAGAAAAAAGAGCTGGACCTTCGGGTGGATGCTTTCCTGCTTGACGCAGCCGACATCACGTTTACGGACGAGCGGCCGTCCCGGCCGTTTCGCACGCGGATTTATCCCCTGCGCCTGGCCGCCTCGAACTTTTCCCTGAAAAAGGGAAACAAGACCGCCATCGATCTTGCGCTCGTCATGGACCGGACAGGCAGGATCAACGCGAAAGGACCTGTCGTCATCTCTCCGTTTACCGCCGATCTGGCGCTGGGCGTAAAGAATCTGGCGCTCCGTCCCCTTCAGTCCTATGTCCCGGACACCGTCCAGATGGACATTACCGGCGGCGAGTTGTCCACGACCGGAGCCTTCGCGCTGGCCACCGACGCGAAAGGCGAACCCAGCGTCAAATATGCCGGCCAGATCTCCGTGGATCATCTCGCGACGATCGATCGGGCGCGCGCTCACGATTTTCTGAAATGGAAACAGCTCCGTTTTCAATCTCTTTCCGCCGGCTATAATCCCCTGTTCGTGAACATTCGGGAAATTGCGCTCAGCGATTTCTTCGCCAAAATCGTCATCCACCCGGGCGGCGCCACCAATATTCAGCACATCTTCGGCGTGGCGAAAAAGGAAACCGGAAGGCCTGATGCCGCGGCGAAGGCCGGAGAAAAGATCGCGGCCGCCAAGACCCCGCCGCCCGCTGTGAGCGCAAAACCGGCGCAGCCCCCGCCGGACATCAAAATCGGAAAGGTCAGCTTTCACGGGGGCACGGTGGATTTCGCCGACCGCAACATCCGGCCGAACTACGCCGTGACCATGCTCAATCTTCAGGGAAGCGTCACGGGCCTCTCCTCGCAGCAGATCTCGCGTGCGAAAGTCGATTTGAAGGGAAACCTGGGCTACGGATCGCCGCTGGAAATCGCGGGCACCATCAACCCGCTGGCCAAAGATTTCTTCGCCGATATCAAGCTCAACTTCAAAGACATTGAAATGAGCCCGGTCACGCCTTACACCAGCAAATACCTGGGGTATCCCGTCACCAAGGGCAAACTCAATTTCAACGTGTCCTATCTCGTCGATCAGAGAAAGCTGTCCGCGGAAAATAAAATCTTTTTCGATCAGCTCACCTTCGGCGACAGGGTGGAAAGCCCCGAGGCCATCAAGGCGCCGGTGCCGCTGGCCGTTTCCCTTTTGACCGACCGGAACGGACAGATCAACCTCGACATTCCCCTGTCCGGAAGCCTCGACGACCCGAAGTTCAAAATCTGGCCCATTGTCTGGCAGGTTCTCAAAAACATCATTACCAAAGCCGTCACGGCGCCCTTTTCTCTTTTGTCTTCGCTGACCGGAGGGGGCGAGGAAATGAGCTTTGTCGAATTCAACTTCGGCGGCGCGGACATTCCGGAGGCGGAGCTGAAAAAGATCAGCGCGCTTTCCAAGGCGCTGTATGACCGTCCCCAACTGAAGCTGGAGGTTGAAGGCTATGTTGACGCAACACAGGATCAGGAAGCTTTGAAAAAAGCAAGATTCAACCGTCTGCTCAAAACGCAGAAGCGCAAGGAAATGATCGACCGCGGCGAGACTCCCGCTACGCTCGAAGAAATTACAATCGGGCAGGCCGAATACGAGAAATACCTGACCCTGGCCTACAAGGCTGCAAAATTTTCCAAGCCGCGCACGGCGCTGGGCATCGCCAAAAGCCTTCCGCCCAAAGAAATGGAAAAACTGCTCTTCGACAATACCATCGTCACGGACGCCGATCTGGAGCAGCTTGCCTCCAGGCGGGCACAGGCAGTCCGCGAACAGCTCTTAAAAGACGGCAAGGTGGAAGCGGGGCGCGTTTTCATCGTCCAGCCCAAAGCCAAAACGCCCGCGAAGAAAGAAAAGGTAAAAGACAGCCGTGTGGACTTTAAACTGAAATAGCGGTTGCGCGGCGATTTTCGGATTCGGAAAACATGATAAAATTGCGCGCGATAATGCTCCTTCTGCTCCTCGGCCTGCTGGCGGGCTCCTGTGCGCCCCTTCTGCCGGTTATCGTTCCCGTCGGGAAAGACCAGGCCCGATGCCTGCCCTTCTTCCCCGATCAGGACGGCTGGTACGGAGGCGACGGCGCCTACTCCATTGCCCTGGACAAAAAGCGCTCCCTGTGGCTGTTCGGCGACACCTTCGTTTCGAAAGAAAAGGGGCGGAAGGACCGGATCGGCATGGAGGTGATTCTGGGAACAACGCTGGCCGTTTCCACCTGCGCCGGCGAACAATTTTCCATCCGGTATTATCTGAAGAAAACAAACGGCAAATTCGCATCGTCCTTCGGCCCAGATCAATGGCTCTGGCCGCAGGACCCGTTCATCGCCGACCGGGTTTTATACATACCGCTTCTGGTGATTAGGCCTCTTCCCGGACCGGCAAGGCCCTTTCACTTTGAAATTGCCGGGCACACCATCGCCCGGATCAGGGATTATTCGGCGGAAGATCCCAACAACTGGCCGGTGGATTATCTGGACTGGACCGGCGCGATCGCTCCCGGCATCGAGGCCCTCGCCGCCGCATCCGTCGTTCACGGCCGTTTCGTCTATTTTTATCCACTGTATCGTTCCGGAAAGGACGGCGCTCCCGTCCAGGGCAATCTTTTGGCAAGACTTCCCGCCGACCATCTGGAAAATCCGGCCGGCCACCTGGAGTACTGGACGCTCGACGGCTGGCAAAAGAAAATCACTCCGGAAAACCTGAAAATGATTTTTTCCCCCGGTCTTTCCGAACTGAGCGTTCGCTATCGCATGGATAATGAAGAATGGCTGGCCGTTTACCTGTCGCCGGAAGACAGAGGCCGCCGCCTGCTGTACAAAACATCCCGAAAGCCGGAAGGCCCGTGGAGCCCGCCTGCCGCGCTTATCCAATCCATTGATGAAGTGGACCCCGCAAGCCCGCTGTACCATCCGCAGACGTTCTGCTACGCCGGCAAGGAACACCCCCAGTTCGCAAGCGGGAGGGACCTCGTCGCAACGTACGTCTGCAATTCAATGGAAAACATCGATGATCAGGAAAGTTTTCTTCGCCGGAATCTTTTTTTGTACCGGCCGGTCGTCCGGCTGCTCAGGCGCTGACCATGAACGGCGTCAGTCCGCCTGTTATTTGACCACCAGATGGCGCTCCACTTCCGACATGAACGTGTCCGGATTGATGGGCTTTTCGATGTAGCCGTTGCAGCCGACCTCCATGGCTTTGTCGCGGTCGCCGACCATGGCGTGCGACGTCACGGCAACAATGGGAATGGCGGCAAGCTCAGGATTGGCGCGCAGATTCCGGGCGACGGCGTATCCGTCCATGACGGGAAGCTGAATGTCGAGCAGAATCATATCCGGTTTCAACGCGGCCGCCATGTCGATGCCCGTCTGCCCGTCCATCGCGGCATGCACCGTATAGCCGTTTTTCTCCAGAATAAACCGGACCAGAT
Organism: Smithellaceae bacterium; assembly: GCA_028693285.1. Lineage (GTDB taxonomy): Bacteria > Desulfobacterota > Syntrophia > Syntrophales > Smithellaceae > UBA8904. The sequence goes on from JAQUVQ010000027.1 coordinate 26,886, forward strand.
AAAGGTTTTGTTCATTGTCTTCAATGACCAGGATGTTTCCTTTCATGCTTTTTCTCCCTCCCGCGGCAACAGGAATGTGAAGGTGCTGCCTTTGCCCCATTCGCTTTCCACTCGGATTTCACCACCCAGCAAATTCGCCAGCTTCCGGCTGATGGACAGGCCCAATCCCGTTCCGTCGTACTTGCGCGTTATGCCGGATTCAATCTGCTGAAACGCGTTGAAAAGCTTGTCCATGTCTTCCGGCCGAATGCCGATTCCGGAATCGGCGACGGCGATCACAATTTTCCCATTTTGGATTTCGCATTTCATCCGGACAAATCCCTGCTCGGTGAACTTGACGGCGTTGCTCACCAGATTGAGAAGAATCTGCTCCACTCGACGGCGGTCGCTTTTCATCAGGCCGATTTCCGGCGCGATTTCCGCTGTCAGTTTCAGATTCTTGTTTTCCGCCAGCGGCTGAGAGGTTTTAATAACTTTCTCCACGGTCTCCCGCAAGTTGAAAGTTTCAGAGACCACGTTGAGCTGTTCCGCTTCAATCTTGGAAATGTCCAGAACATCGTTGATGAGGCTCAGCAAATGCCTGGCGCTGTTGTAAACCATCTTGAGCTGCTTTTCCTGCTCTTCGTTCAGAGGTCCGCCCAGACGCTGCAGCAAAATGCCGGTAAACCCGATGATGGAATTGAGCGGCGTGCGCAGTTCATGGGACATGGTGGCCAGAAAGGCGGATTTCAGGCGGTCTGCTGACTGCGCTTTTTCCATCGCGAGGGCCAGCTCGGCCGTCCGTTCAATGATCCGCACTTCCATTTCCGAATTAATCTGTTTCAACTCCCTGGTGCGCGCATTGACCTGGTTTTTCAGAATAACGCTGCCCCCCAGACTCATCAGCAACACAATACCGGCGATTAAACCGAGAACTTGCAACCACACCGGCAGCCTGAACCGAACCTCTTCGGATGTCCATTTTCTCAGCGTTGCATAATATGCCGATTTTGTGTCCTTTTTCAGATAATCAAGATGTTGGTCGATAGCCTCCAGCAACTCCCGGGAGGAATTCTTGGGCGCGGCGAAAAAAAGCGCGGACGGTTCAAAAACAATTGCCGTATCGACCAGTCCATACTTCCGGGCATGCATTGAGCCATAAAATTGATTGGTAACGGCGGCGTCGACATCTCCTTTGGCCACCATTTCAAACATGGTCTTATAATCCGCAACGGCAACAAGCTTTGTATCCAATCCAAATCCCCGGCTGAAACGAGTGAAAGCCTCCTGCTGAACCGATTTGTCCAGAATCGCGACACGTTTGCCGTTCAAATCCAATATGGATTGTAATCCGCTGTCTTTGCGGGCGTAAGCCTGAAACCATGAGGACAGCACTTGAATCTTGTGAAAGGAAAACCGCTTTTCGCGCTCGGTCGTCAGGGCCACATCCGGCATCAGATCAATCAGACCTTTCTCCAGACGCTCCAGTCCCTCAGCCCAGGTGCCCGCCACATATTGCACCTCCCAGTCTTCTTCCGACGCAATATACTCGATAAGATCAATAAATATTCCGGAAGGCCGGCCGGATTCATCCGTGAAAACCTTGGGTGAATTTTCATAAACCCCGACCTTCACCACCCGGCTTTCGGCTAGGGCCATGGAACCGCACACGACTGAAACCAGCGTCAGAATAAGCAACCCGTGGATCAGGCGCGCGAAAAAGACGATGGCTTTTCTTTCGGCAATTCTTCGGTGACCTTTGAGCATAACATTTCTTCCTAATAGTTTATGGTCATCTGTAATCCGATGAGCTGTCTGGTCCATTCCCACCGACTGTTCACATTGGAAAAATCCATTCTGAAATAGGGCCCCACCAAAACATGCGCCCCGATATTTTTGTTGATGCCCACCTTGATTCTGTTGAGCATCACCGCCTTATCGTGATTTTCGTAAAACAGCTCCCATCCGACATAGGGCTGCAAAAAAAGATCGGGGCGGCTGATGTTCAATGTATTCTTGATTCTGGCGTCATTCCAGTCCGGCGTAATTCTGTATTCATAGCGAATCTGATTGAATATCTTGAAATTAAAAAAAATTTTGGACAGGTTCAGATTGATGCTTGGTTTTTGCTCCAGAGCCCAGTGCCCGTCGTCATCCTTGGAATAACCCTGCTGATAATAGGCCAGAAAGGAAAGCCAGGCAGCCGGCGTCTGATACTGGAGACCTGCGCCCCATTCCGTATAGTCGTAATTGGACATCTCATCGTTGGCCTGGACGAAGACATAGGAGACGGCGCGGTATTTTTCATTGAATTTGTAGGAAAAATTTAAATCCGTACGCAAAGATGTGTCATGGCCCGCATAAAGAAGCGAAGCAGACATCAACATGAGCAAGGATGCAGCAAGAACAATATCGAAGCACAAAAAACATATTCTTCGCATCATCAACCCTGTCCCTTGACTGTTCTTGGCGCACGGACTGGATGTCTTCAGCAAAATTTCATCATCGTTCCACTGGGCAATCTTTTTACAGCCCCCGCATAAATTCCGGGCGAAGCATGCCCGGGTCTTTCCGGGACAAGAGCGCCTGAAGCTGCCGGAGCACCCTGCCTTTTTCCTTCGGCATTGTGCCGCGGATGGAAAAATAATTGGAAGCGTGCATGGAGCTGAAAAAACAGTTGGAAAAGGTTGAATGCTCCACCATCGTTTTCAATTCCCGCAGCGAATCAAAAGGGGTGATCATTTCAAAGCGGCCCTGCTCCCATTCCTTGTAAAGTTCCGTTTCGGGAATCAGCGTGAGCGTCAGCGCGCCGGCGTAATCCGGGTCCATTTCCGTCAGAATTCTCGCCGACTCCAGCGCGTGCTTCTCGCTTCCCGCGACGCCGCCCAGCCCGAGGATCACCGTGACGGACAGGAGAATGCCGGATGCCTTCACTTTTTTTGCGGCTTCCACCATCTGATCGTGGGTGACGTTTTTTCGAATCTTCTTCAAGACCTCGTCGTCGCCGCTTTCCACCCCCATGTAAAGAATGCCGAGCTTCTGTTCCTTCAGGTCCCGAAGTTCCTGAACGCTTCGCCGTAAAATGTCCTGCGGAGTGGCGTAGCTGGCAATGCGCTCCAAAGCGGGAAATTTGCCGTTGAGATACCGCAGCGCCTCCATGAGCTTCGGGTAGGGATACACAAGAGCGTCGCCGTCCTGGAGAAACACCCGCTTTCCGTCCCACTGGCGGAGAATTGCATAGACGATGTCCGGCTGGCCCGCCATCCACATGCGGCTGTTCACATACAGAGACATGGCGTCGATTTCGCGTTTTACGTCGTCGAGGTCGCGAATGCCGAGGCTGGTAAAGGAAAAAGCGCAAAACGCACAGGAATTGTTGGAACATCCGGACGTCAGGGGCAGATAATAACTGGCGTGCTCGCTGGGCGGTCGAAGGATTTCCGGTCTTGCAAAAGCCATAATGGGCTCCCTTCCATAAATATTGTGATACCATACAGACCGAGCCGCCCGTTTGTCAAGACCGTCCTGACAGGTTCGTTTTTTTCTTGCATCGTTGCTTCAAAGTTGTAAGATAGCGCCGTTTTGAAACCGGCTTTTTGCGAATACAAATCCTTCGCCACGGCCGGATATAGATCAAGGAGGAATTTCATGAATCTCGATGCGTTGTTTTATCCCAAAAGCGTCGCCGTTATCGGCGCATCCGACAATCTGGGCGGAGGAAAACTGCCCTATTTTCAGATCCTGCAAGCCAACGGTTTTGCCGGCGCCCTTTATCCCGTGAATCCCCGACGGGCCGAAGTGGGCGGCGTCAAGACCTGCGCGTCCATCGAAGATCTTCCGGAACCCGTCGATTTTGCCATCGTCGCCGCACCCGTCGAGCAATCCGTAGACATCGTCAAAGCGGCCGTCCGCAAGCAGATCAAGTTTATCCATTTCTTCACCTCCGGTTTCGGAGAAACGGGCAATCTGCAACTGGAGCAGGAAGTCATCCGGGAAGCCCGCAGGGGACATCTCCGGATCGTCGGCCCCAACTGCATCGGCGTTCAATGCTTCGAGTCGAAAGTTTCTTTCCGACTGACCCATCTGCAGGAGAAGCCCGGTTCGATCGCCTTTTTGGGGCAGTCCGGCGGAATCACCTCCAGCTTTGTGGCCATGGCAACCACCCGGGGCATCGGGCTCAATAAAGTGGTCTCCTACGGAAATCAGATCGATCTGAGACTGGAGGATTATCTGGAGTATCTGGCGGATGACGACAAGATCCGTCTGATCGCTTGCTACGTGGAAGACATCAAGGATGTGAACAAATTTCTGAAAACGCTGAGGCGCACGACGGCCAGAAAGCCGGTGATTATTCTTAAAGGGGGAAAAACGGAGCTGGGCTCCAAGGCGGCGGCCAGCCACACGGGCGCCATGGCCAGCAATTACACGATTTGGGCCGCGGCCGTGCGGCAGCACGGCGGGCTGCTGGTGGATGATTTCGAAGAGCTGATGAATCTGGCGATGCTCGGCACCGCGCAGCGATTCCCGCGCGGAAGGCGCGTGGGATTCATGGGCGCCGGCGGCGGCATCTCCGTGCTCTTTTCCGATCTGGCCGTCACCTCGGGGGTTTTGCTTCCCGAACTGAGCCCCGGCACCCAGCGAATGATCAGTGAAAAAATCATGGGGGTCAACACCTCGACGACCAATCCCGTCGATCTCGGAGCCTTCGGCTTTGACTTCAACGTGATGCTGCACACCATGAAAGCCCTGAACGAAGACGTCAACATCGATGTGATCGTTCCCTATTTTTCCGTTGAATACATCATGCACGCGGAAGTGTTTCTCAAGGTGACCAACAGCGCGGACAGCATCATGGCGATGGCCCAACAGATCAAAAAGCCGGTGATCCCCGTCCTGTCGTGCTTTCTGGAAAATGACCTGGAGGCGGAACGCGTCAGAATTTCCACCTTCAACGCGCTGCGCAAGGCGGGATTCCCCGTTTATTCCACCATCCAGGAGGCTCTTTACGTCATCGAAACCTATTTCGAATGGTCGGAAAAGCGTGTGCGGGGGAGCAGGAAAACCGCCGAATAGCGAAAAGATACGGTAAGAAAACGAGGGCCCCGGAATATCCGCCGTCCCGGACGGTTCAGTCAAAATAGCTTCTGTAGGCTTCCGGAAGGGCATCGCGGTTTACCTGGAACAATTCAATGAGCACATTGTCGGGCGCGGGCACCATGACATATTTCCAGACGCCGATGTCCGTGACGCTTTTTTTGAACGGCACGCCCATGGCCTTGAGCTTTTCGACCACGCCGTCGATGTCGTCGGTCTGGATGCCGAAATGGTGAATGCTTCCCCGGCCGGAAAAGGAAGGCGCCTGATCGTAGAAATGAATCCGTCCGGTACCGACCCTCATGAACACGTTCCTCGCTCCCGCCAACTCCTCGTCGAGAATGATTTTCCCGCCAAAGGCGTTTTGATAAAAGGCCAGGCTTTTTTCGATATCCGACGCAAACAAATGAACATGGTGGACATGGTTCATGGACTTGCTCCTTTCTTTACGGGCGTCGCGCAGGCAAACGGGGGGATGCCGCCGCCTATGCTTTCGTCAGGGAACGGATCAGCGCGGCTGCGTTGTCGTGAAAGATCCGATCGTAAAATTCCGAAGAAAGATTCATCTTCAAAAGATTTTCAATCTCCGCTTCCCACGGCGTGATCAGGTTGGGATAATCCGACCCGTATAAAATTCTGGATTTGTATTTTTCAAGATACCCGGGTCCGAGGTTGTACCCTTCGTACGGCGCGGGCAAAAAACAGAAGGCGGTGTCGAGATACAAAGCCGGATGCCGGTCCGCAAGCTCCATGAAACCCGCGTATTCATGAGCGCCCAGATGGGCGATGGTGGCGGGAAGGTCAGGAAAACGGTCCAGAACTTTCATAAACGGGTCAAGGCCGACATAGGGATTTCCCACGGGGCCGGTCCCGGTATGGAAGAGAATGCGCTTGTTCTTCCGGATCACCAGCTCGTACAGGTCAAAGAGCCTCTCGTCGTACGGATAAAAATTCTGGACCAGAAGCTGAAGCTTGAATCCGAGGATTTTCGGGTTTTCCACAAGGCGGCGGGCCATGTCCAGAGCGTGGTCGTCGCCCGGATGATAGGCGGCAAAGCAATACAAATCCTCGTACTCCTGAAGGACTTTCTCATTCCACCGGTTCAGATCCTCGGCGATTCCGGCGCGGTGCGCGTAATTGGAATACACGATCACGCTCACGCCCGCCCGCCGAAGGCGCTCGATGCACTCCCGGTAATAACAGCGATGAATAATGTGCCAGTTGTACTGCTTCAGAAAAGCTTCCCAGATGGCATCGAAAAGCCTGTCCGGAAACAGATGAACGTGAAAATCAATTATTTTCTCTGGAATTCCCGTCATGGTCGCCACCGCCCGCGCGTCTGTATGCGCCTGTTTGGTTAGCACAACCGGAATTCATAATCAACGGAAAGGTCGGCGGGTGCAAAGATGCCCTTCCCCGGCGCGTACGGGCGGCGGGGATTTCTTGACCCGGCGGAAAATGTGGGCTAAAGAAAACGGCAAAACCCTTAAACCGCTTTTCCGGGGGAATGTGATGAAAAGAAAATGGACCGCCCTGCTTGCCGCGATGGTCATCTGCATCAGCGCCGTGCCCGCGTGCGCCGAAGTGACGCAGTCCGACCTTGTGGTCCTCGACGTGGCGCTGATCCGGCCTGTGGGCATCGTCTCCGTCGCAGTCGGCACGGCACTGTTCATTGTGTCGCTTCCCGTGTCCATTCCCAGCGGCAGCGTCGGCGCCGTGGCGAAAAGCCTCGTGAAGGACAGCTTCGAATACACGTTCATCAGGCCCGTCGGGAATTTCGACTATGAGCTGGGCACATGGGGCAAAGAGGCCCCGCCCATCTCAGAAAATTCCCGCAGCCGGATAAAATAGGCGCTGGACAAGAAATAACTGCTCCGGTATAAAGAAGCCATGGAAATCCTCATGAGCACACAACTGGCCGTGCCCCTTTCCCAGGTGGCCCTGCTTCTGGGGATCAGCACCCTGGTCCTGTTTTTTGGACGGGTGAAGCTGGCCCTGCTCATCAACTACTGCTTCACTTTTTACTGGGGGTTTTTTCTGAATCCCAGCTTCCGCTCCGAACTGGGAGAACTGGTTCTCAACACCTACACCTACGTCTATATTGGGGTCGGCCTGCTCATCGTCGTTCTGGCCCTGATCGGATTTCTTTCCAGCAACGAACGCTGAGCCATCCTTTTATTTCATTCCTGTGTGCAAGCGAAGCGCGACTTTGCGCCTGCCCCGGACCGGGTTCGGGTGTCGCAGACCAGGGGTGTTTTCGAAAAAAAAGCCGCTTTGCATTTGATTTTTTCCCCGCAAATGACCTATACATGGACGGAAGGTCACACCAAGGAAAAACGAGGAGCGAAAGCGATGTGGACATCCATCACCGGATTTTTGCGCGGTGCCCTTGGTCTCGCCTTTCTGGGCATCAATACCCTCTTCTGGGCCGTTCCGGTTTACATCACGGCCGTTTTCAAGCTGATCCTGCCCTTTCGCGCGGCCAGGAACTTCTTTGACGTCATTCTCAATTTTCTATCCTATACCTGGATCTACTGCATCAACTGGTTTATCGGGGCCATCAAAACCGTGGAATATGACGTCACGGGGCTTGAAAAACTGAAGCGGAACGAATGGTACATCGTCGTTTCCAACCACCAGACCATGATCGACATCATCGTTCTTCAGAAAATATTTCACGGCCGCATCCCCTTCCTGAAATATTTCATGAAGCAGGAGCTGATCTGGGTGCCTATTTTGGGGCTGGCCTGGTGGGCGCTGGATTATCCTTTTATGAAGCGGTACTCTTCGGAACTCCTGAAAAGAAAACCGCATCTTCGGGGCAAAGATGTCGAGGCAACCCGGAGAGCCTGCGCGAAGTTCAAGGACCGGCCCGCATCCATCATGAACTTTGTTGAAGGAACCCGCTTTTCCCGCGCGAAACAAGCGGCGCAGAAATCGCCCTACCGGCACCTTCTCAAGCCGCGGTCGGGCGGCGTATCGTATGTTCTTTCCATGATGGGCGAAAACATGCGAAACCTGATCGACGTCACCATCGTTTACCCCAACGGCGTGGAAGATGCCTGGCGGTTTTTCTGCAGCAGAATATCAAGAATCCTCGTCCGGATCGAAGTGCTGCCGATCGATCCCGACCTTCGCGGGAAGAATCCCGACGATCAGGAATACAGAAACCGGTTCAACCGCTGGCTGAACGACCTGTGGAAAAAGAAAGACTGCACCATCGAGCAGACGCTGGCGCGCGCTTTTTCTCGCCCCTGACGCCCGGCCGTCGGGCTTACGCCTCGGCAACCCGCCGGGATATTTTTTTAAGCCGGCTGATCTGGCGGCGCAGCAGCAAGGCTTTCTCCCGGTCGCTGTCCTCCAGCGCCCGGCCGTGCAAAAATTTCAACTCGCGGATTTTCGCCTTGACTTCCGGTTTGGTCATCCTGATTTTGCCCTTGGGCTTGTGTTTGTGCGCGTGCGGCTCGTCCTTGATGCCCTTGGCCTCTTTGATAAAGGCCACCAGCTCTTCCTTCTTCATTTCGTGAACGGCCTTTTCATGCGGGAACTGCTCGGCCAATTCCCGCAGTTCCTTCACGGTCAGTTTGTCCAGGTGCTGATCATCATGGGATTTGTGCTCTTTTTTGTGAGTTTCTTCGGACATCGCTCATAGACCTCCTTGTTTGATTTCAGGAACATCAACGTGCAATGCGAAAAAGGGAAACCGGTTTGGATCTCCTATACCACAACCGCGCTTGAGGTTCAACCCGCGCAGCCGATTCCTTCCGATTGACACGACATTGCATTTGCCTTATTCTCTGCGCAAACAAAATGCCGAAGGGCCGCGCGCAAAACTGTTGGCTTCAGATTTTTTTTCAAGGAGGAGGAACTCATGAAACCGACCGAAATTTTGAAAGAAGAACACCGGCTAGTCCTTTTGATGCTGAAAATCATGGAGGCGGTCTGCAAAAAGCTGGAGCAAAACCAGTCCGTGAAAACGGAAGACCTTGACGCCATCATCGATTTCATCCGGGGTTTTGCCGACGGGTGCCACCACGCCAAGGAAGAAAAACTGCTTTTTCCCGCGCTGGAAAAAACCGGCATGCCCCAAACCGACGGACCCATTGCCGTGATGCTTCGCGAACACGCCCTGGGCCGCGGTTTTGCCAGAAGCATGAGCGACGCCATCGGCCTCATGAAAAACGGCGACGCGACGGCCGCCAAAACTTTTGTGGAAAACGCCCGCGGCTATATCCAACTGTTATGGAATCATATCGACAAGGAAGACCATGTACTGTTTATGATGGCCGAACAGCGCCTGAGTCCCGCCGCGCAGGATGAACTTGTGGAAGGCTTCGACCGCGTGGAGCGCGAAGAGACGGGCGAAGGAGTTCACGAAAAGTACCACGCCCTGCTGCACCGCATGCGCGACGATTATCTGTAGAAAAAAGCGTTGGAATGTCTATTCCAAGAAAAAAGGGGTCCGCCATTTATTGGCTAACCCCTTGATTTTACTGGTGGGTCAGGGCAGAATTGAACTGCCGACACTCGGATTTTCAGTC
>JAQUVQ010000028.1 GCA_028693285.1 Smithellaceae bacterium
ATCAGTTTTTTTCCAGAGGAAAGAAGTTTGGCGGGATTGAGCTCCAGGCCGATGATAAACAGCAGAAGGATCAGGCCGATCTCGGAGATGACTTCGATGTTGTCGGGATGGGAAACGAGCGAAAATCCGATCTGCGGTCCGATCAGCGCTCCGGCAACCAGATAGCCCAGAATGACCGGCTGGCGGCATAGCTGGAAGAGAAAACCCATCGCCGTCGCCGCCAGAACGGCAATGCCGATTTCAGGAAGAATGCTGTGCATCCTTAAATTCCTTCCTTTACGCGCAAAGCGCCAGAATCTCCCGCATCATCGCGGGAGTAACCTCGCCCCGCTCGCCCATGGCGGTGAGGCCGTGCTCCTCAAGCAGTTCAATGAACCGGTCGGCATCCACTTTTTCGATGCCGCATCCCGACAGGCTCGTCGGCAGGCCCATGCTTCCAAAAAAAGCCTTTGTCTTTTCAATCGCGGCTGTGATCCGAACGTCTTCGGCCCCGGAGGATATTCCCCAGACACGCTCGCCATACTGAAGCAGCTTTTCCTTTTTTCCGCCGGCCCGGACCTGCAGCATGGCCGGCACCAGCACGGCCAGCGTCCGCGCATGGTCCAGTCCATACAGCACCGTCAATTCATAGCCTGCCCGGTGCGCCGCCCAGTCCTGAGGAACGCCGGCGCCGATCAGACCGTTCAGCCCCAGCGTCGAGGCCCACATCAGGTTGGCGCGCACATCGTAATTTTCCGGTTCCACCAGCGCTTTCGGCCCTTCTTCAATCAGCAGAAGCAGCAACCCTTCGGCAAGGCGGTCCTGAACCTTTCCCTGCACGGGATAAGTCAGATACTGCTCCAGAACATGGACAAACGTATCGACCACGCCGTTCGCGGTTTGCATCGGCGGAAGCGTGCAGGTCTTTGTCGGGTCCAGAACGGCAAAACGAGGGAAAAACCAGTCGTTCATGGCGGCGCGTTTCCAGTTTACAGCCCGGCGAGAAATAATGGCCCGGTTGTTCATTTCCGAACCGCTCGCCGGCAGCGTCAGGACCGCGCCCAGCGGCAGGGCCTGGCGGATCGCCGCGCCTTTGTTTTCCATCAGTTGATACGGTTCGCCGGCGAAGGGAATGGCGGCGGCCATGAACTTGGTTCCGTCAATGACGGAGCCTCCGCCCACCGCGAGGAGGAAATCGATCTTTTTTTCGCGGGCCAGAGCAATGCCGGAGCAAAGCGTATCATATTCCGGATTCGCTTCGATGCCGCCGAATTCAGTCACGTCAAATCCCGCCAGCGCCCTGAGAACTTCATCCAGGACGCCGTATTTTCTGGCGCTTTCAGCGCCGAAGGCAACCATCACCCTGGCGCCGGGCGGAATTTCACCCGCCAGTTGACAAATCGTGCATTTGCCGAAAAGAACTTTCGTCGGATTGTGAAAGGTAAAATTGAGCATATTCAGCTCCACCGGAGTAAAGAAACGCTTTTGACAAACGCCTCCAATCACTGAAGTTGTTCATAGAAAAGACTCCCCGGCCTGTCAACAGAAAAATGACCCATGCCCTATTCCCCATGACTCATTGCCCATGGTTCGACAAGCTCACCATGACATCTTTTCACTTTCCACTCATCGCTCATTGTTCGTCACTCATTACTGTTTTTCTATCCACCATCCACTATCCACTATCCACCAATCTTCCCCCTTCCCGTATCTTGACCCCCCTGGCCTTTCATGCTAGGTAGCCGCTGGCAGAAGTAATGTCTCGGACCCGCATCACCGGTCCTGAGTTCCTGCCGGCATTCCCCAAGGAGGACATTGTGACTTTTCAGGAATTAATCTTCGCGCTGGAGCAATACTGGCACTCCCAGGGCTGCGTCATTCAGCAGCCTTATGACATGGAGGTCGGCGCGGGAACGTTTCATCCCGCCACCTGCCTGCGGGCGCTGGGCCCGGAACCCTGGAACGTGGCCTACGTACAGCCTTCACGGCGGCCGACCGACGGACGCTACGGCGAAAATCCCAACCGCCTGCAGCATTATTACCAGTACCAGGTGATCATGAAGCCGTCGCCGGTCAACATCCAGGAGCTTTACCTCAATTCGCTCAAAAGCTTCGGCATCGATCCGCTGGAGCACGATATCCGTTTCGTCGAGGACGACTGGGAATCCCCGACGCTGGGCGCCTGGGGGCTGGGCTGGGAGGTGTGGCTCGACGGCATGGAAATCTCGCAGTTCACGTATTTCCAGCAGGTGGGCGGCTTCGACTGCAAGCCGGTCTGCGCCGAGCTGACCTACGGAACGGAGCGCATCGCCATGTACATCCAGGGCATCAACAACGTCTATGACCTGCAATGGACGGATAAAATCAAATACGGCGACGTGCACCATAAGGGCGAAGTCGAATTTTCCACGTATAACTTTGAAGTGGCCGACATTCCGATGCTGCGCAGGCTGTTTGATATGTATGAAGAGGAGGCGCTGCGCATCGCGGAGAAAAATCTTCCGCTTCCCGCCTATGACTACTGCCTGAAATGCTCGCACACGTTCAACCTGCTCAATGCCCGCGGCGCGATCAGCGTCGCGGAGCGCACCAGCTACATCGGCCGGGTGCGAAACCTGGCCAGGGTGAGCGCGGAACTCTACATGAAGCAGCGGGAAGAACTGGGATACCCTCTTTTGCAGAATCACTAGAAAAACTGGAGACACGATGAGCAACGAACTTCTTTTTGAAATCGGCACCGAAGAAATCCCCGCGGGGTTTTTATCCAAAGCGGTCGTGGACATGGAAGAAATGATCCGCAAGGCGCTTACCGAAAAACGAATCGCCTTCGAGTCCGTCCACTGCCTGGCCACTCCCCGCCGGCTGGTGCTGCACATTGCGGACGTCGCGCCGAAGCAGGCCGATCAGATCGTCGAAAAAATGGGGCCGGCCCGAAAGGCGGCCTTTGACGAAAACGGCCGGCCGACCAAGGCCGCGCTGGGGTTTGCCCGGGGACAGGGTCTGGAGATCGCCGAACTGGAAACCATCACGACCGACAAGGGCGAGTATCTGTGCGCGCGAAAAACCATTGCCGGACAGCCGACCGCAGACCTGCTGCCGGACATCCTCAAAAACTTTCTTGTGTCCATCCCGTTTCGCAAATCCATGCGCTGGTCGGCTTACGATCTGCGCTTTGCCCGGCCGATCCACTGGCTGCTGGCGTTGTACGGCGGCAAAATCGTTCCGCTGAAGGTGGAAGACATTGAAAGCGGCAACACCTCGCGCGGCCATCGCTTCATGAGCCCGGAGGCTTTTGCGGTCGACGGATTCGAAGATTACCTCGCCAAAGCCCGAAAGCATTTTGTCATCCCCGATCCCGCGGAGAGAAAAGAATTCATTCTCGAAGAAGCGCAAAAAGCGGCCGCCGAAGCCGGGGGAAAGCTTTTCTATACGGAAGACCTGCTGGAAACCGTCACTTTTATCGTGGAATACCCGGTGATCATTCGCGGCGGCTTCGATCCGAATTACCTGCAGATCCCCAAGGAAGTGCTGACCACCACCATGATCGCGCACCAGAAGTACTTCCCAGTCGTGGACAACGCGGGAAAGCTTCTGCCCTGTTTCATCGCCGTCAGCAACACCCGCGCCCGGAATCCCGAAGTGGTCGCCCGGGGCAATGAGCGCGTACTGCAGGCCCGGCTGGCCGACGCCTCGTTCTTTTTCGAGGAGGACAAGAAAATCCCGCTGGAGAGCCGTGTGGAGTCCCTGAAAAAAGTCGTGTTCCACACGCTGCTGGGCACCTCCCATAAAAAGGTGATGCGCTTCCGCAAGCTGGCGGTCAAAATTGCTTCCAAAGTGAAGCCCTCCGTCAAGAAAAACGTGGACCGCGCCGCGCTTCTGGCCAAGGCCGATCTGGAATCGCTCATGGTGGGCGAATTTTCCGAACTCCAGGGCATCATGGGACGGGAATACGCGCTTCTGGCCGGCGAGAAACCGGAAATCGCCGACGCCATTTACGAGCATTACCTGCCGATTGTCGCCGGAGGCGATCTGCCCCGGACGGATGAAGGCGCCATTGTCGGCATTGCCGATAAAATGGACACCATTGTCGGCTTCTTCGCCGTGGGCATGCCCCCCACCGGCACGGCCGACCCCTATGCCCTTCGTCGCCAGGCGCTCGGCGTCATCAATATCATTCTGTCGCGGCGCTACGAGCTCGGCCTGAACTTTCTGATCGACGAATGTCTGGCGGCTCTGAAGGACGTCCTGAAGAAGCCGGCCGAAGACGTCAAAAAAGATGTTCTGGAATTTTTCCGGGGGCGTCTGCAGAACCAGCTCATCAGCCAGAGCTATGCCTACGACACGGTGGACGCGGTCCTGGCCGCGGACATCGACCAGCTTGTTCTGGTGATCGAAAAGATTCAGGCGCTGCAGGCTTTCCGGGCCAATCCGGAGTTCGAACCCCTCTCCATCGCATTCAAGCGGATCGACAACATCCTGAAGGATTTCCGCGGCGGTTCCGTGGACGTCAACCTGCTTTCCCAGGAAGCGGAGATCAAGCTGTTCGCGAATTTTGAAAACATCGGAACGCGCGTGGAGAAAGGCATCGCCGAGAAGGATTTCACCGCGGCGCTGAACCGGCTGGCCGCTCTGCGCACCCCCGTGGACGCTTTCTTCGAGTCCGTCATGGTCATGGACAACGACGAGAAAATCCGCTTCAACCGCCTGTCGCTGCTGGCGGACATCTCAGCACTGTTCCATAAAATCGCCGATTTCTCGAAAATCGTCACCGCCGGCTGATCCGCCCGGCGCCAAATTCGTTTGGTTGACATTCCCCGCGCGGCTTGCTAGGATGTACGCGATTTTTATGAATAAAACGAAAATGGAGAGATAACCGGATGATCACGAAGGCGAAACCCACGATCGAGGTGAGTCTGGAGGAAAGGCTGCGGCTGCAGAAAAAGCTTCAGGACATCACCAACCGCATCCACGCCGCGCAGAACATTGCGCAAATCCTGATCGACCTGAAAGACGGCATCCTGAATCTGTTTGACGCCTACTCCATCACGCTGTACGTCGTCGATAAGCCGCACAACGAAATCTATTCCATGTTTCTGGCGGGATCTCAGCTCAAGGAGATCCGCGTTCCGATCAACAATCACAGCATCGCCGGCTACGTGGCCAACTCCTTCAACATCGTCAACATCGCGGACGCATACAACCTGGCGGAACTCAAGGCCATCGATCCCGAACTGACCTTTGACGCAAGCTGGGACAAAAAGTCCGGATTCCGAACCAGGCAGATTCTCGCCGCCCCGATTTTCTATAAAGATCAGCTCATGGGCGTGATTCAAATTCTCAACAAAAAAGGGGGAGACACCAAATTTACCGAGGAAGACATCGGACTGGTCATGGAGATCGTCGAGGTTCTGGGCGTTGCCTTTTACAACCAGCAGCGCTTCCAGCGCCGCCGCAAAACGCGGTTCGATTTTCTGCTGACCCGCAACCTGCTCAAGGAAGAAGAACTGGAAGCCGCCTGGGGGGAGTCGCGGGAGCAGAAAGAATCCATCGAGCGGTACCTGATGAACAAGTACAAAATCTCCAAAGACGATATCGGCCACTCCTTCGAAGAGTTTTTCCGCTGCCGGTTCATTGAATACAACGATAAAACCATCATCCCCGGCGATTTGATCGCCAACCTGAAGAAAGACTACCTCCAGCGCGAACTGTGGGTGCCGCTGGAAAAAATCGACGGCAATGTCCACGTGATCGTCGATGATCCGAACAACATCATCAAAAGAGACGCCATCGAAAATCTTCTGAAAACCAAGAAAGTGAAGTATGACGTCGCTCTGTCGGAAGACATCCTGAAATACATCAACCTGTTCTTCAGCTCCAGCGACGACGAGCATTCCTTTACGGAGCTCCTGGGCAAGATGGATGAAGAAAGCGCGGGCTCTGAAGAGGAGGATGGAGCAGACATCGTCGCGGAAACCGACAGCGTGATCATGCAGCTCGTCAATAAAATCATCAACGACGCCTCCACCCGCCGGGCGTCCGACATTCACATCGAACCCAACGTCGGCAAGAAAAACGTGGAAATCCGGTTCCGCGTCGACGGCGACTGCGCGATTTACCAGACCGTCCCCTTCAACTACCGGTCCGCCATCATCTCGCGCGTCAAGATCATGTCCAACCTGGATATCACGGAGAAAAGAAAACCACAGGACGGCAAAATCAAGTTTCGGCGATCTTCCGGGGATGAACTGGAGCTTCGCGTCGCCACCATTCCCACGCAGGGCGGCGTGGAAGACATTGTCATGCGGCTTCTGGCCAAAAGCGACACCCTGCTTCCGCTGGAATCCATGGGGCTGCTCAAACGCAATTATGATGAAATGATCAACATCATCAACAAGCCCTACGGCATGATCCTGGTCGTCGGCCCGACCGGCTCCGGCAAAACCACCACACTGCACGCGGCGCTCCACGTCATCAACCGGCCGGACCGGAAAATCTGGACCGCGGAAGACCCGGTGGAAATCACGCAATACGGGCTTCGCCAGGTCCAGGTGCAGTCCAAAATCGGCTTTGACTTCGCGGCAGCCATGCGGGCGTTTCTGCGCGCCGACCCGGATGTGATCATGGTGGGCGAAATGCGCGATTTTGAAACAGCCAAGACGGGCGTCGAAGCTTCGCTGACCGGCCATCTGGTCTTCAGCACCCTGCACACCAACAGCGCCCCGGAAACCATCGTCCGGCTTCTGGACATGGGCATCGATCCGCTGAACTTCGCGGACGCGCTCTTGGGCATTCTCGCCCAGCGCCTGGTGCGCACGCTGTGCAAGAACTGCAAAGAGCAGTATCACGCCACGCAGGAGGAATTCGACGAAATCGTGGAAAGCTACGGCCGGGAAGACTTCGACAAACTGGGCGTTTCCTACAACAATGATTTCAAGCTGTACCGCGCCAAAGGATGCGACGCCTGCGATAAAACCGGCTACAAGGGCAGAATGGGCATTCATGAACTGATCGTGGCCACCGACGCCATCAAGAAACTGGTGCAAAAACATGAGACGGTTGAGGTCATCCGCGCCAAATCCATGGCCGAAGGGATGACCACGCTGCTTCAGGACGGAATCCAGAAAGTGCTGCAGGGCGTTACGGATTTCAACCAGGTCCGCCGGGTCTGCATCAAATAAGCGTAAAACGATCCAGCATCCATAAAAAAAGGGCGGAACGCAAAGCGGCTTCCACCCTTTTTTTGATTTTGTTTAGCAAAAATTATACTTTCCCCGCAAAATCCTTTCCAAACGCCAGCGCCTGCGCGAGCGCTTCATCCCCCGGCTGCCACATGGCTTTGAAGCCGTCGCCGATCATTTCAAAGCCGGCTTTGGACAGATGATCGGTTAAAATCTTCACGCTCTCGCCGCTCCAGCCATAGCAGCCGAAGGCCGCGGCCTTCTTTTTCTTGAATTTGAGCCCCGTGATCATTTCGATGAGCGCCGACATGGCGTTGAGAATGCCTTTGTTGATCGTGGGCGAGCCCAGCAGGATCGCTTTCGATTTGAAGACTTCGGTCACCACATCGTTGATGTCGCGGCGGGAGATATTGAAAAGCTTCACCGTCACCTTGTCGTCGGCCTGTTTGATTCCGCGGGCAATGTGTTCGGCCAGCATTCTCGTACCATCCCACATCGTGTCGTAAATGATTGAAATCTGATTTTCCTGATAGTCCGCCGCCCATTGCAGATATTTTTGTGCAATCTGCAGGGGATTGTCGCGCCAGATGACGCCGTGGCTGGGGCAGATGAAATTCACCGGCAGGTTGAACGCCACCACTTCGTTGATCTTCTTCGTCACCAGAGGCGAAAAAGGCGTGAGAATGTTGGCGTAATATTTCGTCGCCTCCTCAAAAAGCTCGGACTGATCGACCAAGTCATTGAACATGTGCTCAGTGGCGATATGCTGGCCGAAGGCGTCGTTGGAAAAAAGGATCGCGTCGCCGGTGAGGTACTCCATCATGGAATCCGGCCAGTGGAGCATCATTGCTTCCACGAAAATCAGCTCCTTTTTGCCCAGCGACAGCTTGTCGCCGGTTTTCACGACCTGGAAGTTCCAGTCCTTGTGATAGTGCCCCTTGAGGGATTTCAATCCGTTGGCCGTGCAGTATACGGGCTTGTCGGGAATCCGGTGCATCAAGAACGGCAAAGCCCCCGAATGATCCATCTCGGCATGATTGGCGATGACGTAGTCGATTTGGTTGAGGTCGATTTCTTTGTCAAGATTGTTGACGAATTCCTTCGCAAAAGGCGACCAGACCGTGTCGATGAGAGCGGTCTTTTCGTCTCTCACCAGGTACGCGTTGTACGACGAGCCGCGATGCGTGGAGTATTCCTCGCCGTGAAACTTGCGCAGCTCCCAGTCGATTTTCCCAACCCAATCTACACCCGGCGTAATCTCGAACTTCATAAAACACCTCCTGTTTTTTATTTTATCATGACCAGCAGCATCTTGAAACGGGTAATTGCCTTGAGCGCATGCGGTTTGTGCGCCGGCATGAGAATCATCTCCCCTTCACTCACCGGGTGAGGCTTTCCCCCAATAGCGATTTCCGCCTTGCCTTCCAGCAGATAAACGAGCGCGTCAAAAGGGGCCGTGTGCTCGCTTAATCCCTCGCCGGCGTCAAAGGCAAAAACCGTCATGGTTCCGGAAGGTTTCCGGATGATTTCCCGGCTGACCACGGAGTGCTCCTGGTAGGAAACCAGCTCCAAAAGACGAAAGGCGCCGGTCAGATCCGCAATTTTGGCCAAATTTTCAGTCATCTTTTCCCTCCTTTTTTCAGTACGTCCGTCAAGACCGCATCTTGTTTGATGGATTAATAACCTGCGCGAACTATAATGTATTTGACTTAAGTCAAAAAGTGTTATTTTATTTTTTCGGGTGCTTTCGCCCCCAACCGTCCGGACTCCCGGTCACGGGAGGTCTTTTACGGTTTAAATTTCTTGAGAAAAGCGCTTAATGCTGGTATGAACTTGCCAGCATTAAGAAAATTTATTTTAAGGATGGTTACCCATGTTAAACCCCAACTTTAGTTCCGGCCCCTGCAGCAAGAGGCCAGCGTGGAGCATCGACGCGCTGAAAGGCGCGCCGGTCGGCCGCTCACACCGTTCCGCGCTGGGAAAAGAACGGATCGTCAAAGCCATGAACGATACGCGCAAAGTTTTGAACATTCCGGCGGATTACCTGGTGGGCATTCTTCCGGCTTCCGATACCGGCGCTTTCGAATGCGCCATGTGGTCGCTTCTGGGCCCCAAACCGGTTACCGTGCTGGTCTGGGAAAGCTTCTCCAACGGCTGGGCGACGGACGTCAACAAACAGCTGAAGCTGAAGCCTGCGGTCGTGAAAGTTGACTACGGCAAACTTCCGGACCTTTCCAAGGTGGACTGGAAGACCGATGTGGTTTTCGTCGCCAACGGCACCACCAGCGGCGTGAAAATTCCCAACTGGGACTGGATTCCGGCCGACCGTGAAGGCCTCTCGCTTTGCGACGCCACCAGCTACGCGTTTGCCAATAAGGTCGACTGGAGCAAAATCGACGTGCTCACCTATTCCTGGCAGAAGTGTCTGGGCGGCGAAGCCGCGCACGGCATGATGATTCTGAGCCCGAAAGCCGTCGAGCGCCTCAATTCCTATGACCCGCCCTGGCCGATGCCGAAAATTTTCCGCCTCAAGAAAGACGGCAAAATCAACAAGGCCATCTTTGAAGGAGACGTCATCAACACGCCCTCCATGCTGTGCGTGGAAGACTATCTGGACGCCATGGACTGGGCGGAGAAAATCGGTCTGGACGGTCTGGTCAAAAGAAGCGACGCCAACCTGAAAGTCGTGGCCGACTGGGTGGCCAAAACCGACTGGATTGAATTTCTGGCCGAAGATCCCCAGACCCGTTCGAACACATCTGTTTGCCTTTCCGTGACGCATCCGAAAGTCGCGGCAATGGATGCGGACGCCAAAAGCAAGTTCCTGAAAAGCATTTCCTCGGAGCTGAGCAAGAAGAACGTCGCTCACGACATCAACTCCTACAAGGAAGCGCCGGCCGGCTACCGTTTCTGGTGCGGTCCGACCATTGAAGAAGCGGATTTAAAGGCGGCGCTGGCCGAACTGGAAAAAGTCTTCACCGAAAAGGTCAAAAGTTTGTAAGAACGCTATGAAACGGGTATTAGTCAGCGATTCCATGGCGCCCGAAGTTGCGGCCATTCTGGGCAACACGCCGGGCATCAAGGTGGATGTCAAAACCGGCATGAAGCCCGACGAGCTGAAGGCAGCCATTCGGGACTGCGACGCCCTGATTGTCCGTTCGGCCACGAAGGTTACGGCCGAAATCATCGGGGCGGCCGCCAAGCTTTCCGCCATCGGCCGGGCCGGAGCGGGAGTGGACAACATTGACATTCCCGCCGCCAGCAAGCGCGGCATTGTCGTAATGAACACGCCCGGCGGCAACACCGTCACCACCGCCGAACATGCCGTCGCCATGATGATGTCGCTGGCCCGCAGAATTCCGCAGGCCGCCGCCTCGATGAAAGCGGGCCGCTGGGAAAAATCCAGTTTCATGGGCAATGAATGCTGCAATAAAACCCTGGGCATCATCGGGCTGGGGCGCGTCGGATCGGTCGTAGCCGACCGCGCCATCGGCCTGAAGATGAACGTCATCGCCCACGATCCGTTCATTTCTCCGGAAGTGGCGCAGCAGATGGGCGTGAAAATGGTCAGTCTGGACGAACTGTACGCCAATTCCGACTTCATCACCGTGCATTCCCCGCTTTCCAAAGAAACAAAGCATCTGGTCAACGAATCGGCGTTTGCGAAAATGAAAAAGGGCGTTTTTCTGATTCACTGCGCCCGCGGCGGCATTGTCAGCGAAAAAGCGCTCTGTGACGCCCTGAAATCCGGAAAGGTCGCGGGCGCCGCCATCGACGTATTCGAAGATGAGCCGACCAGAAACATGGAGCTCGTCGGCATGGACCATGTGATCTGCACGCCGCATCTGGGCGCCTCTACCGATGAAGCGCAGACCAACGTGGCCATCGCCATCGCCCACCAGATCGCCGCCTACTTCACCACCGGTGAAATCAAGGGCGCGGTGAATTTCCCGTCGGTGAGCGCGGACGTGATGGCCGGAATCCGTCCCTACCTGGATCTGGCGGAGAAGCTGGGCACTTTTCAGGCTCAGCTTCTCGCGGGCGCCATTCAGGAAGTCACGCTGGAATACAGCGGGGAAATCCTCAACCACAATGTCGCCCCGATCACCGTGTCCCTCATCAAGGGGCTTCTGGATCCGATTCTGACGGAAACCGTCAATTACATCAACGCGCCGGTTCTCGCCAAAGAAAGAGGCATCCGGATTATTGAAGTGAAAAGCTCGGAAACCAAAGACTACACCAACCTGATTGCCCTGACCGTCCGGACCTCCAAAGAGACCAGCCGTACGTCGGGCGCAGTCTTCGGCAAAAATGATCCGAGAATCGTCCGGATTAATGAATTTTCCGTGGAAATCGCCCCGGAGGGATACATGCTGGCCGTCTCCAACGAAGACCAGCCGGGCGTGATCGGCAATCTGGGAACCACGCTGGGCAGCCGCAAGGTCAACATTGCCCGCCTGCACCTGAGCCGGGACGCGCAGTCGAAAAGAGCGCTGGTCGTCCTGAACACGGATTCACCGGTCGGGCCGGATATTCTGGACACGTTGCGGAAACTGCCGCATGTCGTTTCCATCACACCGATCAAGATGTAGGAAAGAAAAAATCTCATGGCCAATGTTGCGGTTGTCGGCACCCAGTGGGGGGATGAAGGAAAAGGAAAGATTGTCGATCTTTATACGCTCGAGGCGGATGTAGTCGCCCGGTTCCAGGGCGGCAACAACGCCGGGCATACGATCGTGGTGAAAGGCAAGACCACCATTCTCCATCTGATTCCCTCGGGCATTCTGCACGATCATAAAATCTGCATTATCGGCAACGGAGTGGTCTTCGACCCGAAAGTTTTTCTTCAGGAGCTGAAGGAACTGAAGGAAGGAGGCATTTTCCCCTCTTCCACCAAGCTGTATGTCAGCGAAAAGACGCACGTCATCATGCCCTATCACCGCAGCCTGGACCAGGCGCGCGAGGCCCGTAACTCCGGCAAAAAAATCGGCACCACCGGCCGCGGCATCGGCCCGGCGTACGAAGACAAGGTCGCCCGCACGGGCGTCCGCGTGGGCGACCTCTACGAACCCGGGCTGCTCCTGGAAAAAGTTCGCCACAGTCTGGAAGAAAAAAACTTCCTGTTCAAGAATTTTTTCGGCGTTGAGCCCCTGGATCCCAAGACCGTCGCGGACGAGTACCTGGAGTACGCGGAAAAGATCAGGCCCTATGTCGCCGACACGTCCCTGATTCTGGCCGGAGAAATCCAAAAGGGAAAGAAGATCCTGTTTGAAGGCGCCCAGGGATGTCATCTGGATATCGATCACGGCACCTATCCCTATGTTACCTCTTCCAACACGGTCTCCGGAAACGCCGCGTGCGGAAGCGGCGTCGGCCCGGGCGCCATCTCGAGGGTGGTGGGAATCTGCAAAGCCTATACAACCCGGGTCGGAGAGGGACCTTTCCCGACGGAGCTCAAAGACGCCGTGGGAGATCATCTGCAGAAAGTCGGGCAGGAATTCGGCGCCACCACCGGCCGCAAGCGGCGGTGCGGATGGCTGGACATGGTGCTGGTGCGTCAGGCCGTCCGGGTCTCCGGCATATCCACACTGGCCATTACCAAACTGGATGTTCTGACGGGGCTTCCCAAAATCAAAATCTGCGTCGGGTACAAAACCGCCGGGGGCGAATGCCGCGAAGCAGTCCCCGCCAGCCTGAAGCTGTTTTCGACCTGCGAGCCGGTTTACGAAGAATTCGACGGCTGGACGGAAGACATCGCAAGCGCGCAGAACATCGGCGAACTCCCCGTAAACGCTCGGAAATACGTCCAGCGCCTGAAAGAATTATCCGGCGCCGGCATTGCCCTGGTTTCCGTAGGCGCGGGCCGCGACGAGACCATTCAGATGGAAAATCCTTTCGAAAATTGAAAGTGTCCAGTTTCTTCTTGACAGGCCTCCGGTGAGTTGCTAGAGAGCCTTGTTCTTTTAAAAACGCTTCAGGTGGGGCCGTTAGCTCAGCGGTAGAGCAGCGGACTTTTAATCCGTTGGCCGCGGGTTCAATCCCCGCACGGCCCACCAAAAACCAAAAAGGAGTAGGAGGCATTTATGTACCGGATCGATCTGCTGAATAAAATATCGGAAAAAGGATTGAACCTTTTCACCGAGAAGTATGAGTACCGCACGGACATTCCCGATCCCGACGGCATTCTTGTCCGCAGCAAGGAAATGAAAGAGATGACGCTGCCGTCCAGTCTCAAGGCCATTGCCCGCGCCGGCGCCGGCGTCAACAATATTCCCATCGACAAATGCTCGGAGAAAGGCATCGTAGTGTTCAACACTCCGGGCGCCAACGCCAACGGCGTGAAGGAACTGGTCGTTTTGGGCATGCTGCTTGCGGCGCGCAACGTCGCGGAAGGCCTGTCCTGGGCCAAAGGGCTGGTGGGTGAAGGCGACAAGGTTCCCGACCTGATCGAAAAAGGGAAAGCCAAGTTTGTCGGCACGGAGATCCTGGGCAAAAAACTCGGCGTGGTGGGCCTGGGCGCCATCGGCACCATGATCGCCAACACGGCCGAGGATCTGGGCATGGAAGTCATGGGGTACGATCCGTTTTTGTCCATCGAGGCGGCCTGGAAGCTGTCCCGCAATATCAAGAAGGCGCCGAGCCTGGATCGACTGCTTTCGGAATCCGACTACATCACGCTGCACGTTCCGCAGAACAAGGATACCAAGGGCTTCATGAACGCTGAGAAATTTGCGATCATGAAGAAGGGCGTGGTTTTGCTGAACTTCGCCAGAGGCGGACTCGTGGAGACCGCGGCCCTGAAAAAAGCCATTGCCGACGGTGTCGTGAGCCGCTACGTGACGGACTTCCCGGATGAAGAGGTCATCAAAACGGACAAGGTCATCGCCATTCCGCATCTGGGCGCGTCCACCGAGGAATCCGAGGAAAACTGCGCCATTATGGCCACCATGCAGATTATGGATTTCCTGGAGAACGGAAACATCAAAAACTCCGTCAACTTCCCGGAGTGCATCCTCGACCGGTCCGGCAAGACCCGGCTCACCATTTCCAACAAGAACGAGCCCGGCATGATCGAGAAAATCACGCATCTGCTGGCCGACAACAAGCTGAACATTGCCGACATGATCAACAAAAGCAGAGGCAGCATCGCCTATAACATCATCGACGTGGAAGGCGAAATCAGCGCCGCGGATCTCATTAAGAAATTTGAGTCCGTCAATGGGATCATCGGCGTCAGAGTTCTTTAATCAACACCTGAAAGATATTCTACAAAAAGCGCCTGGCTTCAAGCTTGGCGCTTTTTTTTGACAAACGCATCGGGCAGTCCTCCGCAAGCAGTTGGGCTCCACGTGCCCGGGGCAGCTTCCCGTGGAGACACGGGGTTTTGGTTGCCCTTTGCCTGCCAACCTGTTAAAAGACATAGCCAAACCGGCCGACCCGGATAATGCCGCAGGAGAACAGGGATGGATGAAAAAGTCAGAAAAGCAATCTTCAAACGGATGGAGCAGGAGCCATTCGGCAGGAAATTCGGCATCACCCTGGTGGATATAAAAGAAGGCTACGCCCGCGTGGAAATGCGATTTACGTCCGATATGGAAAACATGTTCGGCATAGCGCATGGCGGCGCGATCTTCTCGCTGATGGACGCGGCGTTTGAAGTCGCATCCAATTCGCATGGGACCATGGCCGTCGCCCTCAACATGAGCGTCAATTACCTGGCCTCCCCCGCCAAAGGCGCGCTGATAAACGCCGAAGCCAGTGAAATCAATAAAACCAAAAGAACCGCCGCTTACGATATCCGCGCCACAGACGAGTCGGGAAAGCTTCTGGCTGCCTGCCAGGCGCTGGTGTATCGCCTGGATAAACCGCTGCCCTTCCTTGAGGATAAAGATCGCCTCTCACCATAAAGTTCATAAGCTTCGGTTTGGAATTCGGACGAATTCAGGAAGGAATTTCGGAAATAGTCTTCACCCCACAGTGCTGTAAAAAAACTGCTTCGTTTTTAACCACTCTCCCGGTGAAAGGCGCTCGAATTTTCCCGATTTCGGCGCGAACATGTTGACATTTAGATCACGCTCCGCATCATCAAAATAAACGAGGCTTTTTTTAAGTTGAAAAAACATTTCTTCCCCAACGTTGTATTTTCGGCCGACGGCCTGCAATAGAAAGGACAGTAAAATCCTTTCGTGTTCCATAATAAATTTGAGGTCAATAAAATCTTTACAGGCGCCGCGCTGATTTACGGCTATAAGTTTCATGCATGCCAGATCCGCAAGCGGCGCAACGGGCATGGGCAATCCGGCATCACAAATGGGTTCATGAAGCAAGGAATAGGGATAGCGAAAAATGCTGAATCCGGTTGTGTTTAAATTCAACACCAGCGTATTTTTTCAATTTTTTCGGCGGATAATGTAAAATCAGCGCCATAAGCGCTTTGCAGGCGCTGATGCCACTGCAGACTGTCAATCTCCTGGGGAGTAAAAAAATCAAAATCAACGGATAGACGGTGCCCCAAATGTAAAGCCGCGGCCGTGCCGCCCGCAAGATAAGTTTGCGCGGGCAATTCTTGCAAAACCGGATTTTTTAATATGGCCGCCATATCGGCCGTGATGCATCGGAAAAACATCGCGTCGACTCCCGCGGAATGCCGAAGATCACTGAAAAGTAATTGACCGTTTTAGGACTGAGGTTCCTGCTTTCCGTGACGACGCGCCTCACAAAGTCTTTGCCGTAACAGGAAAGAACCGTCCGGACCTCTTTTTCCGTTCCCCATTCGAGAATACGTTCGGCGATTACATATTTGTCGCTTTCGGAATTGATTCCGGTTTTATCCCAGAAAAGCCTTTTATCCTGATTTATAATTTGCTCGATATCGGTCACGATGATTTTGCTCACAAGGAATTTTGTTTGCAATAAATTACATTAATATCCGTCATTTTGCAATGAAAGGGATTACCGTTCAAGCCTTATCCCCTCGCCTATGGCCTTTCGCCTCTATCCTCTATTCTTCAGCTTTAGGTCGCGCGTTCACCCGCAGGGGAATC
This sequence comes from Smithellaceae bacterium, assembly GCA_028693285.1. Lineage (GTDB taxonomy): Bacteria > Desulfobacterota > Syntrophia > Syntrophales > Smithellaceae > UBA8904. The sequence goes on from JAQUVQ010000028.1 coordinate 16,202, forward strand.
AGTCTAATCCCCTATTTCTATCATCAGATATTTTTTCTTGCCCTTGCGGATGCGCAGTTCTCGGCCGCCGGCAAAGTCGCCCGCTGAAAGCTTTTCATCCGGAGACTTCACCTGGCGCTCTCCGACATAGATCCCGCCCTGTCCGATCAGACGCTTGGCCTCCGACATGGACTGCGTCAGCCCGGCTTTCGCGCAGAGGGAGGCCACCAACAGACCGGCATCCAGATCTTTGCCGGTAATGCGATGCCGCGGAATCGCGGAGGTATCGGCCTGCGGGGCTTCACGCGGAATATCGCTTCCCGGAAACAAATCCGCATCCACCGGCCGGGCATGAAAAGCCTCCATGGACGCGCGCCACGCCGAACGCGCCGCTTCGGCCCCGTGCGTGACCTTGGTGGCTTCGTACGCCAGCACCGTCTTGGCCATATTGAGCCTGGCGTCCGCAAGCGTTTTCACGACGGCGATGTCCGAAAGCGGCAGGAAGGTAAAGAGCTTGAGAAACCGCTCCACGTCGGCGTCGTCGCAGTTGACCCAGTATTGATAATACTCGTAAGGCGCGGTCAGCGCCCCGTCCAGCCAGACGGTGCCTTTTTCCGTTTTGCCCATCTTGTGGCCTGTCGAAGTGGTGATCAGGGGAAAGGTGACGGCCTGCGCGTCTTTGGCTTCGACTTTGCGAATCAGTTCCGTACCGGCCAGCATGTTCCCCCACTGGTCGTTGCCGCCCATCTGCAGCGCGCAGCCGTGGTGCTGAAAAAGGTAGAGGAAATCGTATCCCTGCAGAAGCATGTAGTTGAACTCGATGAAATTCAGCCCCTTCTCCAGCCGGATTCTGTAGCTTTCCGCCGCCAGCATTCGGTTGACGCTGAAATGCCGTCCGATGTCGCGCAGAAACTCGATGTAGTTGATCTTCGTGAGCCAGTCGGCGTTGTTGAGGAGCAAAGCGCGGCCGTCGGAAAAATCGATGTACCGGGAAAGCTGCTTCCCGATGGACGAGGCGTTCTGGTCAATCTGTTCGCGGGTCAGCACCTGGCGCATTTCCGTCTTGCCGCTGGGATCGCCGATGAGGCCCGTGCCGCCGCCGACCAGCGCGATGGGGCGATTGCCGCAGCGCTGCATGTGGGCCAGCGCCATGATGGGCACCAGGCTGCCGATATGCAGACTGGCGGCCGTGGGATCAAAGCCGATATAGCAGGTGACGGGGCCTTTGGCAAAAAGATCGGAAATCAGGGACTCGTCCGTGACCTGTTCGACAAAGCCTCTTTCCTGTAAGACCTCATATGCGCTTTTCATCCCCTCCGCCTCCGTTTATGGATGTAATGAAACGCTGATTCTCTCAATAGCCCGGGCCCGGCCGCTTTGCCCGTCAATGTCCAGCACAACGCCCTGCAGGCGAATGTCGCCTTTGGCCACGTCAAATTTAGCGGGCAACTGATTCAAAAATTTTTTGATAATGGTTTCTTTCTGAATGCCGATCACGGAATCAAAGGGACCGGTCATACCGGCGTCGCTGATGTAGGCCGTGCCCCCCGGCAGAATTTCGTTGTCCGCCGTCTGCACGTGCGTGTGGGTGCCCAGAACTGCGGAGACTTCACCGTCAAGATACCAGCCCATGGCTTTTTTCTCGGAGGTCGCTTCCGCATGCATATCCACGATGATGACATTGGTCCTGGCCTTCAGCCGGGCAATCTGCTCTTTGGCGGCGACAAACGGACAATCGAGCGGCTGCATGAAAATTCTTCCGGCCAGATTGACCACGCCGACAAAATCACCCGCGGCCGTCGGCATCAGCGCCGATCCCATCCCCGGGGCCGAATCCGGATAATTGGCCGGCCGGATCAGCGTTTCGTAATCGCCGATAAATTCCACCGCCTCCTTTTTATCCCAGACGTGATTGCCGGACGTCAGCACGTCAATGTGCAGTGCGTACAGTTCTTCGACAATCTCCCGGGTAATGCCGAAGCCGGCCGCGGCGTTTTCACAATTGGCGATCACCAGGTCCACGGCATGCGCGTTGACCACGGACGGCAGCAGTTCCCGAACCGCCCGGCGTCCGGGCTTACCGACAATATCTCCGATAAAAAGAATTTTCATTGTTTGCTCAATTTCCGACGAGCCTACTTGGCAAAATTGGACACGCGGGTTTCCCGGATGACCGTGACCTTGATCTGCCCCGGATAGGTCAGCTCGTTTTCGATTTTCTTCACGATGTCATTGCAAAGCATGACGGCGTCGTTGTCCGAAATTTTCTCGTTTTCCACCATGATGCGGATTTCCCGCCCCGCCTGAATCGCGAAGCATTTATCCACGCCGGTAAAGGAATGAGCGATCTTCTCCAGCTCCTCCAGGCGCTGCACGTAGGTTTCCAGCATTTCCCTGCGCGCGCCCGGCCGCGCCGCGGAGAGCGTATCGGCCGCCTGGACCAAAACGCCCAAAAGCGTATTGTTGCGCCCGTCGTCGTGGTGCGTGGCAATGGCCTGAACAATGCGGGGGGTCTCCCCGAACCGCTTGGCAAAATCAGCGCCGATCGCCGCATGGGTTCCTTCAATTTTGTGATCCACCGCCTTGCCGATGTCGTGCAGCAGACCCGCCCGCTTGGCTTCCTTGATGTTCATTTTCAGTTCGGCGGCCATCAGCCCCGTGAGATACGCCACATCAATGGAATGCTGCAGAACGTTCTGCGAATAGCTGGTGCGGTATTTCAGCGCGCCCAGCATGTTGATGATTTCCGGATGAATATCATGAACCCCGCAGTCAAACGACGCTTTTTCACCCGTTTCCCGAATGATCTGCTCAACTTCCTTTTCCACCTTTTTCACGATGTCTTCGATCCGGCCGGGATGAATTCTTCCGTCCTGAATCAGCCTCTCCAGCGAAATGCGGGCCACTTCGCGCCGAATGGGATCAAAACTGGAAAGAACCACCGCTTCGGGCGTGTCATCGACGATCAGGTCTATGCCGGTGGCCGCTTCAATCGCCCGGATGTTTCGCCCTTCACGCCCGATAATGCGGCCCTTCATCTCTTCACTGGGCAGGTTGACGACGGACACAGTGCGTTCCGCCACGTAATCCCCCGCATATCGTTGAATGGAATAGGCAATAATTTCACGGGCTTTCCTGTCCGCGGTCAGTTTGGCTTCTTCTTCCGCCTTGCGGACCAGCACCGCCGCGTCGCGCCTGGCGTCCGCTTCCATCGACTGAATCAGAATATTTTTCGCCTCTTCCGGCGTGATGCCGGCAATTTTTTCCAGCTTGCTTTTCTGCTCATCCACCAGCGCGTCGATCTTGCGGTGTTTTTCCTCGATCGCCTGCTCTTTCTGGTTCAGGGCTTTGTCGCGGTTTTCGATATTCAATTCTTTCTGAGAAAGGGCGTCCATTCGCTTGTCCATGTTTTCTTCTTTGCTGCGAATGCGCCGCTCCAGGCTTTCCAGCTCGCTTTTGACCTCCCTGGTCTCCGCGTCAAAATCCGCTTTCATTTTCAGCAGATTTTCCTTGGCCTGCAAAATGGCTTCTTTCTTGATCGTATCGGCTTCCTTCTTGGATTCCTCCACGATGCGCGCCGCAAGACTCTCCGAAGCCCTGAGCTTTCTCGCGGTAAAGATTTGTTTCAGAAGATAACCGGCAACCGCGCCCACCAAAACCGCCACTATGATCAACAGAACATACAGAACACCGTCTGGCATCGTTCCAACCTCCTTTTTATCCTGTCGGGCCCGCTTTGCTGTTTGAACACCAGTCCGCTTGCGTCAACAGAATTATATTTAAACCTTTCGGCCGGAATGACGCAGCAAACCTGCCGAAGGATTCATGATTCCATTCAATATGATTTTGATCGGATGGGAAAGGGAAAGAGGGGTAAAAAAAACCCCCGCCTATGCCGTGTTGATCACGATTTTGAACCTTTTACAATAAGTGGGCGCCGGTTTTGTTTGTTTCAGGCTTTCTGCCCCCGACCAGCGGGACAAAGCGGACATGCACACCGCAAACAAGTATAGGCCCCGGGTTCAAAATGTTGGCTCAAAAACAAATGACAATCACGCACATCGCAGGGGTAATTCTTTAACTTGCGTTTTCGATCAATTCAATCAATTTTTCGGACCGGTGAATCATCTGATCACACAGGTCCTGGTTAACTCCCTTTAATTTTAAATAATCTTCTGAAATGTTCAAAGCCGCCAGGATGGCCACATCCACTGTCCGGAGTCCTTCGTTCGATTTCACAATGTCTTCCATTCTTTCGTTGACATACTGGACAACCTTGGCCACTTGTTCATCTTCCGCATCACTTAAAACCGCAAGTTCCCGTCCAAAAATTTTAATTTCGTAACGCTTTTTCAATACCCACGCCCTGGAAGCTTATTGGACTACCTTTATATCTGCAAGTAAATCAAGCAACGAATCCACCCTTGCGCGAACATGGTTCCTTTCCTCATCTAGTGCGATAATTTTGCTTTTGTACCCTTCTATTTCCGATTCTTTATTTCTTAGCGCTTCCTCCAATGTTGAAATCTGTTTTTTCAAAAAACTCTGTTCGCCGACAATCTGTTTAATTTTATCTTCAAGCTCATTAAATTTCCCGATTTCCACGTTGCTTCCATCCTTTGTTCAGCAAGAATATATGCCTGCGAACCTGCTTTTTTCTTTGGTTTTATTTATGCCAATTCACGCTGGAGATGTCAAGCCATTATTTGGGGCTCTCAGAAGCCTCGAGTGACCGGAAATACCGCTCAACCTCCGACCGCATCGCGTCGCTGTCCGTCATTTTTCCCAGCGTTTCCCTCAGCCGGGCCGAACCGGCCAAACCCTTGGTGTACCAGAGCAAATGTTTGCGAAAAGACCTGTCCGCAAAATGCCTGCCGCAATAGCGAACTTCATCTTCCCAGTGTTGATTCATGACCTCCTGCCGATCCGGCCATGAGGGGCGGCCATGATCCTTTTCGCCCGCCAATAATTGATGAATCCCCATGAATATCCATGGATTGCCCAATGCGCCTCTTCCGACCATCACCGCGTCGCACCCGGTTTGCGCCAGCATTCGAAGCGCGTCTTCAGGTTCCCGAATATCGCCGTTTCCAATCACCGGAATACGGACGGCGCGCTTTACGGAGCCGATAATGTTCCAATCCGCAACGCCGGAAAAGCCCTGATCGGCCGTACGGCCGTGAACGATGATTGCGGAAGACCCTGAATCCTCTGCAATTTTAGCTATTTCAACGGCGTTGATGGAGCTTCGGCTCCAACCGGAACGGATTTTAACGGTTACCGGCAGCTTTGCCGCCCGAACAACGGCCGCTATGATCCGGCCCGCGAGAAGGGGATTCTTCATCAATACGGCGCCGGAGCCGGTTTTAACGACCTTTTTCACGGGACAGCCCATATTGATGTCGATCAGGGCGGGATTTTGCCCGGCAACCATTACGGCGGCCCTGGCCATGACAAGGGGATCGGCCCCGAAAAGCTGAATCCCCAGAGGCAGGTCCTCCGGGGATGTTTTCAGATATTCAAGCGTTTGCGCCGATTCGCGAATCAGGCCGTTGGCGCTGATCATTTCGGTAAAGCACAGCGAACAGCCGAGCCGGCGGGCCACCAGCCGAAACGGCAGATTCGTAACGCCGGCCAGCGGCGCGAGCAGCGCCTTGCCCTGAAGATCAGAAATTACATTGGACACGAATCAAAACCATCCCACTATAGCGAGTCTAAGCAGGCTGTTGCCCAAACAATATCCCTTTGAGCGGCCATTGAGAGGGTTTTGTTATCTTTCCTGTCGCCCATCGCCTCTCGCCCCTTACCTATCGCTTATCGCCTGTTCTTAAATAAACACCGGCTTTCCCCAGCTCTTCGAGGGTATTGATTCCCATCACCTCGACATAATCCTCCGTCAGGAAAGCCTGTACCTTGCGGTCCTCCCGCCGGGCGATTTCCACGATATCCGTCAGGTAATATTCTTTCTGCTGATTATCGTTTTTCACCTGGGCCAGCGCGGCGAACAAAAACTGCGTCTCAACGCAATAAATCCCCGTATTGATTTCCAGAATCTTTCGCTCGTTCTCCGTGGCGTCCCGGTGCTCGACAATTTTCAGGACGTCGCCGCGGGAGTTTTTTACGATGCGGCCGTAGGCGTGCGGCCCGGGCGGCTCGGTTGTCAGCACCGTCACGCATGCCTTGGTTTCCTGATGATGACGAATCAGCGAACAAATGGTTTCCGGCTTCAAAAGCGGCACGTCGCCGCAGAGGATGACGGTCAAGCCCTGATAGCCGGCAAGCGCGCTCCCGGCCTGCATCACGGCGTGTCCTGTTCCCAGTTGCGGCATCTGATCCACGAAAATCAGATCCGGGTCGGCAAACGCCTCGCGCACCCTGCCCGCCTGATGTCCGATCACCACAACGATTTTCGCCGCGCCGGCTTCGCGGGCCGCTTTCAGCGAATAGTGCAGCAGGGGCTTCCCTTCCAGAACATGAAGCACTTTGGCCATATCCGATTTCATGCGGGTCCCCTTCCCCGCCGCGAGAATCAAAGCGCAGAACTGCAATTTCTTTTCCAACGTCTTCCCCCTTAGCCCGTGTGTGTCAGCGGCCCCTCCAGGGGCTGCGGAGCAATCACCAAAACTTCCCGAATGGATTTCTGATCCGAGTCCTCCACGACAAAAATCATCCCGCCGAACTCCAGCCTTTCCCGGCGCAGGGGGATTCTCCCCGCCTGCGCAATCAGAAAACCGCCAAGGGTTTCATAGTTGCCCTCGGGCAACCTTGTCAACAGGATCTGGTTCAAATCCTCGATTTTCATTCGGCCGTTCACCAGATACCGGCCGGGGGCCGTTTTTTTGTAGAGCTTTTCCCCCTTGTTGTACTCTTCATCGATGCTGCCGACAATTTCCTCCCCGATGTCCTCCATGGTCACGATTCCGACCGCGCCTCCGTATTCATCCACGACCACCGCCATGTGCTCGCGTTTTCTCTGCATATCCATCAAAAGCGGACCGGCCTTTTTCGTTTCCGGAACATAAAAAACATCCGCCCGCATGCAGGCGGCCACCGTGGCCTTTTCGGAATCGGCCGCCGCCGTTTGCTGCTGTTGCAACAACATGTCCAGAAGATCGAAATAATGCAAAATACCGACAATGTTATAGGCGGTGTCGGCGTAAACGGGAATGCGCATATATTTTTTTGCCGCGACCACACAGGCCGCTTCTTCAATCGTCATCGTTTGCGGCAGAGCGGTCAACGCTGAAATCGGCACCATGATCTTTTCCGCCGTGAGTTCGGAAAAATCAAAGACGCGGCTGACCATTTCCTTTTCCGTTGTCAGAATGTCGCCGCCCTCCGTCTTTTCCCCCAGAATATACTTTAACCCTTCTTTGGTAATATAGGAGTGCTGTCTGATTTTCGGATCGGAAGAAAGATTCACCGCGCCCCGGGAGATCGCCGCGACCGAGTAGGCCAGCGGATAAAACACATAGGAGGAAAGACGGATGAAATGGGCCACCCGGATGGCCATGGACTCCGCATAGTGCTGGAAGATGCTGCGGATAATAATGATGATAAACAGGGTGGGCAGCATGATCAGGAAGGCGATTTGCTCGCCTAGTTTCGCGCCGAAATATTTGATCAGAAGCCCGGTGGCCAGCGTGGACGCGACAATAACGGCCAGATTGGTGCCGATGAGCGCCGTGGAGATAAACCATTCGGGATGTTCCTTCAATTTGACCGCCTGGCGGGCGGCGGACGATCCCCGACGCGCATAATATTTAATCTTGTTGATGTCGGAAGAAAACAACGCAACTTCTCCCCCGGAATACAGAGCTTCCAAAATCAGACAAAGCACGATGACGGCGATCATGAGATAGAGGCTCATTCGTCCGCCTCCGATGCGGCTGGTGCTTCTTTTTCAATCCGGATTTTCAGGATGCGCGTTCTGCCGACGCTCTCGACGCGAAAATGATAGGCTTCGAACTGGATCTTTTCGCCGCGTTCAGGCATTTTCCCGAATAAATGCAGAACAAAGCCGCCGATGGTGTCAAATTCATCCTGAGGCAGGGATGCCTGCAACAGTTCGTTGACCTGTTCGATCGACATTTTGCCGGGCACAATGATCGTGTTCGCGTCCAGAATATCGCACTCGCAATTGGCCGCATCATCATCACCGTAGGCTTCTTCAAACAAATGCTCCAGAATGTCTTCCAGCGTCACCAGACCGGACACGCCGCCGTACTCATCCACCACAATGGCGATCTGAATCGATTTTTCCTGAAAGGCATGCAGCAGGCCGTTGATGGTTTTGCTCTCCGGAACAAAATAGGGTCTGGCCAGGAGTTTCTCAATGGAGGCGGATTCCCCGCGGCGCAAAGCATCATTGAGCAAATCGCGGGCAAAGAGAATGCCGATAATGTCGTCGCGGTCTTCCCGGTAAACGGGCACCCGCTCATACCGGCCGCGAACCACCTCCCGGACAATGTCCGAAGCCGGCATATCCAGCGCAAGACAAAACATCTCCACGCGGGGGATCATGATATCCGTCACCGGCCTGTCTCCCGATTCAAAAATCGTCTTGATGAGTTCTTTTTGAGATTCATCCACCACGCCTTCACGGCTGCCCGCGTCAATCAGGTGTTTGAATTCATCCTCCATTAAAACATCCATATCCCGGGTCTTGCGCTGATCCAGCTTTTTTAAAATCAAACCGGGCGTTTTCTCCAGTGCGGCGACAACCGGAAATTCCAGACGGGAAATCCAGAGCAGCAGCGGCGCCACAGCCGAGGAAACCTGCATGGGATACGTCACGCCGAAGGTTTTGGGAATGGCCTCGCCGGCCAGAAAAAGAACAACGGAGGTTACGACGATTGAAATCCATTGGCCGCTGACGCCGAACAAGCCGATAAACAGCGAAGCCGCCAGAATGGAAATGCTGATGTTGACGGCTTCATTGCTGGTCACCACGGTAATGAGCAGGCGACGGGGATGCTCCAGGAGCTTCACCACGGAATTGAGAAAAGGATAATTGTCCGATTTCATCTTGTGCAGATGAAGATCCGAAAGCGACAGGAGGGCCGCCTCCGAAGACGAAAAAAAACCGGAAAATAAAAAAAGAATGAGCAGAATAATAATATCGGAACTCAAAATGAATCAATTCACCTCGCTGGACTGTTTCATGCTTTTTAATTTATCAGATTCCATCAAAAAATGATACAAAGCTTTCCAAAAGCGATTATCTTCCAAAATAATGTCAAATTGCAAATCATTGTCATGATCAATTGATATTTTTTAGACTCTGAAAATATTTTAAAATATTCTTGACAGGACAAGATATGTTTTTTATAAGCAACAATCTAGAGAAATTATCATTTATATAACCTTAACCTGAGTTCCTTTTTTATTTGTATCACATTTTAAAATCAGGAGGGAGTTACCAGCTAATGAAGCAACATTATCTGCTCCTTGTCCTTTTTGTCGCTGTGGTTCTTATAGTGCCGCCGGATCTAGCGGCCCAGGAACTGCGCTCTATAAATTTAATTCCAGCTCCCACACGCCTCAAGTCTGACGGAAAAACAATTGAAAAGCCCATCGCTCCCCGGACGGGCCTTATCCGCGACAACGTGCAGGAGGCGCTCAAAACCTGGAATAACGGCGACATTTCCTCTAGTCTTACCGATAATTTCTACGACAAATCGCGCTTTGGCGACGCCATGCAAACCAGCATACCTAGGGACGCCCGCCTGCGGGTTATGGACATGGGATCCATGCAAATTCTGGAGCAGAAGATTGTTAAGGATCCCGACGGTTCCCAAAGGCGCGTTACGCTCGGTTCCGTGGAGGTCAACTCCCAGATAGAATTCAACGACAACAAAAACGGCTTTGTCCGGGTTCCGGGAAAGAACGAAATCATTTACGAAATATCTGAAAAAATAAAAGAGGAGGCGCCATGATCCAAAGAAAAACGAACTGCCATTCTTTTTCCATCCTCGCCGCCTTTCTTCTTGCCGCCTTGATTTCCTTTACCGGCGCCGACGCCTTGGGCGAAACCCACACTCTAAAAGCTCCCGAAACTTATCTTTCCATAAACCTGCCCGCAAAAGCCAATGCTTACTCCTATTACAATCCCCTGTCGGAGCTCACCCTGGAAATTAACGGGTGGGCCTGCGGTCATGAGATTCCGGATAAAGTGATCTTCAGGCTGAGAAATATCAATTACACACTGAAGCTTCTGACGGCGCTAAACGATTCTCTGCAGAATATAGAAACATCATTCAAGAAAGGAGAATTGGGAAAAGTTGGCAAAGACGAGATTCAACACCTGGTTTGGGCGGCAATTGTGGAAACTTTGAAACAAACCTCTTTTTCATCGGACCGTTCCCTTCTGGAAAGCGCGGAAAATCTGATTAAGGAAGAAACCGAAAACAAACGTCGGGGCATGAATAATTTTTTCGGCTATTCCAATAATTACGACATGTTTGCGCAAAAATATTACGGTAGGCCAGGCGGTGTCTGGACCCTGGCCAAAATGCAGCCTGAAGAACCACCCTGGGCGGTTTTTATCACCGAACAATGCTTTTCCAAAAGTGATCTGGAGATGATGTTCAATTCCGTGTTTCAAGCGTCGCAAAAGCTTCAGGAGGCGCTCAAACTTTACCAGGAAACAAAAGCCAGAGTTTTCGCCGTGGCTCAATAGGACTACATCTATGAAATCATACGCAAGAAAGACATTTTTTTCTTTTGGATTACCCGCTGTGATAATCGGATTGATTCTGTTTTCAACCATATTTTGCGCCGCCGCGGAACCGCAAAAACCGGATAACGGCCTCGCCGATAGAATCCGCCGCATGGAAGCAAGGCTGATGCGTCCCTGCGACAAAGTGATCAATCTCATGAACGATTTAATTCGACTGGGAGATGCTTACCAGATCACCCAGCAAAACCGGGAAAACCTCTACATTGAATGGATCAAGGCATACAACAAAGGCATCGGCGATTTTATCGTTGTCGCCGATGCGCAAAATGTGGCCGAACCGGGTCGATTTATGAAGGAATTTCTGGAACTTAAAAAGATCGCGGCGGAAAACGGCATTCTGGCCGAAGGCAAGATGAAAGACGGTCAGGTTGCCGCGGTGCATTCTCCAGACAAAGATAAATACTTTTATTTTGCGGATCCGGATTCAGCCGAGGGGAAAAGCAAACAAGACCTGCGCTATCAACTGGAAGAAAACTACGAGAAGTTGATTGAGCGCTGGAATGCCGCCCGCAATGATTTCTACAAACAGTTTGAAGCCGAAGGGCTGATGAGCCAGCACGCCAAACGCCTTGAAGAAGCGACCAAAGAAGGCAGGGAATATGCTGACAACTACAGCAAAAGCCGTTCGGAGCTGCACACCATGGCCTTAAGCGGCGATTTTGAACACTGTCTGGGCGAAATGAAACCGCTGCATTACACGATCCAGAATGCAAATGTCGATTTCTTGCAAAATTCAACCAACCTTCAGTATGCCAAAGGTGAAACTAACACGCCGGACTCTCTGCCCGGCATGGGCTACCGGATCGCTCCCCAAAAGGAATACAAGCCGCTGATCCGGCCGGAAATCAGCGATTTTCCCTTTGCCCTGCACCTTAAGCTCAACGGAGAAGACACACTGCGCTTTGAAAGAGATCTTCTAAAAATTAAAATAAAAGCGGAAGAAGATGAAACACAGATCATTGGCTTCGGCCTGGGAAAAACCGGACAATTCTTATTTGATGTGACCTATAAAACCACGGAAGCCCTGGCCGGACCGGTGCAAATGGTTCAATATGCTGCCGCACATCCGCTGGATACATTCGATAAATCCGTCACCTTCGTCAAAAACCTTGACCGGACCCTCGGCAGCATCGATTTTATTAATTTAAACCGTCAAGCTGGAGATTTTATCTGGGGCAAAGCGGGAAACCTTGCCGTGGCGGCGGTGGAAATCGCCAAAGATGTCGCTCCTGTTTCATGGGATCGTTTTGCCCCCCAGCCGGGTGAATCGGTGCAACAGGAAATCGACCGCCTTAATGGACAGCTTGTTTCCACACAAAAAGTGAAGGAAGGCATGAATGTCGCCTCCGACATCGCCTCTATTGTTTTACAGGCGATGGCCGATAAGGGCATCTCCAAGGGATTGGGCGCAACCGACGATATCATCCGCGGCATGCGCGTGGAAGTTAAGGCCTCGGAAGCATTAAAGAAACTCGACACCGTCGAAAGTCAGCTTAAACTGGCCAAAAACGCCGCCGCTCTTTCCGACGAGACCCGGCAAACGGCTAAAGCCGTCAAGGAACTGGCCGAAGAGCAGATGAAGCTCAATCAAAAACTTCAGGACATGCTGAAAGGCAACAAACAATTGCCCAAAGGAACGTCCGTTGAAGGAGGCCGGTTAATCGAAGCGGTGGACGGTCAGGGAAATAAAGTTTTACTAAAAGAAGTCGAAGGCGACTCACTGGGAAAAGGCGGCATGAATACCGTTGTAAAAGACGCGGATGATTCAAATATGGTGCTCAGAAAAACCAACCAACCCCTGTCCAAAGAAGATCTGGCCTTTCAGGATGCTCACGACAAATTCGGACGCCAGGTTCTGGAGCATGAAATTAAAAGCGACTCCCTTCGGGTTGCCAAAATGGAAGGAGAATTTTTTGTTGAAACTGAACGGGGGGTAATACGCTATCAGAAAATCGAAAAGGTTGCCTCCGATGCGGCGGGACAGATTAAAGATCAAGGGGGCGTCATGACCAAGGGGCAGCAGTTGGCTTGGGAGCAGGCCCGGCGCGATCTGAACAATTCAGGTTATGTCTGGCTGGACAACACGCCGAAAAACTTCAGTTTCGACAAGATTCCCGGAGGAGATGACCGCTGGAAAATTGTGGTCATTGACCCCGACGGCATTTACCCGGCGGCGGGCAAGAACCCGACGGTGGCCAAGGCTCTTCAGGACGCGGTGGACAAGACCGGCAAAGAAGGCCTGACACCCATGGGAGGGATGTATGATCTGGTCGTCAATTTTGGAACAGAAGCCAAAAAAGTCGGCCTGCAAATCGATGACGTCAACAATGCTATTGACTGGGACCTCATGAAGAAGGCAGACCCCAAAATGATTCCGCCGGGCAGAGAACTGGATGCTGATCTTTTGCACTGGGCGCCGGGACAGAATCGCATCCGGGCGGCGGAGGATATCGCCAAACTCGACGATGTCGGCCTGAAAAATTCCATCGATGAATTCAACACAGGGCAAATTTCCAATGATCCTGATTTTAAAACCCTGATGGAGCAGCAAAAAGCAGGGCAGGAAAAACTCGACGAGGCACTGAAAAAACTCGAACCGGAAATCAAACAGGCCGAACAGATATCTGATGCCGGACCGAAAGCCACGGTTGCTCCGGATAAACAGGGCGGTCTGGACGAAAAAGCGGCGGTGGGTGTCTTACTGGTCAGCCAGGAAGCGGCGGCGGCGATCAAGGCGGAAAAATGCGCCCTTTTGCGCAAACAGTTTCTGGCCGGTTCCCAGGAAAAATGGCTCGCGGAAGAGGTCCAGAAATGCGTGGCCGCGGGATATTAAAGGAGGTATGCCCTATGAAAAGAGGCTTTTTGATACGGCGCTTTCGTGTTTTGCAGAGAATCCGCAAAACATATCCTGCCGAAAAAGCAAGTCTTCATTCCTGGTTTTCAAATATCCCGCTGGCTTTTCTTGTTTTTGCCGTTTTGGCATGGCCCGCAACGGCCGGAAGCGAAGAAAAAAAGAATCCCGCCGAACAGGTTATCGAAGCGCCTCGTGATTTTGTGGAAAAGAACCTCACCGCATACCGTAAACTTTTGGATATACTAAAGAATAACCACCAGGAGCAGTTTGGTTCCTATCTGGCCGCCACGGCAATTGACCCGGAAACCATTGCGAGGGACCTGCCCAAAGGAAAAGAGCTTCGCCTCTCTATCCAATATCCGGAAGCAGCGGCCGTCAAAGAGGAAAAAATATCTTTCCCCGAGGGCGGTTCGCTTTTAACGGAAAATTTCCGATTGGCGGCTGACGTATCCCCCTTTTACAATCTAACCGCCAGCTACAGCTCAGACTTGACGGCTTCCGGAACTGAAATGCTGGTCGCCGCCGATCCGGTGACGTCTCAAAGCCTCGGCCTGCCTCATCAGGTTCGCATATCACTGCGGGGAGATATCATCTGGACCGGGATAAGCGCTTCTGCATCCGGATCGTCGTGCTGCCTGAACGCTTCCTCACGTTCTGTCTGCATCGAAAGAAACAATGCGGGAAGATGCAAAAAGACGTCATCTGAACGCTACTGCGGCAAATGGGCGGACTTGCCCAAAACCTCCAATTACCGCCGCTCCGATCTGCTGCTTTACGCCAATGATTTGAACCTGAAGGCGGAAGCGTCCCCGGGGACAAAGCTGGGAGAAGGAATGAAAATGGCCACATTTTCAAGTCCGGGCTTAAAAAAAATCCGTTTTACCTCTTCCAGAAAATATTCAAACAAAGAACCTTACCGAATTTACCATAAATGTGTTCCCGAATTTTCTGCATCAGACAAAGCCCTGGCCGGATACAAAGCCGCTGGAGAAGAAGCCGCCGAACTTCAATTCACGGCAGTGTCTCTCAAGGGATTCGGTTTTGCCGGTTATGATATCAGCGAATCCTACGGCGAACCGCCGCAACTTGACTTTTTTTACAGAGACGCAGACGTTAAAAGCTTCACCTCAGCCAGAGGTAATGCGCTTCTTTCGCCTCTGGTGCTCCTTGATTATGGAGATGCCGGCGGCCTGAAGGCCCACCCCGCAAGCAAGCTAAACGCTCCGGTGACTCTGACCGTAACCGGTCAGGGGCCTTTCTTTATCTCTAAAAACCGCGGAAACTACAGCGGAGGAACTGGAGAAACCAGATTCCGGATAACCCTGGGAGGCAATGAATCGGTTGAACACCGGCTGACGGCCAACCGCGTCAACATCGTTCTGGATGCGGCCATGTCCAAACACGATGTTGTGCCGGGGAAAAACCATAAAGTCCTTGTGCAAATCAAAGGCCCCGCGGACATGAAAAGATACGAGGTGCGCTGGTCGGCAAGCGGCGGCGCCTGGCGGAAAGAAACCACGGATTTTTCCCTTGCGGGGCAGGAATGGCAATCGGAGGGAGCATTTTTAACGCCCTTTGCCGCAGATAATGCCCGTCAAAAAGGGCAACCGGTTAAAATTGCCTTGCAAATCGTCGACAAAAAAGGCGGCAAAGCGCTTTATACCTATGAAAACAAGCTGGCGACCACGGATGCGGCCATCAGCGGTCTTGAGCTCCACGCCGGTTTGAATAAAAGATCAGCCCGCAAAGTTGACGAACCCATTGATCTGATCCTTGGTTCAACCGATCCAATGGTTCTGTTATCACCTCAGGTGGTTCTGCCGGACGGCGAAGTCTTTCCTCTGAACCTGAAAGCGCCCTCCCGCCTGGTGAAAATTGACTCCAGCAATCCCGAAGTCGCGTCTTTGCGCAGTGAACGATACGGACCGGACTCTCTTGTAAAGGAGATTATCGTGGCCCGGCCAACGGGACGTCTGGGCACAACTCAAATTACCGCCCGGATGGGAGGCAGCGATTACGATAAGGCAGGCAGTGCTTATCTGGCGGGAAATGAGGAAGAAATCAAATCCAACACGGTCAACGTCAGCGTCAACAAGGCGGTTCTGATTGCCGACCATCAGGCGGGCGGCCGCACTGCTTATCGGCTGATCGTCACCGGCCCGGCGGATATGAGCAAATACCTGGCCATCTGGAGGGGCGAGGCCAGCAGGAGCACACGGTTTGCTCCCTGCAACAATGGATATACAAGCGATCTGGAAACAACTCTTACAATGGAGCAGGTCTCCGTGGTAAAAAACAATACCGTGGTCGC
Source organism: Smithellaceae bacterium (assembly GCA_028693285.1). Classification (GTDB taxonomy): domain Bacteria; phylum Desulfobacterota; class Syntrophia; order Syntrophales; family Smithellaceae; genus UBA8904. The sequence goes on from JAQUVQ010000028.1 coordinate 32,087, forward strand.
CTCGTTCAACATCAAGTCGGGCGCGCGCAAAGTCAACATTAAGCTCCTTCCCGTCACGCCGCCCTTCACGGTTCTTGAGAAGGTTGCGCTCAGCGACGCAGGCAGTCTGGAATCCATAACGGACTGCAAGAAAAAAATCACTCCGATGATCGATCTTTTCGGCTTCAACCCCGGCATGCCCGTGGAAGACTACTGCCGTTCGCAAAGAGAGCAGGAAAAGCAAAAAATCAAGACCGAAAGGGAAGATCAGAAAACCTTCAACGAAATGATCCGGAATCTGGACCGGCAGGGGCAGGAGTTGGTGGTGGTCGCGGACAGCGTTAAAATCGGCGCGGCCGTGAAAGGGGATCTGGCGGCGCTGGACAGCGCGCCCTTTTGTTCGTGGCGTCTGGAACGGGCCGGAGCAATTACGCTTGCCGAAGCCGTCACTCCGGTGGAAACCATCTCCGCCAACGAGGGAGGCTGCTTCAACAATCTGGTCGGCCTTAAAAACGGGTTCAACCCGGATATGACGCTGCGCGTGGAGCTGATCCTCCTTGCCAACCCCCAAACACCGCTGGTGATCACCGGCGAATCCATCACAGCGGCGGGCGGCATTTTATATCGATAACGGAGAAAAAAATGAAAATAAGATTTGACATAACGCATTCATTTCTGACTTTGTTTTTCATCTTCTGGGCCGCAGTTAACGGCTGGGCTCAATCGACGGTTCTCGATGCGGACAGCCAGCAGCCCTTTGCCGGTTTTGGACAGTATTTTGTTGCTCCACAAGAACCGGAAAAGCAAAAAGAAACATTGCCTTCTTCACCCTCCGCAGCCGAAGGTGAAGCGGTTTTCAAAATTCTCAGCATAACCAACATCAGCGGCAATAATCCCTTCCATACGACACAGCCGGTTCTCAATTTTGGCGGTGTGGTCGTCTCCAGCGTGGACGACCTTGCGGAATGCATCCGCGGCGGCGTCTGCCAATCCGGCAAAAAAGAAACAACTATGACCTGTTCGCCGTCTTCAGGAATATCCGATCTGGCTTCTTGGATAGAAAGCGTCGGCTGCTATTTAAAGAGCAACGCCACGGTTTGCCGGGTTGAGCCGCTGCCGTCATCGCCGGATTTGAGCTATGAAACTTTTTTCGTCATGAATGACTATAGATTTGCCAAAAGCAATGTCGTGGGAACCGCAAGCAAATCGGACTACAAGCTGATCATCCCGCCGTCTGGGAATACGTATGTCTGGCCGGGCGGTGATACCGTCTATAAAATCGGAACGGGAACTTACACGCTGGAAGTGCAGCATAAAGTGACCGGTTTGCGCTACCGCATCGAGTTTACCGTGCAGCAACTGGCCAGCAACGATATCCGTTTAACCGTAAATTCTCTTGTCAAGCTATGAAATTAACGGTTTTGCGTGGAGGGAGAATGAGACCAAATAAGAACAAGCGGGCAGAATCAAACTGTTCGATCGCCGTGATTCTTTTGCTGTTTTTTTTCGTGGCAGCCTCACCCCTATGCGCGGAAGATCCTGAAACACCGGGAGAATGGATCAAAACCTCTTTTGATGCCTGGAAGATCAACGGAAGCAATACCCTCAGAGTGGATTATTATGGAAATTCGGGAGATGAAACCCAGGCCACTTACCCCTTCACCGGGTTGAGATCCTACGACGAGCTCAATCTCAACTTCAGCAAATCGGTCAGCAAATACGACACCTGGCGGGGCGAAATTACCGGCGTGCTCAACAACTCGCCTTACCGGAGCAACTACTACGGAATTGTTCCCGAGCGACTGAATCTGACCAAAACCAAGGGTGACAGTCTCATCCCCCTGCGTCTGGAAATGGGGGACATTTTCTCTTATTACACGTACCGTACCTTACAGAGCTCCCTGAAGGGAGTGCAGCTTGATCTTCAGCCATTCCAAAACTCCGGCAGCAGACATTCTTTCATCATCACCTCAGGCGCTCGGCAATCTTCCTGGCGCAATTTCCACCTTCAGGACAGCTACTTTAACGGCGCTTCGTATATGATAGACAACGCAAAATTCGGCAAATTCAGCTTAAACGCCGTTCAAAACAGCAGGCAGGCTGATGAACAACAAGCCTCTCTGAGCCGTTCGCAGTTGATTTATAGCGCCGCCGGAAATGCAATTGTGAAAGCCGTCAATCAAAAACTGCTTCTGGAAGGCGAGTTGTCCAGGTTCACCGGGGATCACGATGGCTGGGACGGGCCGGAAAGCGGACAGAAACAAAGTGACAATGGATTGTTTTTTCAAGGTTCCGGTTCGAGCAACTGGCCACTGACGTATCGGGTCCGCTATGAGTCTTACGGCCGGGATTACCGACCCTCGGCAGCTTCAGTTTCTCCGGCGACAAAAAATGCGGAAGGACACCTGGGCTGGCGTTTGCCCAAGGGTTATCAGATGAGGGCCCGCGCCCAGAAGACCACCAGCAACTACGAAATGAATAACCCGACGGACACGATTGTTTACGGCTTCAACTTAAACGGCCCGCTGGGATCTCTGGACGCTTTCGGACAGGACATTAGCAGTGATGACAAAGCCACCGACCGGATCACCGGCACAGTGAGCGCCAACATTAATATTCCAGCCATCATCGGATGGAAAAGCCGGCTCGGCTGCCAGATTCAGGACCTTTCCGACCGCATTGCGGGAGGCGTCGACGTCAAAACCCGTCAAATCAGTTTCAGCGCGGACCGCTCTGTGCATTTCGGCAGTTTCTCCGGCTCCGTCACCCCCGGCATTCTCTATCGCCAAACAGAAAGCCCGACCGCCAAAACGGATGAACTCCTTCCGACGCTGATTGTGGGGTTAAAAAGCGGCCCCCACAGCCTGGACTACAACCTTTCCTGGTCGGACCTGCAGCGGCCTTACGATGGAGGCGTCGATGTGGGAACAGTCAACCAGGGCTTCAATTATCGATACACCACGGAACGCTCCGTTCTGGGAGTGGAGATCCTTTACGGCCAGAGAGATCCGGATCCCGGGCAGAAGACGGGCAGCTACAAATTGGGCGCCTACTGGACCTTTTATTTCGACAAACCTGCCAAAACCACCACGGGAAGGAAACCAAAACCAGAGGAGCAAGCGCTTGTGCAAGACAGTGAAAGCGCCATTCCCGCTCTGTTCAATGTAGATATAGCCGCACTGATCCCCGGCATGAAAATCGAAAAAGCCGTTGAACTGCTTAAGGCGAAAGGCATTGTAAACCCCGTCCGCGATGATGTTTATCTGACCTATGAAACCAGAGTCCTGGAAGAAATTGAACAGCGTCAGCGCCTTGTCCTCATCCAGGAAAATAAAATCCTGAAAAAAGCTCTCGTCATTATTGATTTTGGCGCCATCGACCGTCCAGAGGACATGCTCCAGACCTATCAGCTGGTTCAATCCATCCTGCTTGACAAATACGGCAACCCGACCAGCGTAACCAGCCGCGGCGAGCTCACACAAACCTTTTTTCAAGATGTCCGCGATGGAAAGTTTGTCCGCTCAAACGATTGGGAAAGGCCCGGCGGAAAACTCCGCTTCTGCATTCCCAAGCGTCTGGACGGAATGGTGCGTTTGAGCATCGAGTTTGCGGTTAGTTTTCCTCCCCCGGCAGAGATGTGGGATGACGCAACCTTCCGTTAGTCATACAAGCGACAACGATTCCATCAAAAGCTCTGTGCGCCTGGGCTGTTGTCCTTCCATTTGACTAAAAGATTCTTTTCCGTTATTGAAAGAATCCTTATTGCAAATCACTACTGTCCCAACGTTTTCGTAAAGAGATGAAGTAAGTTATAGAAAACAATGCGAATAATCAATAAAAAGTTATTTATCGATTTGAAATATTTTTCTTCGGGATGCCATAGTCTCGCATTA
>JAQUVQ010000072.1 GCA_028693285.1 Smithellaceae bacterium
CCGACGACCGGTCTTTCGGTCAAGAGAGTCTGCTCCTTGAACCATAGGTTTGTTTCACGGGGCTGCCGTCCTTTTCGTTGATCTGCTTTTCGCAATTTTTCCTCACAGACGGAATCATGAGGCCGCGGATTTTCCCGAACGCGACATTTACGTCGCGCCCCCGTGACAAATAAGACATCCTGCTCAAAACCTGCACCGGTCTGCATTTTCCGGGTGTGCCCTTGACGGTGCGCGATCAAACCGAAGACATTCGGGTCGCCCGTTCCGACGGCGTTCAATGGCATGGTCTTCGCACCATCAGCAAAATCAATGGTTTGCGTAAAATGACATTTCTGGCACGCCGATTGCTCATTGGTTGGGGGAAACCGAGGCAGTCCGCTCTTTGATCCGCAGTCATGCAGCATCCTCATGGGGAAACCGGCAGGTTTCCCAAAGAAGCAGGGAGAAGGCATATGCTGGCATCGTTGAAGCTACTGGATGTGATGGCAAACAATTCCGAGGCGATTGCACGAAACTGGGCGAAAGACGTCGCCCAAAACGCCAAGACGCCTTCCTATCACGATCTCCATGAAAATCATCTTATTCCTCAGGCTGCGGATTTTTACCGCAAGTTAAGCAGTGTCTTTACCCTGAAAGATCCTTACCCCGCCATTTACGACTTCATGTCCAAATTTGCCGAAAAACGTTTCAGGGAAGAAGTTCCGCTGCAGGAGGTGCTTTACGCCATCATTCTCATGCGCCGCCACATTTGGCTTTACGCCGAGTTTCAGGCCATCTTCGTTACCATTACCGAGCAGCAGCAGGCCCTGGAAAGTCAGACGCGGACGATTCTTATTTTCGATTACATCGCTTATATCCTGACGGATAAATACATGGCATTAATGGGAGCCGCTCCCAAGAAAAAATAAACGAGGTGAACGAACCGTGGCCGAGCAAACAAATCAAGGAAAGGTTTTATCCGTTCGCAGCAGCGTCGTTGACATCCACTTTCCCGTTGCCCCGCCGATCCGAAATGTGTTGACGGCGGGCGAAAAGGGCGAGGTTGTCATCGAGGTGTTTACACAACTGGACAACAACACCATCCGGGGCGTCGCCCTGACGCCGACGCAGGGCCTGGCCCGCGGCGCCGTGGTCACCGACACCGGCAAACCCTTTGAGGTTCCCGTGGGAAATCAGTTGCTGGGAAGGGTGTTCAATGTTTTCGGCAACACCATCGACAAGAAGGGCAATGTCGAGGGGTGCGAAGCCCGATCGATTCACCGCGAGCCCATTCCGCTGCGCGATCAGTCCACCGTCTCGGAAATCTTTGAAACCGGCATCAAGGCCATCGACGTCCTGGCGCCTTTGGAACGAGGCGGCAAGGCCGGGTTGTTCGGCGGCGCCGGCGTCGGCAAGACCGTTTTGATCACGGAGATGATTCACAACACCGTCAGCGGTCACGAAGGCATGAGCATCTTCTGCGGAATCGGCGAGCGCTGCCGCGAAGGCGAGGAGCTCTACCGGGAAATGGAGGAGAGCGGCGTTCTGGGGAACACCGTCATGGTGTTCGGCCAGATGAACGAACCGCCGGGCGCGCGGTTTCGCGTCGGACACGCGGCGCTGACCATGGCCGAGTATTTCCGCGACGATGCCAAACAGGACGTGCTTCTGATGATCGACAACATCTTCCGCTTCATCCAGGCGGGCATGGAAGTGTCGGGCCTTCTGGGGCAGCTGCCGTCCCGGCTCGGGTATCAGCCGACGCTGGCCACGGAGCTCGCGGAGCTCGAGGAGCGCATCTGCAACACCAAGACCGGCGCAATCACCTCCATTCAGGCCGTTTATGTTCCGGCGGACGATTTCACCGATCCCTCGGCCGTGCACACCTTCGGTCACCTGTCCGCGACCATCGCGCTTTCGCGCAAGCGCGCCAGTGAAGGCTTGTATCCCGCCATCGATCTGCTCCAGTCGGGATCCAAAATGCTGATGCCCAACATCGCCGGTGAACGGCACTACAAAATCGCCCAGGAAATTCGCAAGACCCTCGCGGTGTATGAAGACCTCAAGGACATTATCGCCATGCTGGGCATTTCCGAACTGTCCCGCGAGGATCAGCGCACCGTGTTCCGCGCGCGCCGGCTGGAGCGGTTTTTCACGCAGCCTTTCTTTGTCACCGAGCAGTTCACCGGCACGGCCGGAAAAATGGTTTCCCGGGAAGAAACGCTCAACGGGTGCGAGCGGATCCTGAACGATGAGTTTGCCGAGTATCCGGAGCGCGCGCTTTACATGATCGGACCGATTGAAGAGGCGAAGATAGAACATGTTGCTTAAAATTTTATTGCCGGCGGAAGTCATGATGGAGCGGGAGGTCAAGAAAATCGTCGCGGAAGCGGAAAACGGTTCTTTCTGCCTGATGCCGAACCATATCGATTTTGTCGCCACGCTGGCCCCGGGCATCTTTTCGTTTGTGCCGACCGAAGGCGGCCAAGAACTTCTGGCCATGGATGTCGGCACGCTGGTGAAAAAGGGATCGGATGTTCTGGTGTCCACGCGCAATGCCGTGAAGGCGGCGGAACTGGGAAAGCTCAAGCAGGTGGTGGTGGAACAGTATGACGCGCTCGACGAGCGGGAAAAACTGGTCCGCTCCGCCGCGGCAAAACTGGAGGCGTCGCTGATTCGGCGCTTCGTGGAACTGAAGTAGGGCGCGATCCCCGAACGCGCCGCACGGACCCCAAACGAGCAAGGAAGGAATCTCAACATGGTTGAAATACGAAGAACCACCAACCGGCGCCGGCAGATGGCGGATCACTTCGCGGAAAAAGTCGCCCAGCGGGAGGCGCTGCGCATCAAAGGCCTCAAGCATAAGAATGAAACGGTCTGGTTCGGCCTGGGAATGTTCGGCATCGTCGGATGGGCGGTGGCGATTCCCACGCTGATCGGCGTGGCCCTGGGGCTCTGGATCGACCGGACCTGGCCCAGCCAGTATTCCTGGGCGCTCATGGGGCTGGTGGCCGGCGTGATCGTCGGCTGCATCAACGCGGCCTATTGGGTCAGAAAAATCCGCAGCCGGATCATCGAAGAGGAATGACATGACGCCGAACGCTTTGGGGATGTTTGTTTTGATGGGTGCCGCGGGAATGGCGCTGGGCGCTCTCTATTTTGTCGGTCTGTGGCAGACCGTGAAGAGGCTGCCGCAAACGGAAGGCCGCGGCCTTCTTCTGCTGGTCAGCCTGGTGGCGCGCCTGTCCGTCCTTTTGGCCATATTCTACGTTTTGCTTCAGGACGGCCGCTGGGAAAGACTGGCCGCGGTCCTGATCGGTTTCGTGGTGATGCGCAAAATCCTGACGGTTCGTCTGGGTCCGCAAAAGACGGCGTCAGCGATGCAGGAATGACGAAAAGGGTTTTGATCAACCGGGGAAGGAGATTCTATGGAAATCGTCGCGTTAAGTCAGATCAGCCCGGATCAGGTGGTTGTCTGGAGCTGGAATTTCATCACGCTCAATGTGACCATTCTCTATACCTGGCTGGTGATGGGCATTCTGGTGGGCGGTTCCATTTGGGTGACCCGCAATCTTTCTTCAGAAATGAATGTATCGCGCTGGCAGCATTTCCTGGAGATCGTGGTTTCCATCGTCCGCGGAGAAATCAGCGAGATGACGAAGAAGGGGGCGGACAATTATGTTCCCCTGATCGGCACGCTCTTTTTATTCATCTGCACCTCCAATGTGCTGGCCGTGGTGCCGGGATATATCGCGCCGACGTCTTCCATGACGACCACGGCGGCGCTGGCCACCTGCGTATTTGTCGCCGTTCCGTACTATGGAATTTCCCGAAACGGCGTTTTGCATTATGTAAAGGAGTATTTTCAGCCGAACTTTATTTTCTTCCCGTTCCACGTCATGGGTGAACTGTCCCGGACGCTCGCGCTCACCGTTCGTCTTTTCGGCAACATCATGAGTCATGAAAAGGTCATCGGAATTCTGCTGGCCGTCACGCCCTTTCTGTTTCCCGTCGTGATGCAGATTCTGGGGCTTCTGATCGGCGTGATTCAGGCCTACATTTTCGCCATTCTTTCCATGGTATATATTGCCTCGGCGCTTTCCGCCGAGGACGAAGATCATCACGCGGAAGCCAAAAAAGAGGGCTCTGCAGCCTGATAAAATTGAAATAAAGGAGGAGTATGTATGGACAACGTAAGTCTCGTCGCGATGGCCTCGATTATCGGTGCGGGTTTGGCAATGGGGATCGGTTCAATCGGTCCCGGACTGGGCATGGGACAGGCAATCGCCCAGGCGCTGGCCGCGATTGCCCAGCAGCCGGATGAGAGGAATTCCTTAACGCGAACATTATTCGTCGGTTTGGCCATGATTGAATCCATCGCCATTTACTGTTTCGTGATTTCCATGATTCTGATTTTCGCCAATCCGTTCTGGGGTTTCATTATCAAGTAGGGGGATAAACCATGCATATCGACTGGTTTGTATTTTTAGCGCAAATCTTCAATTTCCTCCTGCTGATGTATCTGCTGAAGCGCTTTCTCTACGGGCGGATTATCAAGGCTATGGACGACCGGGAGGCGAAAATCGCCGCGCGCTTTGCCGAGGCGGATGAGCTGAAGACGAAAGCGGAAGAAGAAGCCCAGCTCTACGAAAAGCGCAATCAGAGCCTCAATGAGAAAAAAGAAACCATGCTCAACGAGGCGACGCTGGCGGCGGAAGCCAAACGCAAGGAGCTGATGGAAAAGGTGCGCGTGGAAGTGGATGCGGTCAAAGCGCGCTGGCAGGACATGCTGGTCCGGGAGCAGAACGCCTTTTTCTATGATTTGCGCCAGCGGGCAGCCAAGCAGTTATACGCCACGGCGCGCAAGGCCCTTTCCGATCTGGCGGACGCTGATCTGGAGGAAAGAATCGTCGATGAATTTCTCCGCCGGGTGAAATCGCTGGACGAGGAAAAGAGCGCTCAGTTGCGCAAGGCAATCGGCGGCGGAGGAAACCGGGTGACGATCCAGAGCGCTTTCGGCATTCCCGGCCCGCGGCAGAAGCAGATTGAGGAAGTTCTGAAGAAGCAGATCACCAACGGATTTACCATCCGTTATCTGCACGAACCGGATATTGTTTCGGGCATCGAAATGCGCGTCAACGGCCATAAAATCGCCTGGAGCCTGAACGAATATCTGGAAACCCTGGTGGAGAGTTTGACGGAAACGCTCCAGAAAGAAGCGCATGCGGCATAACGTCATGTAGGGAACAGTCGCGACTGTTCCCTACCACAGGAGGCAGTAAATGAATCAGGAAACAACGCCATTGGAAAATCAGGAGCTGAAAACCTTTCTGGACGAGACGTTCGATACCATGGAAAAGGTTTTGGAAGAGCAGAATCCTGAACTGAGGCAATACGAAATCGGCACCGTGCAGTTTGTCGGCCGGGACATCGCCCGGGTCAGCGGTCTGCCGCATATTCGTGCGGAGGAACTGGTGCGATTTTCCGGCAATTACATGGGGCTGGTGTTCAATATCGATCCCAAGGAAATCGGCGTGATTCTTCTGGACCCCAGTGAAAATATCCAGGTGGGTTCGGAAGTACAGCGCACCAAGCGCGTGCTGGACGTGCCGGTGGGCGACGGCATGCTGGGGCGGGTGGTTGATCCGCTGGGACGACCGCTGGACGGCCTGGGGGAAGTGAACACCGTCATGCGCCTGCCGGTGGAGCGGCCCGCGCCCGCGGTGATGGACCGCGCCCCGGTGACGGTGCCGCTGCAGACCGGCATCAAGGTGATTGACGCGCTCATTCCCGTAGGGCGGGGCCAGCGCGAGTTGATTCTGGGCGACCGAATGACCGGCAAAACGGCGATTGCCGTCGATACCATCATTAATCAGAAAGAAACGGGAATCATCTCCATTTATTGCGCGACCGGCAAGAAAAGCGCCGACGTCGCCAAGGTGATCGCCGAACTGCGCGATCACGGAGTGATGAAATCCTGCATCGTGGTGGTGGCCACGGGCGAAGACACGCCGGGCCTGCAGTTTATTGCTCCCTACGCGGCGACCAGCATGGGGGAATATTTTGTGGAGCAGGGCCGCGACGTTTTGATTGTCTATGATGATCTGACCTCCCATGCCCGGGCCTACCGCGAAGTGTCGCTGCTTTTGCGGCGGCCCCCCGGAAGAGAGGCGTTTCCCGGCGACATCTTTTATATTCACTCGCGGCTGCTGGAGCGCTCCACGCACATGCGGCCGGAACTGGGCGGCGGGTCGCTGACGTCGCTTCCCATCACGGAAACGGAAGCCCAGGACATGTCGTCCTACATTCCCACCAATCTGATTTCCATTACGGACGGGCAGATTTATCTTTCGCCGGTGCTTTTCAGCAAGGGCATTCTGCCGGCGGTGGATGTCGGCAAGTCCGTTTCGCGCGTGGGCGGCAAGACGCAGCTTCCCGCGTACCGATCCGTCGCGGGCGATCTGCGTCTGTCCTATTCGCAGTTTGAAGAACTCGAATCCTTCTCCCGGTTCGGCACAAGGCTCGACGACGCCACGCGGCGGACGCTGGAGCGCGGCTGGCGCGTGCGCGAAATCTTGAAACAGGGCCAATTCAAGCCGTTGCGGGCCTCCGAACAGATTGCCTCACTTCTTTCCGTGACCGGGGGCGCCCTGGATCTGGTTCCGACGGAAAAGATCCGCGAAGTGGAGGCGCGTCTGCTGGAAACCGTCAACGAACAGCTTCCGGAATTGTGCGCGCGGATTGAAGAGGGAAAGAAAATAGATCTGGCGGACCGCGACAGCATCATGAACAAAATCAAACCGACGATCGCGCCGTTTGAAGAGATTGAGGAAGCCCATGCCAACAACTGAGTCGCTGAAAAGGAGAATGAAAAGCGCCGGGGACCTTTTATCCGTCGTCAAGACGATGAAAGCCCTGGCTGCCGTGAGCATCCGCCAGTACCAGCGGGCGGTCGATTCGCTGCGCGATTATAACCGCACGGTGGAGATGGGCCTCCAGATCGTTCTCAAGGAGCGCATGGGCGCGACAATGAAGCGGAAGAACGCTCCCATCAAACGCCTCGGCGTCATCGTGTTCGGATCCGACCAGGGGCTGTGCGGACAGCTCAATGAGCAGATTTCCGTTTTTGCGCTGGATCATATAAAAAGCACCGGCGTGAAAAAAGAAAACCGCAAAGTGCTTTCGGTCGGCGCGCGCGTGGCGGACTATGTGGAAGACGCCGGGCAGCCGGTGGATGAACTGCTTACGACCCCCGGGTCCACGGCGGGCATCACGCCGCTGGTGCAGGAAATCATCATGATTATCGATGAATGGCATTTTCGCGGCAACGTCGATCATTTCTATCTTTTTTACAATGAATACCTGACCGGAGCAACGTACCACCCCCATATGCTGCAGCTTCTGCCGGTGGATGCGGACTGGCTCAAACAGATCGCCAGGAAAAAATGGGAATCCAAGT
>JAQUVQ010000029.1 GCA_028693285.1 Smithellaceae bacterium
CTTAGGAATCAATGGCAGTCCGCATAAAAATGGCAATACATCGTTGCTGATCAAAACGGTTTTTCAAGAATTAAAAAACGAAGGAATTGAGACCGAGCTTATCCATATTGCACAAAAGCCTGTCAGAGGATGCAAAGGCTGTTTGAAATGCGTGAAAAATCAAAACAAACAATGCGTGTTTGATGACGACATCATGAACGAATGTATTGGCAAAATGACCGCGGCAGATGGAATTATTTTGGGATCTCCAACGTACTTTACGGATGTAACCGCTGAAATGAAGGCCTTAATCGACCGGGCAGGAATGGTTTCTATAGCCAATGGCGGAATTTTTAAGCATAAAGCCGGCGGTTCAGTAGTGGCGGTGAGAAGAGGCGGAGCAACGCATGCCTTTGATACGATGAATCATTTTCTTCATTACATGCAGATGTTTTTGGTGGGCGCCAGCTACTGGAACATGGTTTATGGATGGGCGCCGGGTGAAGTCAATAATGACCAGGAAGGGATCGAGAACATGAAGACCCTGGGAAAAAACATGGCGTACTTGTTAAAAAAGTTAAGCATGTGATGATTCCCTTGTTGAAACACTCAAGGCTTATCTTGCAGGAAAGGACGAACCATGGATATTATCGTTGAGACGAGAGCAAGCCGCATCACGGTGCAATGCTCCGGCCGGCTGGATGTTGCTTCCGCCAAAGAATTCGAAACGACTCTTGAGCCGCTGGTCAAGAAAAGCGATAAGCAGGTTGTTCTCGATTTTTCTCAACTGCAGTATATTTCCAGCGCGGGTATTCGATCCCTGCTGTTTTTGATGAAGACGGCGGCTGCGAGCTCCGCGGCGGGACAAACGCGCAATTTGCTTCCTTTTCGTCTGATTCAGGCCAGTCCGGCAATCCGTCAGGTGCTGGAACTTTCGGGCCTGCTCGAAAGTTTCTCCTCCGGTTTTCGGGCGACGCCGGGAACAAAACCGGTTCAAGGCAAAACCTATGCCGAACTTCTTCCGCTCATCCGCGGCGCTTTTCCATCGCCCGTCTCCAATGCGGACGCCGACCGCCACTTCGTAGCCGCCGTCGCGGGCGGGCTTGAACAGATCGACAAACTGAAAACGGACCGGCCCTATCTTGGCCGGCGCGAAACGATTGACTATAGCCAGGCCCGGTCCCGACAGATTCCGGAAAACATGTCGGGTGTCGCTGAAACCGTCGCCGACATCGCCGAATACATGCAGGGAGGATTTATCTGGAGCCATCCCCACACGCAGGAAAATGTCGTACCGCCGACAACCGTGCCTTCCATCATCGGCAATCTGTTTGGCGCCATCTACAACCCGAACGTCATCTCGGACGAATACAGCTATCGCGTGGGGCTTGCCGAAATTGAAACGGCCGCCATGTGCGCGGCCCTGGTCGGATATGATCCGCAAAGCGCCGCCGGATTTTTCACTTTCGGCGGAACCGGCACCTTTCTATACGGAGCGAAAATCGGCGTTGAAAAAGCATCTCCCGGAACGTTCGGCCGCGGCCTGCATGAGCCCCTGAAACTTGTGGCATCCTCCGCGGCGCATTATGCAAAGATCAATGTCTTAGGCTGGCTGGGCGTCGGAACGGACAACCTTGTGAGCGTTCCCACCGACGCCGATAATTCCATGGATCTCGCCGCCCTCGAAACCAATCTGCGAAGGATTCTGGACTCCGGAGAAAAGATCGCAGCCATCATCGCCACCATGGGCACGACCGATGCTTTCGGCATCGACAACCTCCAGTACATCGCCGGCCTGCGCGACAGCCTGGCCGCCGAATATCAATTGCCCTACCTGCCCCATATCCACGCCGATGCCGTCATCGGCTGGGCCTGGTCGGTCTTTAACGACTATGACTTCGATGCCAACACCCTGGGTTTCAATGCCCGGACCCTGCGGTGCCTCTGGGATACGCATGTCAACATCAGCGCTTTGTCCCGCGCCGATTCCGTCGGCATTGATTTTCACAAAACGGGTTTCGGCCCTTATGTCTCCAGCATGTTTCTTTGCAAAAACAAAGACGACCTGAGCCTGATCAGCCGGGATGCGGGCCTCATGCCTTACCTGTTTCAATTCGGCAACTATCATCCCGGCATTTTTACACTGGAGACTTCGCGGGCCGGCGGGGCCGCGCTCGCGTCTCTGGCCAACATGAAGCTGTTCGGCAAAGAAGGCTATCGCGGGCTTCTTGGGCACCTGGTCACGATGGCCGAAGTCCTGAGAAAACGACTCGACGAACATCCGGCCATGTGCCAGGTCAATGATTACAACTACGGTCCGGTAACCTTGTTTCGCGTATATCCTGATGGGATGAATGCAAAGGCCGTATTTTACGATGAGCTGAACAGCCCCGAGGCCGTCGAGAGTCTGAGGCGCAGCAATGTCTATAACCGGAAAGTATTTGATGAACTGCACCGTCAGATGGAGCAGGAAAACGGTTTTGCGTTGTCGGTGACCGCTCATTACCGCACCGCCGCATGCGGAGAACCGGTCCTGGCCGTCAAGTCATTTGTCATGTCGCCTTTTATTGAAGAGCGGCATATGCAGGATCTCATCGAATGTCTGGAAAAGGCCCGCCGGACGGTCGGCTATTAGACGCGTCTCTTGAGAAACCGTACGGGAGTCGATGGGCCCTGGAGAAGGAACCGGCTCATCATTTTTTTGGGGCTGTTTTTGTAAAGGGCGGCAAGCGTTTTGATATAGTCGTTCTGAGCCGCTTTTGGGAATAATGCTTGCCCATTCTGAATGGTCATACTGATGGACTGCATGTAAAATATAAAAGTTGATCAAGGCGGCCCTTCGGTCAGGGCGGCGGGCGCGCCGCCCAGAGAGCCTTTCGCGGCTCACCGCACCTGATATAAAGGACTGTCCTTTCCGAAATTGATGATCAGCGGCGTCTGCTCATGGCCGATCTGCCTGGAGATTTGTGAAGTCATCTTTTGGGAATATTCCCCTAAACCCACAATGCTGACCTTGCCGTTTTTGTATTTGTCCGCCTGCCGGTTGTTGTTCAATCCGTCGAGCAGGGTGTAAGTGAAAAGGCCGTTTCCCTTATAGCCGTCCATCGCCGCCTGCTGGTCATTGGCCGAGGCGAAAATATGCAGGCCCATCTTCCTGGCCAGCACGGACATTCGAGCGTCATAAAGACCGCTGATGATTGTGTCCACGCCGCCCGCGTGGCAGGTATCGAAGATAAACAACTGGCTTAAGGCTTTAATCTGTTTGGACATTTCAACAATTTCGTTGGAGCTGATCACGCCCGCATCATTTATCCGGCCATCGAAATCATGGGTGAGCATGTAATACTGATTCTGCAACAGGACGCCGTGGCCGGCCACAAAGAGGATAAAGCTGTCCTGTGGCTTGATGGTGTCGGCCAGCGCATTGATTTTATTGATAATATTTGTCTTGTTGGCCTCCTGGTCCGTCACCAGCGAATAATGAATGTTTTGGGGCCGATACAGCGTGGCGGACTGGGCTTTGATTTTTGCCTCCAGCTCTTTGGCGTCCTTGACGGCGTATTTGAGATTGACGCTGCTGTCTTTGTATTGGTCTATCCCGATGGAAAAAATATAAAGATGGGGATCCTCCGGCTTGATTCCGGAGTTGAATGTAATGGTTTTCAGGTAGCTCTGGACGGTGTTGCCGGCGTTAAAAGCGGAGACGGAAACCTCGTTTTCGCCGGCAATCGCATCGATTTCCCTGCAGTCTTCAAAGCGATCTCCCTTGGCTTGACTGGCGATAAACGCAGCGTCTGTCTTGGCTTTGATGTTGATGCTTCTCATATCCGCGTAGATAGACCGGCTGTTTAGCGAAGCCAACGAGGTTGTCCCGGTTGATGTTTTGGCAACTTCCCGGTAATAACCATCCGATTGGATGAGTTTGCCGTTGTGAAATAATCGCACCTCGCCGATGCCGCCGCCCGTGCTTTCGGCCTGATAACATACCTTGACCTTTGGCGAGTCGGTCTGCGGCGGCACGGTTGTAAATTCAACCGCGGGCGGTGGATTTTTCAGCGCCTCGTCAATTGTGAGGCTGACCAGGCTGCTGATGTCCTCGCCTTTAATCTTCGCCGACACGATGTCCGGGCGGTAAAAAACATCGTAGAACTGGTCGATTCCATAGACCTTGCCGCCCACTTTGATGTGGAGATATTTATGGCCGTTCAGGGATGAATTGTAATAGCCTTCGGGCGTGAGAACGATCCACTCGCCGTCTTTTAAACTGACGAACTGGACGATTTCCCTGCCGGCATCGATGTCCCAAATCCTTATCGCGCCGTCTTGTCCCCCGGTAAGAAAATAACGTTCATTATGTAAAAAGGCTACGGCAGGGACATTTCCCAGGTGACCGGCAAACTTCTTCAGAATCCTGCCGGAATCCATATCCCAGAGTGAAATGGCGCCGCCAAAAGACTTTGTGGTAATCATGCGGCGTGTATCCGCGGAAAAGGCTCCAGCCCGTATTCCCTGCGAGCCGCTTTTCGCCCCGGCGGAATTGACATCATCCGCGGTAAATGTCCTGATTTCCCGGCCTGCGGCGACATCCCAGCTTTTAACCACCCGATCTCCGCTCCTCGAGAAAATCTGCCTGCCGTCCGGCGAGAAAGCCACGGAGGCGATCTGCCACTGGTGTCCTTCAAAGGTCTGCAACCTGTCGCCGGTTTGGACGTCCCACAGGATCAGCGTCTTATCAAAGCTCCCCGAAAGAAGATATCTGCCGTCGGGTGAAAACACGATGGATTTGACGCCATCCGTGTGCCCCGAAAAGGTTCTGACTTCCCGGCCTGAAGCGGCGTCCAGGAGTTTGACGGTGTTGTCCCGGCTGCCTGACGCGGCATATTTCCCATCCGGAGAAAAGGTGACGTCCAGAATCAGCGCCTCATGGCCGGAAAAAGTCCATAGCGCCTGTTCCGCGTCGACATCCCAGCAGTTCACGGTTTTATCAAAGCTTCCTGAAAGGATGGTTTTGCCGTCGGGAGAAAAAGCCACGGCGTTGACGGCATCCGCGTGCCCCCGGTACGCGCGGATCTTTTTGCCCGCGGAAATATCCCAGAGATTAAGGGAATCTTTTTTATACCCCCCGCCGGAAATAAGGTATTTGCCGTCGGGAGAGCAACGGATTGCGTTGATCGTGTCACTGCCCGTGGGCGCGAAAATTTTTGCCGCTATATCGGCAGCCGTAACGGCGGGGGAGGCTGCCGGGACAGCTTTCTCAGCCGCCGCCGTTTTAGCCCCTCCTGGGGGAGATTCCGCCGTTCCGGATATGTATTGCGCTTTCTCGCCGGCGTGCGCGACCAGCAGGACGATTTTATCTCCGGGACGCAAAGCGGCAACGGCATCCTGAAACTCGCCGGGCGTTTTGATGTCCTTGTAGTTGACGGAAAGAATGATATCGTTGAGCCGAATGCCCATTTTTTCCGCCGGACTTTCTTTGACCACTTCTGAAACAAAAACAACCGGCCACCTTCCATATTCCATATGCATGATCCGCATATCTTTTCCCGTGACCGGCCGAACCGTTGCGCCAAACCAGGTCTTTCCCGCGGGGGCCGCCGTGGCTTGGGCCGTTGAAGAGGCCGTGCCCGCATTGGCTCCGGGAACGGCAACGGCGGGCCGGTCCATCGGAATGGTCCTGCCTCCTCTTGCGCCCATTCGGTCTTGCGAAAAAATATCCTGCGGCGCAAGGCCGGCTATCACCGCTGTCAAAAGCAGACTGAAAACCATTTTCAGAAAACACTTCTTTGTCATATGGGTTCCTCAATCAATAGACTGACCTCCGGGATGAAACCAATCGGGTTGGGGACGGTGGCCAGATTTTTGGCTTTTAAAAATCTTCAATTTTACACGCGGTCTGTATCCAGGACAGGGATGCAGACATCTGCGTCTGTACACTTCCTGCATGAAAAAGGGAAGCCGAATAAAAAAAGTAAAAAAAGGGGACGGTTCTATTTTCATTGAATCGCAAGTGAGAAATCATTAAAAGGTCTGCCAAAAGTTCGCGATGCTCCACAAAAGGGTTGATCCTGTGATTACCATGTCGGCCTAAAATCATTGACGTTTGCCTTGCAAAGACGTACCTTTCAATAAGCGAACAAAGGCTGTGAACAGTCAAGGAAACCAAACACCCTGTATTGATGGCTCGGCCGAAAAAATGGAAAGGAAGAGGATTGAAAAGATGGGGAATCAAGTTGCTGATCGGTCAAGATTCAATATTCGCGTATTGGCATCGGTGGCTTTGTTTTGCGCTGGCGTATGGTTGGTTCCTTCCGGCATAGCGCTCCATTTTACATCACACGATGGCGTCCTCAAGTGGAGCCACTTTTTCATGACCATCCATAACACGGCTTCCTTTCTTTTCTTGATGGCGGCTGTCATTCACGTGATTGTCCATTGGAAGGTTCTTACGCAATACGTGAACGCCAGGGTCGGAGAGTATATGAAATTCAAAAGAGAGCTGTTGATTGCCGTTTTGGGCGTGTCGGCGTTTGTCGTTCTGGTGGCGTTTCATGCAATTCCTTTTCCGTAGGTTTTCAGTCGGCTGCGGATCCGGCAAGGCCTGCATACGGGGCATTCACTGAGCCGTCGCTTAGGTCGAGCGTGCACCGCCGTTCTGCCGTGCCTTTGCGGTTCTTTGGCGCGAAAGAAGAGGAACCGATAAGATGATACGCGCATCAACGATGAAAGATTTTCCCTACGGATTGAAATTGGCCGAAGCAATCGAGCCGCTGTTCGGACCCGTGATTGATGATCCGGCTTTTTGCGACGGCTTGAAACAGGTGATCCGTGGTCATCTTCAGACATAAAAGAACAGTCTTCTAAAACTTAAAATTAAATCCGGCTCCCCGTGAGCCTTATCATTGCGTCCGGTGGAGAAAAATTCAGATGAAAACAAACAAGATTCGATTCCTCCTTGCGGCGATGCTCTCCTTTGTTTTTTCAATTCTTTATAATGGGATCGTTCATCTGGTCATTCTTGGCGAAGCCAACCAGCAAGTGGAATCATTGAGGCGGGTGGATTTTTCATCAAAAGTATGGATATCCATCCTGGCAACCCTCGCCGTTTCTTTTCTGTTCACGGCACTCTATTCGTTCTTTGTTTCAGAGAAGAGTATTCGAAAAGGATTGTTTTTCGGTTTTGTCTTTGGGCTGTTAATCGCCGTCATCGTGGACATCAATCAGTATGTTCTCTATCCGTTGCCGTTCTTGCTGGTTGCAAAATGGGCATGGTTTGGAATGATGGAGTTCAGTCTGATGGGCATGATCGTGGGTTCTATCGTCAAAGACAAGACCTAACCTTCGTATCCCGACGGGCGCTGGTTGCCGCCTGCGCCCGCGCAACCGCTTCGTTCGAGATTGAGCTAAGGCTCGGAGTGTGGCTTGGTTTGCAGGCAATCTTTCAGGGTCAGGACAAATTGAAAGCACGGAAAATTCGATCCGGCAAGATCCGGCCTTTTAAAGAAAATTCTTTTCTGATAGTCTTTCCGCGAGATGCAATTCACCACGAATCAGGAATGGAAGATGAATCTGACCGTTTCCTCCATGAATTCCGAAGAAGTCGCCCTGGCGGTGGATTGGGCCGCCAGAGAGGGATGGAATCCGGGCCTTCATGACGCAGCCTGTTTTTATGCTGCCGATCCGACGGGATTTTTTCTGGCCCGGTTCGGCGGAAAACCGGTGGGATGCATTTCTGCCGTAGCTTACGACGAGCGATTTGCGTTTGCCGGCTTCTACATCGTCGAAACCGAATACCGTACACAGGGCATCGGACATGCGCTGGTTGAAAAAGCGCAGGATCATGTCGGCGGCCGCATCATCGGAAATGATGCCGTCGTTGCCCAGCAGGAAACTTACCGGCGTCTGGGATTTGCCGTCGCCCACCGCAATATACGTTTTCAGGGCAAGGCGACTCGCGCTCTCCTGCGTCCATCCGAAATCGTTGATCTGTCCGTTGTGCCGTTGGATGACCTTTTGGCCTATGATCGAAAGATGTTTCCTGCCCCGCGCACGTCTTTTTTGCGGCAGTGGATCCGGCAGCCCGAAGGCGCGGCTCTGGGCCATGTAAAAAAAGGAAGGCTTTCCGGATACGGCGTGATTCGGAAATGCCGCCGGGGGTATAAAATCGGTCCTTTGTTTGCCGATGATGAAGAAACTGCAGGGATTTTATTCGGGGCGCTTACAGAAACCGCCGCCGGTCACTCCTTCTGCCTCGACATTCCTGAACCCAACGCAGGCGCACAAAGGCTGGTGACGCGCCATGGCATGGAAAAGGTTTTCGAAACCGCGCGCATGTATCGCGGTCCGGCCCCGATCCTTCCGCTGGAAAAAATTTTCGGCGTCACGAGCTTTGAATTAGGCTAGCCTGACCCCTGGAGAACCCCTATAGAAGCTGCGGAAGGAAGGTTGCGATTTTCGGAAAGACCATCAACAAGACCGCCAGCGCAATCATCGCGTAGAGCATATTCAAAGAACCCTTGAAGACAATATGAAGCGGCACGTCGCGGGCCGCGCCTGCCACCACGCCGGTGGCCAGCGCCGGGTCGTACTTGTATTTTTTCATCTCGGTAAGCGCCATGGCAAATCCCACGGGCATCCGCCAAAACATCAAAATAATCAGTACGGCAAAGCCGATCAAACCGGTCGTGGTGGGAGTCATGCGTCCTTATTTCTTCTGGTGATTGGTCTTGCCCTTGGAATTCGGTGACGGCAGTTCAGGATCAACCATTTTATTTTCAGAATCATTTGTCCCATGATCCGACTTGTTTCCGGGGCGAACCACGATGAAAGCAACAGCAATAACAATTGCTATGGCAAGAAATATTAATAACTCATAACCGAGACTAGTCATGGTTTTTATCCTCCTTAATGCTTGAATGATGTGATTGTTCCAATGCATTTCATGACGATTTCTTCTTTTGATTGATGTCTTCAGTCCGTTGAAAAGACAATGCTTGCCAGCAACGTGAGGCAGGTTTTGATCCGCCATTCATGTTGAATGAGAACAAAAGACAAATCTGAAGGGCAATGTCAGGAAACGATTCTTGCGGGAGGTGCTCGCGTGGATTTTCTCGAAAGGAAAACATCTTTTGGACTTGGATATTGTACGCTAAGGTGTGTGTAGTCAGAAAGTCGGGCGTTGTGGAAGATGCCGTAATGCTTAAAAACAATTCCCGGAAAATGGGGTTTCATCCGGCAGTTGTTTTCAGCGTTGCCGTCGGCGGAATAACTGCCATTTTGTATGACGACGACTTTTTCCGGGCCGTAACCGAAGTTGCAAACGCCATGGGTGACGGCTGAAGACAATAAAACAGCCAGGAAGAGAGAAAAGGCTTTAGTGTTCTTGATCGACCTGAATATTTTCATTCCACTCCACCAATGATGCAAAATGTCTTTATATGGTTTCCTTAACGAAAGCAAGCCCAACCTCAGAGCCATTGAACGGGAATTTTGACTCGTCATTGACAAGTTTTGCTTTGTGTTATTTAATGCTTCCATGCATGTGCAAAGCGTGACACTTCATTTTTATAAAACTTTTTTAGAAAAGCGGTAAAAGGTTTTGTCCATCCGGAAGAAAGGGGCAACACATGCGGCCGATTCGTGAGATTCTGGAAGCGCAAAGCGTCGTCGTAATCGGAGCGTCGCGGGATCAGGAAAAACCCGGCGCGCAGCTTCTGAAGGTATTGATGGAAGTGGGATTTGCGGGCCGCGTGGCCGGCGTCAACCCGCAGGGGGGAGAGGTGTTCGGCCTTCCATTATATTCAAGCGTGCGGGACGTGCCGTTTGACATCGATCTGGCGGTTTTGCTCATTCCGCCCCGTTTTGTTCCGGACGCTTTGCGCGACTGCGCCGCCAGGGGCGTCAAGGGGGCGGTGATCTCCGCCGAAGGTTTCGCGGAAACGGGAACGGAAGGCGCCGCCTATCAGGAGGATGTCCGCGCCATTCTGAAATCCTCCGGCATGAGAGGCTTCGGCCCCAACACCCTGGGACTGGTCAACACCAAAACCAAACTGACCACTTCTTATTTCGCCAATTCCCGAATGCTTGCGCCCGGCAGCATCGGTTTTGCCGCGCAGTCCGGCATTTTTGTGGGCGCGCTGTTGCGCTACCTGAGTTCGCTCGACGGCCTTCATCTGTCCAAAGGCATCGGCCTGGGAAACAAGGTGGACGTCAACGAATCCGATGCCCTCTCCTTCATGGCCGACGATGAACAGACGAAAATCATCGGTCTGTATCTGGAAGACGTGAAGGACGGGAACCGGTTTGCGAAAACGCTGAAGAAGGCGGCGGCCAAAAAGCCGGTGCTGATTATCAAAAGCGGCCGCACGCGGGCCGGCGCGCAAGCGTCCGCGTCGCACACCGCGAGCATGGCGGTGGAAGACGCAGTATTTGACGGAATCGTGCGGCAGGCGGGCGCGATCCGCCTTCACGCCATTGACGAGTTTGTCCGGACGCTGAAAGGTTTTTTGAACATGCCGCTTCCCTTAGGCGACCGCCTGGCGTATGTCTCTTACAGCGGCGCGCAGGCGATCATGAGCGTCGACACGACGATGGAACAGGGATTGCAGACAGCGAAGCTCGCGGATGCCACACTGGCCAGGATCGGCCGGGTGATCGCAACCTCCTCCAAGACAAAAAATCCCGTTGACATCTTTCCCGACTGGCTGACCCACGGTTACGAGAAAACCATCACGGAAGTGGTGAAAGCCCTTCTGGATGACCGGGGCGTTGATGGAATTGTTTTTATTTCCTTTGCCGAAACGAATCCCGACGTCTATCAGTCCCTGATCGATGTCGTTCAATCGGACCGCCGCAAGCCCGTCTTTGTGTCGCTTCTGGGAGACAGCCGGGATAAAGCGGCGTGCGAGCATCTGTTAGAAGCAGGCGGCCTTCCCTGCTGTGATTTTCCGGAGCAGGCCGTCCGTGTCTTCGCCCGCATGCGCCAATACGCCGGAAAAACGGGTAACCCCAATTCCCGCGGGTCTTCTTAGAACGGGAAGAAAACGGGAATCAGGAGCGTCGCGAGAATCCAGAAGATGATGTTGAGCGGCGTTCCCACCTTGATAAAGTCTGAAAACTTATACCGGCCGACGCCGTAAATCATGGTGTTGGTCTGATAGCCGACCGGCGTCATGAAGCTCGCGGAGGCGGCAAAGGCAATTGCCATTAAAAACGGCGTCGGGCTTACCCCCATGGCTTTGGCGGCGGCGATCGCGATCGGCGCGAGCAGGACGGCCGTCGCGTTATTGGACATCATTTCCGTCATGAGCGTCGTCGTCAGGTACAGGGCGGCGACAATGGCCACCGGCCCCAAGCCGCCCAGAAAGGCAATCATTTTTCCGGACAGATACATGGCCGCACCTGTCTTATCCAGCGCCACGCCGAGCGAAATCACGCCGCCCAGAAGAAAAATGACCTTCCAGTCAATGGCATCGTAGGCTTCTTCCAGCGTGATGCAGCCTGCCACCACCAGCAGAATCGCGCCGACGATCGCGCCGACCATGATCGGCACGATGCCCAGCGCGGCGGTGACGATGACGGCGAGAATGATAAGCACCGCGGGAAGGATCTTGCTTTTGCGGTACTGCGGGGTCTCAATGTCCGACACGATGACGAAGTCGTTGTTGCTCTTGAGGGCTTCGTAGTTCTCCCGGCGGGTTTCCACTAAAATGGCGTCGCCGGCTTTGAGCGGTGTGTCGGCAAAGCCGGTGTTGAAAAGCTGTCCGTTGTGGCGCAGCGCCAGCGCGGTGGCGCGGAAAATATTCCGGAAGGCGGAGGACTTGATGGTTTTGCCGATCAGGCGGGAATTCGGCGCGACGACCACTTCCGTCAAACGCAGTTCTTCGCAGCGGAAGTCATTGTCGTGCAGTTCGCAGTCCGACTTCATCGTAATGCCCATGCGCTCCTTGAGCTTCTGAAGCTGCCGGATATCGCAGCGCACCCGGAGCAGATCGCCGGCCGCGAGGACAATGTCGGACACGGGCACGAGAAGCCGGTGGCCGTGGCGGATCACTTCGAGGATGTCGATGTCCAGCTCCTTCACCAGCGGGGAATCCGCCACCCGGTGGCCGACCGATTTGGCCTTGTCCTGCAAAACAATGTCCGTGAGGTAGTTCTGCATCCGGTATTTGTCCGTCAGATCGTCCTCCGCCGGATGCGGCGGAATCAGCCGCACGCCGACCAGCGCCATGTAAAGCGTGCCGGCCGCAAAAAAGACAAGGCCCAGCTTGGTGAATTCAAACATGCCCAGGGCGGGCAGACCGTGCTGGACGGCAATCGAACTGACTAAAATGTTCGTGGACGTGCCGATGAGCGTGCAGACGCCGCCGAACATGGAAGCGAACGACATCGGCATCAAAAGCCTGCTGGGGCTGAGTTTGTTGGTCGCGGCCAGCCCCAGCATGATGGGAATGAATACGGCGACCACCGGCGTGTTGTTGACGAAGGCCGACACGACGCCGACCAGAACCATGGTGCCGACAAGGCCCACCCAGAAATTGAACCGGAAGATTTTCGACGACAGAGTGCCCAAAAAGGTTACTGCGCCGGTTTTCTGCAGGGCCGCGCTCAGAATGAACATGGCGCCGACCGTCACCGTGGCGACGTTGCTGAATCCGGAAAGGCCCTCCGTGGGCGTCAGAATGCCGCTGATGATCAGGACCGCCATCACCAGGATGGAGGTCAGATCGACGGGAAGTTTCTCGGAGGCGAAAAGAAAAATCGCCAGCAGAATGACGCCCAGCACGATAAGCATTTCTGAAGTCATAGGGATTGCCTGCCAGCCTCACGGGAATGAATTTATTTTACATCTGCTGCAGCACTTTGAGATGTTAGCATGGTTTAAAAGGGGCGGCAACAGGAAAGCTTTATAGAACAATAGCATGACACAAACCCATGTTCCCTATACCGCACTGCCGTCGGCTCACCGTCAATGGATCAAGGCTCTGGATGTTTTATCCGAAACGCAAAACGATGACGGATCCTGGGGGAGACAAGACGGGGAATGGAATACCTTTCTTGCTGTCCGCGCGCTGAAAAACATGGTCTGCCTGTGATGCGGCGAAAAAAGGGGCGCGGGGAAGATTCCCCTGCGCCCCTTTTCGGATTTGGTCAGGATCGAACGATTTTGCCGATCGATCAGGCGCTGTAAAGCGCGATCAGCCGATCACCGTATGTTTTCATGATGTTGCGCCGGATAAGCTTCATCGTCTGGGTCATCATGCCGTTATCGACCGTGAAATCCTCGGTGATATAAAGGAACTTCTCGGGAATCTCGTACCCGCCGAACGTTTTGCGAAGATGATCTTTGATTTCCTTGGAGATGAAATCCGTGCATTCCTTGTTGGCGATGGTTTCCTCGCGGGAGCCCTGCGCCCATGCGGACGTTTTGGGATCGGTCTTCAGCGCCTCAAAGTCCGGAACGACCAGCGCGACGTTGTATAAGCGCCCGTCCCCGTAAACGATGGCATTGGAGACATACCGCAGGAGCTTCATTTCGTTTTCAATGGATTCGGGATGCACGTATTTGCCGTTTTCCAGTTTGTATTCGTCCTTGAACCGGCCGGTGATGTGCAGATAGCCGTCTTCATCGAGCCAGCCGCGGTCTCCGGTTCGAACACCGGGGAAGCCCTTCCAGGTATCCGGCATCATGGCTTCCCTGGTGATGGCCGGTTTGTTGTGATAGCCCTGCATGACCTGCGCGCCGTACACCACGATTTCGCCGTCCGGGCTGTCTTCCCCCACGCGTGATTTGTCGATGACCACATTGGTATCCTTGAAAGGCTTGCCGACCGTTCCGTACTTGTTGCCCCGTTTGGGCGAATTGTTGGAAATGACCGGCGTGGTTTCCGAAAGTCCGTAGCCGTCGTAGGTGGGCACGCCGACATCGGCGAAGAACAGGGCGATTTCCGGCTTCATCATGGCGCCGCCGGTAACGACGTGCTTCAGCCGTCCTCCAAAGATGTTCCGAATCGTGGAAAAGGCCACCGCGTCATAGAATTTGAATTCTTCCGTTTTTTCTTTCAGATCCCGGTTTTTGACCGCTTCGGCTACCGCCGCGTCAAAAACTTTCTTTTTTGCCGGATCAGCGGCGACACCCTGCTGAATTTTATCGTAAATAATATTGAAGACGCGCGGCACGGCGGACATGTGAGTGGGTTTGACTTCGCTGAAATTGACGAGGAGCTTATCGGCGGATTCGGCAAAGGCAAGAGCCCAGCCGCCCGTGATGTAAGTATGCAAATCCGCGGTCAGGCCGAAACTGTGAGCCCAGGGGAGAATGCACAAACCCACTTCCTCCGGGTCTCCCTCATCGAAAGTAACATGGCACTCGCGGGCGTTGTGCGTCATGTTGCCGTGGTGCAGCAGTACGCCTTTCGGGTCGCCGGTGGTGCCAGAGGTATAGATGATAAAGGCTGTCTCCGACCAGTGCGGTTTGTAGGAGGGGGCGGGGTTTTCCTTGCCCATCTTCTCCAGCGCCGCCAGAGATTTTTCCCCTTCGCCGAATATAATAAAGACATCCTTTAAGGTCGGAATATCCTTCTTGAAGCTCATGACGACGTCGTAAACTTTCTGGTTGCTGACAAAAAGGTATTTAATCGTGGCGTCCGAAATGATGTACTGCCAGACCTTCTGCAGCTCTTTTTCGTACATGGGCACAAAAATGCCGCCCAGACCGTGGGTGGCATTGGCGCATACAAACCATTCCGTGCAATTGCTGACGATGACGCCGACTTTTTCACCTTTGCTCAATCCCAGCTTATGAAGAGCGCCGCGCAGGTTGTTCACCCGTTCAGCGACGTCGCTGTAGTTCACCCATTCGTATTGATTGGTGGTCTTGTTCTTGGTGCCGAACAGTTTGTGGTTGGCGTAGCGGACCGCGCTTCCTTCAAAAAGATCGACCAGATTGTTCGGTTTGATGTAATACGCGTCCAGATTCGAAGACGCACCCTTTCCTGCTGTCGCTTCTACCATTGCTGTACCTCCTTGTTTTTCTTGATGAACCGATATTTTTCGGCAAGTCCTGGCAGGCCTGACCGTTTACATTTCCGCTGTTTATAGTCACAACAACCCGCACGGTGTCAAGTTTAATATAGGGGACACCCTTAAGTATTTAAGTATCTAGGAGTTGATATCCCCGTTCTTTGGCAATCTTTTCTCCACGATCAACAGAGTAGCTAACCGCCGGAAGACTGATATTCAGCCGACGGGCGATCTCGGCATAAGAAATCCCGGCCTCTCGCGACGCCCAGTAACAAAAAACACTCCTTGCCTCGACTTTTGTTTTTTGCCGGCTTCTGGCAAAAATATCTTCCAGGGCAACATGACAGACCTCTGCCGCCCGTCTGGCCGTTTTATCGAGATCGTAACCTAAATGTCTTATGATATGAAAACGTTCTAATTTTTCGTTTGCATCAGCAAGCAGCGCATTTACAAAATCACCATCGCCAAGAATCCGCTCATCGCTCTTGATGTGCGCATCTCGCAACTCTCTTTTGTTGATCGGCGACCACCCCCCAAGGCTGCGAATAAGCCCTCCTCCGATCAAGTCGGTGCGACGCCCCTGCTCAATGCCAGCCGCGACAAACTCATTGTAGCGTCTGATTGCGCTGGCACGATTTTTCCCAAAATAGCTCAGTACATAATCCTTTTCCTGCCAGTCTCGCTTTTTATGAACCATAAGAACGCTATGGCCGCAATAGGGATAGTGATTCAATTCCTCTATGCTTTTCACCAATCCTGACCTGAGCGGATTCAGATGAATGTATCGCACCAGTTCAGTCAAATAGGTGTCTTCCTGGCAGAGGATGGATTTATAGCGATTTTGAAAAAGCCGGCCGCTACGCTTATGACGGGCATTAAAATAGACTGCGTAGCCGGTCAGGAGTCTGCTCATGAGGGTGGCGATGGGGACGGTTCCCGACCGAAAAAGAAAATGGGCATGATTGGAAATCAGCGCCCAGGCAAAGCAGGAGGTTTGGGTTGCTGGCAGAAGTTTCTCCAATCGAGCCAGAAAATTTTCCCGGTCGTCGTTGTTTCGGAATATCTGTTTGCGCTCCATTCCCCTGATCATAACATGATGAAGGGCGCCCGGCGCGTCTATTCGTCCCGATCTTGGCATGAGTTGTCTTTTAGCAAAATCAGTCTGAGCCGTCAACTTAATTACTTAAGGGTGTCCCCCCTACCTCCCGTACTCCCGGGCCGCCTGAAGGATGCCTTCTTCATCAAGGCCAAGCGAAGAGCGCAATTCGGAGGGTTTGGCGTGTTCGACAAATTGATTGCGAATGCCCAGTCTTTTGACGGTTGCCCCCGTCACGCCGTTTTCGGCCAGCAATTCCAGGACGGCGCTTCCGAATCCGCCGTCCAGAACGTTTTCTTCGACGGTCAGGATTTTCTTGATGGACGCGGCCGTGTTCAAAATCAGCTCCGCGTCGAGCGGCTTGATGAACCGGGCGTTGATGACTTTGGCGCCGATGCCTTCATCCGCCAGCTTTTGCGCCGCTTGCAGGGCCGGATGAACGGTGCAGCCGACGGCGATGATCGCCAGGTCAGAGCCTTCACGGAGCACTTCGCCTTTCCCCAGGGGCAGCGTCGTAATCCCGCCGTCGAGGGGAACGCCCACGCCTTTGCCCCGCGGGTAGCGGATGGAAACGGGCGAGCCGCAGCCGACGGCTGTTTTGAGCATGTGCCGCAGTTCATTTTCGTCTTTCGGGGCCATCATGACCAGGTGGGGGAGATTGCGCAGATAGGACAGATCAAAAAGCCCCTGGTGGGTTGCGCCGTCTTCCCCGACAATGCCCGCGCGGTCCACGGCAAAAACGACCGGCAGGTTTTGCAGGCAGACATCGTGCAGGATCTGATCGTAGGCGCGCTGCAGGAAGGTGGAGTAAATCGCCACGACGGGCAGCAGACCCTGGGCGGCCAGGCCCGCGGCAAAAGTCACGGCCAGTTGTTCGGCGATGCCCACGTCATAAAAGCGCTGCGGAAACATGGCCCGGAATTTTTCCAGCCCCGTGCCCTCGCACATGGCCGCCGTGATGGCGACGATTCGGGAATCATCCGCGGCCAATTGAGTAATCGTCCTGCCGAAAATTGCCGTGTAGGAAAGTGCGGGATTGGACGAAGGAAGGGTCTGTCCGGTTTCCACGTCAAAGGGCGCGATGCCGTGGTAGGTGAGAGAATTTTCTTCCGCGAATTTGTAGCCCCGGCCCTTTTGCGTAATGACGTGCACCAGCACGGGGCCTTCCAGATTCTTGACGTTTTCAAAGTTTTTGAGGAGGTAGTCCAGACGGTGCCCCTCCAGGGGGCCGACATACGTGAACCCCAGCTCCTCAAACAGGGCGCCGGGAACCACGAAGGTTTTTACCGATTCTTCGATCTGCTGCGAGAATTTTAAAATCTGCTCGCCGATGCCGGGAATGCTTTTGAAGAAACTCTTCAGCTCGCTTTTGAAGCGGGTGACCCGGTCGCCGGTCATGATTCTGTTCAAATAGGACGAGAGAGCGCCGACGTTGGGCGAGATGGACATTTCATTGTCGTTCAGCACAATGATCAGGTTTTTTTTACGGTCGCCCGACCAATTCAATCCCTCGAACGCCATGCCGGTGGTGAGGGAGCCGTCGCCGATCACCGCGATGATTTTGTTGTGTTCGCCCTTCAGGCACTGGGCTTCGGCAAAGGCCGCCGCCGCCGCGATGGAGGTTCCGCTGTGCCCGACGTTGAACGTGTCGTAGGGGCTTTCCGACCGCTTCGGAAAGCCGCTGAGGCCGCCGCGTTGGCGCAGCGTGGCAAACTTTTCCTTGCGGCCGGTGACGATCTTGTGCGCGTAGGACTGATGGCCTACATCCCAGATCAGCCGGTCCTGCGGCGTATTGAAGACATAGTGCAGCGCAATCGTCAGTTCCACGACGCCCAGCGACGAGGCCAGGTGCCCGCCGGTGGTCGCGACCGTGGAGATGATCAGGTCGCGGATTTCCTCCGCCAGTTTTTGGAGCTCCATGACGGAAAGTCCGCGAAGATCGGCCGGGTCGTTGACTCGGGCCAGCACGCTGTAAGAGATGATTTCGGGAGTTTTCATTGCGGGTATGGTGAACCTTTACGATTTTCGTTCCATGATGAAGCGGGCAATCGCGCGCAGCGGCAGAGCGCGCGCATCAAAGGAGGCGATGCAGGCGGCGGCTGCTCCGACCTCGTCGGCCAGCCTTGCTTTGGCTGCCTCAAGCCCCAGCAGTGATGCGTAGGTGATTTTTCCCCGGGCGGCGTCGCTGCCGGTCCTTTTTCCCATGAGGCGCTCGTCGCCTTCCACGTTGAGAATGTCGTCGGCAATCTGAAAAGCTACGCCGATGCGGTTTGCGTAGCCGGTCAGCGCCGAAAGCTTTCGTTCGTCTGCGCCCGCGATGAGCGCGCCGGTTTTGACCGCCGCCATGATCAGCGCGCCGGTTTTGCGCCTGTGCATGTCCGTCAGGGCCTCGATGTCCGGATCTTCTTTGTCTGTTCGAATATCCAGCGCCTGACCTCCCACCATGCCCGCTGCGCCCGCAGCCAGGGCGATTTCCTGAATGACGGCCAGCCGCCGCTCCGCCGCCAGACGGACTTTTTCCGCCCTCGACAGCAGCGCGAAAGCCTCCGTCAAAAGCGCGTCTCCCGCGAGGATCGCCGCCGCCTCGCCGAATACTTTGTGGCTGGTGGGCTTGCCGCGGCGGAAGTCATCATTGTCCATCGACGGCAGGTCGTCGTGGATCAGGGAATAGGTGTGGATCAGTTCCAGGGCGCAGGCGACCGGCATCACCGGCGCAAGGTCCCCGCCGCACGCTTCCGCCGAGGCCATGCAGAGAATCGGCCGGATCCTTTTGCCCCCGGCGAAAACGCTGTAGCGCATGGCGGCATGCAGTTCCCGGGGCTCCTGGTCCCCGGCCGGAAGATAGCGGTCGAGCGCCTCTTCCACAATATTGCGCCGGTCTTTCAGATAGGCCTCAAGAAAATCCTCATGCTTCATCTTCTTGTCCGTCCTGAAACGTTTTGGCTTGCAGGGAGTTGTCTTTTTCCAGCAGCAGCTCCACGCGGCGCTGGGTCTCGTCGAGCTTTGCCGAGCAGAAGCGAATCAGGCGGATGCCTTCTTCAAAGGACTTCAGCGCGGCATCCAGCGGCAGTTCGCCCGCTTCCATCTCCCTCACGATTTCTTCCAGTTTTTCCAGCGCGTCTTCAAACTTTTCTTTTGCCATCGTGTTTCACTCCCGTTGTATTTTTTTTAAGAAACCCTCCGATGTCCGCTGCGAGCTATGCTTGCTCCCCCTGAAGGGCTTCCACTCTTGCCTCGATGCGGCCGGAGGCCAGTTGAATGCCAAGCCGGTTTCCCGGCGCCAACTGCTTTGCATCGCGGACGATTTCTCCCTCCGGCAGGCGCCGGGTGATGCTGTAGCCGCGCCGCAGAACGGCCAGCGGGTTCAGGGAGGAAAGAAGCGCGGCGTTTTTCTGCAGCTTTTCGCGGCGCTCCCAAAGAAAATGGTTCCAGCCGCCGCGCAGGCTTTTGGCAAGTCCGGAAAGAAGCAGGCTTTGTTCACGAATCCGCCGGCGGGGGTCGAAGCCCAGCAGGCGCGCTTGCAGCGGCTTCAGCCGGCCGGCTGCGCTCTCCGTTTGATGCGCCAGGGCGCGCTTCAGCCGTTCGCGCAGATCGTCTACGTGAATGGCGTAATCGGCCAGGAACCGGCGCGGGTCCCTGAACCGGCCGGCAAGCGATGCAAGGCGCTCTCTTTGCCGGGCCAGACACCGGTTCTGCGCAGCCAGGAGACGCAGGCGCAGGTCGTGCAGGTTTTCCTGCAGTTCGATTTTTCGGGGGACGACCAGCTCCGCGGCCGCCGACGGAGTGGGCGCCCGCAGGTCCGCCGCGAAGTCGCAGACGGTAAAATCCGTTTCATGGCCGACGGCCGAGACGACCGGAATCGTTGAGCGGCAAATTTCACGCGCCAGCGCCTCGTCGTTGAAAGGGGCGAGATCCTCCAGAGAACCGCCGCCCCGCGCGATGACGATCACGTCCACTTCTCCCCACGCGTGAAGACGGCGCAGGGCCGTGATGATTTCGCCCGTCGCCTGAGCGCCCTGCACGCGGGCGGGCGCGATCAGAATGTTCACGGAGGGGAAGCGGCGGCGCGTGATGTTTAATATGTCGCGGATGACCGCGCCGGTGGGCGACGTGATCACGCCAATGCGCCGCGGAAGAAAGGGCAGAGGCTTTTTGCGCGACGCATCAAACAGTCCTTCGGCGGCCAGCCGCGCCTTGAGCTGCTCAAACGCTTTTTGCAGGGCGCCCAGGCCCTGAGGCTCCACGGACTCCACGATGAGCTGGTATTCGCCGCGGGGCGGGTAGGCGGAAAGACGCGCCCGGCACAAAATTTTCATGCCGTCTTCCAGGTCGAACCTCACCGCCCGGACGCCGTAGGGGCGGAAATACACCGCCCGAATCTGGCTTTTGTCGTCTTTGAGCGTGAAATAAACATGCCCCGACTGGGGACGGCGCAGATTGGAAACTTCCCCCTCCACCCAGAGGACGCCAAAGGACTCCTCCAGAAAGGTTTTAATATTATCATTTAGTTGTGAAACCGTCAGAATGTCTTTCATCCGCTCCATCCTGCTTTGTGAACTACCAGATAATGACGGGGATGACAAGTTTCAATTCCGCCCGAACGCCCGCGGCTTTCGGTCCGCCGCGGCCCTTTTTGCACCCTTGATACGGGCGGGCAAATTCCGTTTGCCCGGCCTCAAGGCCTGTGTTAAACATTTTTTTGAGGGGAGGAACATCATGTCCGAAAACTATGATTTGATTGTGATCGGCGGAGGGCCGGGGGGACTTGCGGCGGCTCAGACGGCGTCGGCCGCGAACAAGCGGGTGCTGATCATCGAAAGAGGCGGCTGGGGAGGGACCTGCACGCACCGCGGCTGCATTCCCACCAAGGCGATGCTCGCCTGCAGCCGGTTTTACGCGGATTTGAAAAAGCTCAAGCGCGTCGGCGTGAACGTCTCCGGCGGCGCCGTCGATTTTGCCGCCATGAAAAAACACCGCGACCAGATGGTCCGAATCGCTGCCCTGGGAGCGCAGAAAATGATTGCGGGCCCGCGGGTGGAAAGCAAAATTGGACTTGGAGAAATTCTTTCGCCCCGGGAGGTGCGCTGCACGGGCGAAGACGGCGTCCGGCAGTTTTTGAAAACGGAAAAGATTCTGATCGCCTGGGGATCGAAGCCGCAGATTCTGCCGGGCCTTCGAGCGTCGGAGCGCATTCGGACGTCCGATGAAATTCTCAGTCTCGAACAATTGCCGTCCAGCATAATCATTGTCGGCGGCAGTTTTATCGGCGTTGAGTACGCCACGCTGTTTGCCGAACTGGGCGTCCGGGTGACGCTGGTGGAGCTTATGGACCGCATTTTGCCCCGGGAGGACGAAGAAGCGGCGGAGCTGCTCGGCCAGGAGCTGGCGCGCCTGGGGGTCGTTCTCCATACCTCGACCCGGCTCGTTCGCCTGGAAGAATCGGGGGAAGGCGTCAAACTGTCGGCGAGGAAAAACGGCGAAGACTTGGAAATACAGGCCTTGTACGCCCTGCTGTGCACGGGCCGGGCGCCGGTTTTGCACGCCGATCAGCTCGACTCGCTGGGGGTGGACTTTACGAACGCGGGAATCCGTGTGGACAAAAGAATGATGACCAGTGTCGGGGGAATTTACGCGGCGGGCGATGTCACCGGCGGCATGATGCTGGCGCACCGGGCGTCCCTGCAGGCCAAAGTTGCCGTAGAAGGCATGTTCGGCGGCAGCCGTTACCGGTACGATGAAGACCTCATTCCATCCGTGGTGTACAGCCATCCGCAGATTGCGCGCGTGGGGCTGACCGAGCGGCGCGCCCTGGACGAAGGCCTGGAGATCAGTGTGGTCCGGTCCGACTACGGCGCCAATCTGATGGCCCGCGCCGAGCTGATGGGGCAGGGGTTTGTCAAAATCATTTTCCATCGGGAGGTCATCGCGGGCGCGGTGGCGGCCGGCGACCATGCGGCCGAGCTTCTGGCCCCGCTTGCGCTTGCCGTATCGGGGAAATGGACGAGAAGGCAATTCAGGTCATGGGTGCTTCCGCATCCGACGCTCGGCGAAGTCTTTGCGCCGCTGGCGGACTGAACGACAGGGAGAACAGGATGAAAATTATTCATTACGCATCGGCGGCGCCGGTGCACGTTGACAACGATCAGGCCAAAGGAATCGACGCCCGCGTCGTTATCGGCAAGAATGACGGGGCGGACCATTTTTGCATGCGGATCTTTGAGATCGCGCCGGGAGGATATTCACCGAAGCATGCGCATGACTGGGAGCATGAACTCTTCATTCATTCCGGTGAGGGGGAAGCTTGCGATGCGGGCGCCTGGCGCCCGATTCGCCCGGGAACCGTCTTGTTTATCGCGCCCGGAGAGGAGCACCAGATTCGCAACACGGGAGCCCAGAAGCTGATTTTTGCCTGCCTCATTCCGTCGGGCGTTCCGGAGCTGTAAGCCCGCGGTCCTGCTCCCCGCCGCCGCGGGGAACAGGCGCGGCATTTGAATTTGCTTGCCAATCCTGAATTATTTCTTGTAGCTGTACCAGCCTTCGCCGGTCTTCTGTCCGAATTTGCCTTCGGTAACCTTTTTCACGACGCTGGGGGAGGGCAGGTCGGCCGGATTGCCGGACTCCAGGAAATGACTCATGCAGATGTCGTAGGTCAGATCGATTCCGGTCAGGTCGTTGAGGCGGAACGGACCCATCGGATGGCCGGCTCCGTAAACGCAGGCCTTGTCGATGTCTTCGAAAGAGGCCACGCCCATCTCCAGCATCCACAGGGCTTCCCGCTGAATGACGGCGAAAATCCGGTTCAGGACGAAGCCGTCCACTTCCTTCTTGATATGGATGGGAATTTTATCGATTTTCAGGCAGAAATCCATCATGCACTGCGCCGTTTCGTCGGAAACATGCGGCCCCTGAACGACCTCGACCAGCTTCATGACCAGCGCCGGATTGAAGAAGTGAAGATTGCAGACCTGGGAAGGGCGTTTGGTGGCATCGGCGATCCGGGAGCTCACGATAAAGGAGCTGTTGGTCGCCAGGATCGCTGAAGGCGGAGCATACTTGTCCAGATCGGCAAATACTTTGCGCTTCAGGTCGATGCGCTCCAGGACGGCCTCGATGACGATGTCCGCGTCTTTGGCGGCTTCCTGGATGTCGCCGGTAAAGGATATCAGGCTGCGGGCCTTTTTCGCAGCTTCCTCCGTCATTTTCCCCTTCTGCACGCGGCCCGGCAGATAGCCTTCAACAAACTTCTGGGCCTTTTCGAGAACGGCCGGCACGACATCCGTGCTGACGGTCTTAAAACCGGAAAGAGCGCACTGGAGCGCAATCTGATGCCCCATGTTGCCCGCCCCGACGACGCAAACATTTTTTACATCCTGGATTTTCATTTTCGTTCCTCCTTCTTTGTTTTGGCGGATTTTTCCTTTATAAAACGGCGGCCAGGAATCATTTTCCTACAGCCATCGTTGGTTGTAACAATTATTTTGCCGGTGTCGATTTGTCAAGTAATATTTTCAATTTACATTGACAGAAAGACCGGTTCTGTTGTAAGGAAGCTTCAATTCAGTGAAAGGACCCAGGTGCCATCCATGACCAGAAAAACCGTTGCAGGCAAGGAGGAAACGCCGAGAAAAAGCAGCGCTTTGTTTCTCAAGAGACAGTCGCAGATCATTAAAAAAGCCACGAAGCTTTTCATGAAGCAGGGCTATGCGCAGACGTCCATGCGCGAAATTTCCAAGGCCACGGGCATCGACATTCGGAACCTGTACTATTTTATCCGAAGCAAGGAGGAGATTCTTTTTCTGGTCATCGAGATGATCCACCGCCGTGAGCTCGAGCTTTTCGAAAAGCAGGGATTCACGAGCATCGAAGACCCCGTGCTGCAGCTCAGAACCGTTGTCCGCGAGTTCGTCGACGCCGGCTATGGATACGGGCAGGAAATCCTTCTTTTGTACCGGGAGTCGAAGTCCCTTCCCAATCGTCTGCTCAAGGTGATTCTTTCCCGGGAAAGCCAGGTGGTTGCCCGCATCGAGGAGATTCTGCAGCGGGGCCGGGAGAATAACGTGTTTCGTTTCGAGGATGCGTCCTTTACCGCCAATATGATTGTGTATGAATTGTCCCTCCATGCGCTGCGCAACTGGAACATGAAGCAGTATTCCAAGGAGGAACTCACCGATCTGCTTGAAAAGCATGTGATCAAAGCGGTGACGGCGTAACGCCGGCCCCGCGGGGGTCAAAAAGCCGGGAGTCGCCTCCCGGCTTTTTTATTTTGTTAAGCCAGATGCTTCTTCTCGATGCCGCGCAGCGTTGCCTCCGCATCCCGGACAATGCCCTGCACCATGTCGTTGACCGAGGGCATATCGTTGATCCGCTGGGCCACTTCGCCGGCGGCCATGAGCGCCTTTTCCCGGTCGCCCGCATAAACCGCCTTGATGGATTCAATCTCGAACTCAATGAGCGACATGTCCGTGGTGGAGTAATCGTCGGGCGTTCCCAGAAAGACGCCGGGGGATTTCTTCAGCGTGTTTTGGGCGTGCTCTTCGCTGCGGGGAGTTTTCAGCCACCGGGCCGGTCCCACGAAGCCCCGGGCAACCAGCGTTCCCCGGTCCTGGGCGGCGACCACGCCCTCTTTCCAGATCTGATGAAAATCGCTTTCCTTCGTCGCCAGGAATCTCGTGCCCATCTGCGCGCCGTCAGCGCCCAGAACCAGCGCGGCGGCCAGCGTGCGGCCGTCGCAGAATCCGCCTGCGCCCGCGACCAGCGTGTTTTCGTCGGACACGGCATCCACCACGGCGGGAAGCAGGATCATGGAATGGACCGGCTCCCAGGAGGTATGAAATCCGCCTTCATGGCCCGAAGCGACAATCACATCCACCCCCGCCTTTTTGCAGCGCAGCGCGCCTTTGACGGAAGGAACCACGTGCATCCACGTGAAGCCCGCGCCCTTGATTTTTTCTTTCCAGCCCACCGGATCGCCGGCGGAGGTGAAGATGACCTTGAAATTGTTCTTCATGTCGGGATTTTCCTCCCTGACCCGAATGGCCGTATCGATCATGATGGTCGAATAAGGCTTGACTTCCGCCGACACCATGACATTGATTCCGAAAATGCCGCCCTTGTCCTTGACCAGGCGGTAGGTGCGCTTCAAAACCTTTTCCATCACAGTGGCCATGTCGTCGTCCATGCCCGCCTCTCCGCTTTCCACGAAAGCCTTGTAAATCCAAGGCTGATCGTTCTTGTTGAAAAGGCCGCTGGTGGAAAGAAGTCCCAGAACGCCGGCATTGGCGGCGGCGACGCAAAGGTTGTTGTTGGAAAACGGGCCCATGCCCGCCTGGATGATGGGGTATTTGATCCCGATCATTTTGCAAAGTCTCGATTGAATCATAAAAAATCTCCTCTTGTTTTTATTGGGTTGATCCCGGTCTTTCTTTTTACAACGATCGTTGTGATGATTAATAGGCCGGGCAAGTTTTGTCAAGTAATATTTCGGTTTTATGAGATGGCTTGTTAAAATTCCTTGACAAAATCATTCCGGATAAATAATACAACACTCGTTGTATAAATAATGAAGCACAAGGACGGTGAAGACTATGAAAACAGGCATGTTTCGTGTTCCGCGGGGAACCTTTCATGTGCGGGATCGGGGAAATGCGGATGGATTTCCGGTGGTTATGCTGCACGGCTGGCCGGAAAGCTCTTGCTGCTGGGAGGGCGTGGCGGAATTTCTGAACCCGAATCTGCGCGTGATCGCTCCGGATTTGCGCGGTCTTGGCGACAGTGAGCGCACGCTCGATGTCAAAGCCTATCAGAAGGTGGAGCTGGCCAAAGATGTGATCGAAATCATCGACGCGCTGGGCATTCGGGACTTCTTCCTGGTCGGCCACGACTGGGGCGGCATCATAGCCCAGGAAATGGCCTTTTTGATTCCCGACCGGATCAAAAAATTCGTCATTCTGAACATTCCCGTCCTCACCAACGTCAAAGGCGCGGAAGAAGTCACCAAGGCCATGATCGCCATCCGGTACATTCCCTACTGGTATCAGTACTTTCAAATGATGCCGGGCCTGCCTGAGGCCATGATCAAGGGCAAGGAACGCGAATGGGTCAGCTTTTTCTTCGGCAAAAAGGGCCGGGACGGCGCCATTCCCCGGGAATCCATCGACGAATATGTCCGCTGCTACAGCATCGAAAATACACCGGCCACCGCGGCTTCCTATTACCGTTCCATGGCGCTCGACGCCCCTCACTGGGCGGGACTGGCCGGCAAGCGGTTTTCCATGCCGTCGCTCTATATTTACGGCAATGAAGACTCCGTCATTATTCCGGCCAACATCACCCACCTGGAAGACTGCTTTGATTCCATCACCGTCGAACAGATCAAAGCGGCCCACTTTCTCCAGGAGGAAAAGCCCCGGGAAGTGGCGGAACTGATGAACCGCTTTTTCAAATGATTCGCGACACCGGGAAGGCGGGTCGAGTCCATCTTTTTGAAGGAGAAAACATCATGTCCGGCATCGAATCCAACAAGGATCAGTTTCGGGCCCTGGCCGACAATCCCGGCCAGGAGCCGTTTGTCATGCTCAATCTGCTGAAGTTTAAAAAAGAGGGAGGCCGGGAGTCCTACTTCCGCTATATCAGGGAATCCGGACCTTTTGTCGAGGCCGTCGGCGCCAAAGTGCTGTACTTCGGAAAACCGAAGGAGCTGCTGCAGGGGAGCGAGGACTGGGATCTGCTGATGCTGGTCTCGTACCCGTCGCGCAAGGCGTTTCTGACCATGGCCAACAATCCCGACTATCTGAAGGTTCATGAATTCCGGGCCCAAGGCGTGGAGCGCGCGGTGCTCTATGCGACGGACCCCGTAAAATTCAGGGAAATCCTGTCGGAGTAGCAGCGGGCTTTGCAATCCAAACGGGATGATTGAAAATTCGCGGCGGGAGCCCCGGGCGGATCGTTCCGGTCCGAGGATTCAAGTGTGCGCAAGGATCCCGTGGCGGTGCAAACTGCGATGAAAACGTTCACAGGCGCCCTGAGCTTTAGCGGGACACACATCAATACCCTGTACAGAGGTGAAATTATGACAAGAGAAGTAAGCGTGGATACCGTGTATGACAATCCGAACAATTTAGTCGATTTATTCGAACAGAGCGTTGTCCAATATCCAAACAACCGGCTGTTCGGCACCAAAAATCCGGCCTCCGGCCAGTATGAATGGGTGACCTACAAGTCCGTGGCCGACCGGGTGGATCGTCTGCGCGGCGCCTTGAAAAAGCTTGGACTTTCCAAGGGCGATAAAGTGGGCGTGATCCTCCACAACTGCACGGAATGGTTTGTCTGCGAACAGGCGGTCCACGGCCTGGGAGGCGCGCTGGTTCCCATGTACCTGCAGGAACTGCCGAAAGTGATCGAATACATCGTCCGGGATGCCGGCGTGAAATTTCTTTTTGTCGCGCATGCCGGCGTATATGAAAAAGTCAAAGATTTCAAAAACAGCATTCCAACGCTTCAAGAGATATTCGTTGTTTTCGGCGAGGGCGAAAATTCGATGAAGGCACTCGAAGAGATGGGCGCCAAGAATCCAGCGTCCTCCATCAAGCCTCGCTGGTCGGACCTGGCCAACATCGTCTATACCTCGGGAACCACCGGCGACCCGAAAGGCGTCATGCTTTCCCATGGAAGCCTGACGCTGTGCGCCCGTTCCGGCGTGGACGGGTTTGGCCTGGATGAGACCATGCATGTGGTGGCCATTTTGCCCTGGGCGCATGTCTTCGGCCTGGCCGCCGATCTTCACGATTATATCTATTGCGGCGGCGGCATCGCGTTTGCCGAGTCGGTGGAAAAACTCATTCAGAATTTTCAGGAAGTCAAACCCACAGGGCTTTCCGTTGTTCCCCGCATCGTCAACAAGGTGTATGACACGATCATGCAGGGCGTCGCGGCCGATCCGGCCAAAAAGCAGTTTTTTGACGCAGCCGTGGCCGAAGCGGTCAAAAACAGAGACCTTCCCGAAAAAACAAAAGAATTCAAGGATTACGATGCGCTGGTCTTTTCGCAGGTCCGCAAGGTCTTCGGCGGCAATTTGAAATTCTTCGTCACCGGCAGTGCGCTGATCAAACCGGAAATCGCACTGTTTTTCAAGGATGTCGGACAGCCGACCTTTGACGGCTACGGACTCACCG
Organism: Smithellaceae bacterium; assembly: GCA_028693285.1. Classification (GTDB taxonomy): domain Bacteria; phylum Desulfobacterota; class Syntrophia; order Syntrophales; family Smithellaceae; genus UBA8904. The sequence goes on from JAQUVQ010000029.1 coordinate 28,264, forward strand.
AAACGGGACCCACGGTCAGCATGAACTCCCCCAAATACGGCAACAAGTACGGCACGGTCGGCACCGTGGACAGAAACATGCACGTGGTCATCGATAAATCCCGTGTGGGTGAAGACAGCCTCGACGGGGAGATCATCGTTTACGGCCCTCACGTGATGATGGGGTACCACAACAAGCCCCAGCAGACGGCGGAGGTGATGATGCCGGATACATGGAACGGCTTTCCCGGCATTCGAACGGGCGACCGCGGCTGGCTGGATGAAGAAGGTTTCCTGCACATCACCGGACGCTTCAAGGACGAATACAAACTGGCCAACGGCAAGTACGTCCATCCGGAAGGCATCGAAAACGAGGCCAAGCTGCTGCGCTGGATTTTGAACATCATGCTCTACGGCGACGGCAAGGATTACAACGTCGCCATTGTCGTTCCGGACTTTGCCGCTCTTCAGGCGGATTCGAAGATCAAGCCCCTTTTGAAAGATACGCTCGAAGACTCCCTGAAAGAGAAGGCCCTGACGGATTATCTTTCCGGGGAAATCGTGGCGTATCTGCGAAAAACCTACGGCGGCTACGAGGTGCCGCAGAAGTTCCTGTTTGTCGCGGAAGATTTCACGGTCGGCAACGGCATGCTGACCCAGACGATGAAGCTCAAACGGCCGCTGGTCATGAAGCAATACGGAGCAAAGCTCCAGGCGCTCTACTAGCCCGGGCAAAGTTCGGCACAAACAAAACCCCCGCTCTCTCTGGAGAACGGGGGTTCTTTTTTACCCGGTGAATCCTGTGCGGATTGCGCCGGCTCGATTTACCGAGAACAAGCTACTGAAGCGGCACGTAGCGGATCTGCTTCGGATCCGTGCTCTTGCTCATCTTTTTGATCTTCTCAAATTCCTCTTTGCTCTTCGGGAACGAAATGACGTAGTCCACCTTGCTGAACTGTCCCTTGTTGACGTACTGCATGATGGTGCCGCAGTTCATCACGCCGTTTTCCTCGATATTGAACAGTTCGTTGGGGAATTTGTCGCCGGCCGTGGGCAGGGCCTTGACGATGTTCTGGCGAACCACCTTGGCATCCAGCGACTGCGCCGCGGTGACGGCACGGGCAATGATGTGCATCATGTTGTAGTTGAGGCAGTTTTCCGCGTTGACCACGGATCCTTTGTAAGCCGCATTATATCTTTTCATGAAAGAAGGCATAATCGGCAGGGGCAGGCGTTTGATGTCGCCCGTGCTGATCATTCCTTCCAGCAGGTTCAGTTTATTTCCGAGCGTTTTGGCAATGTAATCCGGCTTGGCCTGGTCGATCAGAACGAACCCGCCCTTGAAGCCCAGGCTTCTGGCCTGTTCAATGACCAGAGCGCTTGGAGCCGAAGGACCGCCCACGACCAGGAAATCGGGCTTGGTGGCGATCGCCGCCGTCAACTGTGCCGAAAAGTCTGTTTCCGTGTAGTAATTTGCCGGTTTGTCGGCCAGAATCTTGCCGCCCTTTTTCTCCCAGACCGCTTTAAAGACATTGCGCCAGGCATCTCCGTAAGCGCCCAGGGTTACCACCATTGCGCCGTTTCTCCAGCCCTTGTCCCAGGCGATGATGGAGAAGTTTTTGGCGTAGGCGACAAAGTTGGGGACGGGATTGATGATCATCGGGTGCTTCTTGTCCATGATGGTATGGACGCTGGAGAAGGCCGCGATGATGAAGTTCTGTTCAGGAATGGCCATCAAAGCGCCGATCGTCGTGGCAACGGGATTGAAAACGGCAATGGCCTTGTTTTGACTTACAAACCGCATCGCGTTGTTTTTTGCCAGGGTCGGGTCGGCCCGGTCATCGAGCTTTTCCAGTTTGAAGGTGTATTTTTTGCCCTGGACGGTCACGCCGCCCGCGGCATTGATTTCTTTCACCGCCATGTCCACGCCGTTGTAGCAATCCTGGCCGTATTCGGCGGCCGGTCCGCTCAAAGGCCCCGTAAATCCGATCCCGATCTCCGCGGCTTGCGCGGCCGTTCCCCACACCACAAACGCAAAGACGAACATCCAGCACAACGATTTCCAACTCTTCATTGCATTATCCCCTTTCTTCCCTAAATGATTACCGGCCGCTTCCGGCTCGGCTGATGCTTTTCCCTTGCGCATCACGATGATCCCCTTTGGGTCCTTTAGAAAAACCGGATCGCCGGGGATACGGGCGATCCGGGGCAGGAGAATGTCCGGGCAAGCATCAAAAAGCCATGCCGCCCTTCCCGCAGGTTCAGGCAGCGCAACGAACATGGACCCATACGTACAACGAGCGTTGGTTGTACATATTCAGGGAGCGCTGTTTTGTCAAGCACTATTTTCAGCGTTTTTTTAAAGGCGGACGGTCTTTGGAGTCCGTGGATTTGCGAGCCGGCGAGGCTTATTTCGCGGGTTTCAGCCGGTTGTCCATGCCGGTGAAGCCGCATTCCGGCTGGTAGCAGGTGACATTCAGAAATTCGCATTTCTGTTGGCAGACGGGGCAGGTTTGCGGCGGCGCAGTCTGCACGACGGTGTTTCCGCAGTTGCTGCACTTCCAGGTGTTTTCGGGCGGGGTGATCGGTGTTTCGGCCATGACCGTTGCCTCCTTGATTTTTTTTCAGTGGTGAATCTTTACCACAGAAAAAATCCGTTTGGCAACCGAATAAACTTGAAAACCGAAAGAATTTCCGGTAAGCAGAAAAGCCCTTCGGGCGCAGGAGACATGCATGGAAAAGTTCTCGAAAAAAAGCGATCTGGCCGGACTTTCCCTTTTGGGATCGGGTGAAAAAGCGAAGCCCGGCCGCAAGCTGGAGACGTTTCCCAGCCATTCCAAAAGACCCTATACCGTCACCCTGTCCACACAGGAGTTTACCTGCCTGTGTCCCATGACCGGTCAGCCGGACTTTGCCGGAATCACCATACAGTATATTCCGGACAGGAAAATCGTAGAATCGAAATCGCTCAAACTCTACTTCTGGTCCTTCCGCAACGAAGGCGTTTTTCACGAGCATCTCACCAACATCATTCTGGACGACCTCGTGGCCGCGCTTTCCCCCCGCTGGTGCAAGGTGACGGCCCAGTTTGCCGTTCGCGGCGGCATCGCCATTTCCGTGGACGCGGAATATCCCGAAGCCGGTAAGTCAAGGAATCCAAAGCGTTAAATGATTTCCGCACTTTCAATACAATTTCTTTGACAGGCAGGGTCATTGTTCGTATACTCCCCCGGCAAAATCGTTCTTTCTGAAGCGCAACAAATAACCATCCCACGGTAAAGACAAGAGGAAACAACATGGCAAAACGCGAAGACATTAAAAAAGTGCTGATTATCGGCTCCGGACCGATTGTGATCGGCCAGGCCTGCGAATTCGACTACTCCGGAACCCAGGCCTGCAAGGCGCTCCGCAAGCTCGGCTACAAAATCATTCTGGTCAATTCCAACCCGGCCACGATCATGACCGACCCCGGCATGGCCGACGTTACGTATATCGAGCCGCTCAACGCCCAGACGCTGACGGAGATCATTGAAAATGAAAAGCCCGACGCGATTCTGCCCAATCTGGGCGGCCAGACCGGCCTCAACCTGACCTCCGAACTTCACCGCAGGGGCATTCTGGACAAACACGGCGTCAAGGTCATCGGCGTTCAGGTGGACGCGATCGAACGCGGCGAAGACCGCATCGCGTTCAAGGAAGCGATGAACAAGCTGGGGATTGACATGCCGAAAAGCAAGCCCGCCACCTCCGTGGAGGAAGCCGAAAGAATCGCCGCCGAAATGGGCTATCCGGTGGTGATCCGTCCGGCTTACACCATGGGCGGCACGGGCGGCGGCATCGTTTACAATCTGGAAGAACTGCGGCTGATCGCGAGCCGCGGCATTTCCGCCAGCCTCATCGGCCAGATTCTGATCGAAGAATCCGTCATCGGCTGGGAGGAGCTGGAACTGGAAGTCGTCCGCGACGCAAAGAATCACATGATCACCGTCTGCTTTATCGAGAACGTCGACGCGATGGGCGTCCACACGGGCGATTCCTACTGCACCGCGCCGATGCTGACCATTTCCGAAGAATTGCAGAAGCGCCTTCAGAAATATTCCTACGACATCGTCGAGGCCATCCAGGTCATCGGCGGAACCAATGTACAGTTCGCGCACGATCCGAAGACGGACCGCGTGGTCGTCATCGAAATCAACCCGCGCACCTCGCGTTCGTCGGCGCTGGCCTCCAAGGCCACCGGCTTTCCGATTGCGCTCATTTCCTCCATTCTCGCCTCCGGCATCACGCTGGATGAAATTCCCTACTGGCGCGAAGGCACGCTGGATAAATACACGCCGTCGGGCGACTACGTCGTGGTGAAGTTCGCCCGCTGGGATTTTGAAAAATTCCCCGGCGCGGCAGACAAACTCGGCACGCAGATGCGCGCCGTGGGCGAAGTCATGAGCATCGGAAAGAACTATAAGGAGGCGTTTCAGAAGGCCATCCGGTCCCTGGAGAAAAAGCGCTACGGCCTGGGCTTTGTGAAAGACTTTCACGCCCGGACGCTCGATGAGCTGATGGAGATGCTCAGTGAACCTTCCAGTGAGCGGCAGTTTATTATGTATGAAGCCCTGCGCAAAGGCGCCTCCGTGGACACCTTGCATACCAAAACCCATATCAAGAAGTGGTTCATCGAGCAGATGAAGGAGCTGGTGGCGCTGGAAGAAAAAATCCTGGCCTGCAAAGGCAAAAACCTGCCCGATGACCTGCTGATTGAGGCGAAGAAAGACGGATTTTCCGACCGCTATCTTGCCCAGATTCTGGACAGGAAGGAAGAAGAGATCCGCAAACAGCGCCTGGCGGCGGGGCTTGGCGAGGCCTGGGACGCCGTGCCCGTGAGCGGCGTCGAAAACGCGGCCTATTACTATTCGACCTACAATGCCCCGGACCGGGTCGGCGCGTCCAAAAACCGCAAGGTCATGGTGCTGGGCGGCGGCCCCAACCGCATCGGCCAGGGCATCGAATTCGACTACTGCTGCGTGCATGCGGCGTTTGCCCTGCGCGACGAGGGCATCGAATCGATCATGGTCAACTGCAACCCCGAAACCGTTTCCACCGACTACGACACGTCCAACAAGCTGTATTTTGAACCGCTCACCGTCGAAGATGTTTTGAGCATTTATGAGAAGGAAAAGCCGGACGGCGTGATCGTCCAGTTCGGCGGCCAGACGCCGCTCAACATCGCGGCGGATCTGGCGAAAGCCGGCGTGAAGATCATCGGCACGTCGCCGGAGACGATCGATCTGGCCGAAGACCGGGACCGCTTCCGCGAGATGATGGACAAACTGGGCATTCCCATGCCGAAATCCGGCATGGCCAGCAATCTTACAGAGGCCATCGGGGTTGCAAACGGCATCGGCTATCCGCTGATGCTCCGTCCCTCCTACGTTCTGGGCGGCCGCGGCATGGAAGTGGTTCACGACGAGCAGATGCTCCGGCGCTATGTAGAAGCCGCCGTGGACGTGACCCCCGAGCGGCCCATTCTGATCGACAAGTTTCTGGAAAACGCCATCGAAGCCGAAGCGGACGCCATTTCCGACGGCACGGACGCTTTTGTTCCCGCCGTGATGGAGCATATCGAGCTGGCCGGCATCCACTCGGGCGATTCCGCCTGCGTGATTCCGCCCATCAGCATACCGGCGCGGCACATCGACACGATCAACGATTACACCCGGAAGATCGCCGTGGAGTTCGGCGTCGTCGGCCTGATGAACATTCAGTACGCCATTGCCAATGACGTCGTCTATATTCTGGAGGCCAATCCCCGCGCATCGCGAACCGTGCCGCTGGTTTCCAAGGTTTGCAATATCTCGATGGCGCGGCTCGCCACGCAGATCATGCTGGGCAAGAAACTCAAAGACCTGAACCTGCAGCATAAGTCTTTCCGCCACTTCGGCGTCAAGGAAGCGGTCTTCCCGTTCAACATGTATCAGGAAGTCGACCCGCTACTGGGGCCGGAGATGCGCTCCACCGGAGAAGTGCTGGGGTTGGCCGATTCCTTCGGCCTGGCGTATTACAAATCCCAGGAAGCCACCGGCCAGAGCCTGCCTTCGGAAGGCACCGTGCTCATCACGGTGGAAGAAAAGGACAAGGGAGGCATTCTGGAAGTTGCCCGCGCTTTTGCCAAGAGCGGCTTCAGGATCAAAGCCTCCGAAGGCACGCATAAATATTTTGCCGCGAACGGCATTGCCGCCGAGCGGATTTTAAAGATGCATGAAGGCCGCCCGAATATTGTGGACGCCATCAAGAACGGAGAGATTCAACTGGTCATCAACACGCCGGCCGGGCGCCTGAGCAAATACGACGACTCCTACATCCGCAAAGCGGCGATCAAGTACAAGATTCCCTACATCACCACCGTGGCCGCCGCGGTGGCCGCCGTCAAGGGCATTGAGGCCTGCCGCCAGGGCCACGGCCGGGCGAAATCCCTGCAAAGCTATCACGCGGAGATAAAATAAGAGCAGGTTCGGGGCAATAGGCCATGGGCGATGGGATTCGATACGAGGGACAGCGCCCATTTAATTTCTTGTCATTTCGATCGAAGGGAGAAATCTTTAAGCTGTAGGGAACGGCTTGCCACCCGAAAGGGCGGTCGTGACCGTTCCTATTTCAGAAATCCCGCCTCCTGTAGGATTTCGCGGACGCGGCCGGCCTGATCGGCCCGGACGAGCAGACGCGCGTAAGCGCCCGCGGCGACCAGCATGGCGGTGTTTTCACCCTGAAAATAGTAGTGAATGTCTTCGCCGTCCAGGACGGATTTGACAAACGCGATATCGCCGGGATTGTAAGTGGAAAAAACCTCGACCATTTCCACATACCGCACGTCCACGTCTTCTGAATCCGATGCAATTTTTTCCATGCGGCGATGATACACAAAAAAGGATTTTTATGGAACCTCTGAAAGGATCACAGCGAAAATATTTGCGGGCGCAGGCGCATCATTTGAAGCCGCTCGTGATGGTCGGCGCGAAAGGCGTGACGCCTCAACTGATCGGCTCCGTGGACCTGGCGCTCACAGACCACGAGCTGATCAAGGTGAAATTCGTCGAATTCAAAGAAGCCAAAAAAGAAATAGCAGCCGAAATCGCGCAGGCCACACAAAGCGAACTGGTCGGCCTCATTGGCAATATCGCGATTCTCTACCGGCCTAATCCCGATCCGGAAAAAAGAAAAATTCATGCGGCGTAAGGGATTTCGCCGGCCGGATCAGGCGGATGCCCGGCCGCAGGCGCGGCGAAGAAATTGGGCGAAGAAAATGGGTTGACAGATAAAATCAATCGCATTATATACAGCGCGCTCGCCGGCTGGGCAGCACCGCTCACACTTGGCCGGGCTTTTTCATGTCCTGATGGGGAATCGTTCAATGGTAGGACGCCGGACTCTGACTCCGTTAATCAAGGTTCGAATCCTTGTTCCCCAGCCAAATAAAATCAA
>JAQUVQ010000030.1:0-23071 GCA_028693285.1 Smithellaceae bacterium
GCCCTGATAAAAGTTTTTATTCTGTCCGCGTTGCTTTTTGGTTTTATGTACGCCGTGGAGTTTGCCGCCGAAAAAGCATTCCTCGTCAACTACCGCTTTGTCTATCCGTTTATGAACGACCTGACGCCGTATCGCGCCTTGATGATGCTGCTCTACTGGCCCTTTGTCCTGTTTTGTTTCCTTGTAACCGGCGCCTTTCTCCACGGCCAGATACGACGTCCCTCCGATAACGGATGGCTCACGACGTTTGCGGCGCGCTCAGCATACGCCGGTCTCGCTTTGTGCCTGCCGCTGATTCTGTTTCTGGCTGTTCAGTATGTTCCGTTATTCACCACCGGGTTCATTCCGTTGGTGGGGCCCAACGGCCTCTTTGTGGCGTTTGTCATCAACCTGTTTCCCGTCATACTTCTTTTTGCGATTACCGCGGCGCTCTCGACATGGCTGCACCAGCTGACGGGCACGGTGTACGCGGGCGCGATACTCAATTCGCTCATCATCACCTGGGTGTTTGCTTCGTCGCAGGTCATCGCCCCCATACCGGTATAAAAGAGAGGGCAGGGGGCAATGATGAGCGATCCGCTATTTCATTTTTTTGCTTGAGGCCATTCATGCTTTACATCAGCAGCCCCATTAATGCATTGCTGGAAGGATTTTACCGGGATGATATCACGTTCGAGATGTTGAAAGAGAAGGGGGATTTCGGCATCGGAACGTTCAACAACCTGGACGGGGAAATGATCGCTCTCAACGGTTCCTTTTTCCAGCTCGACCTTGACGGAACCGCCTTTCCCGTGGACGGAAAAATGAAAACCCCGTTTGCCGTTCTTTGCCATTTCAAGCCGATGCTTACCGAAGAAATCATCGGGCCGTTATCCGGTGCGACATTCATGGAGCGTCTGCGGCATATTCTTCCGTCCGACAATATGTTTTATGCCATTCACATGGCAGGTTCGTTTGCGTCGGTCGAGACGCGCTCCGTTCCGCGAACCGAAAATTACCGTCCGCTGGCGGAAGCGACGCATGACCAGAAAATCCGTCATTTCGAAAATATTGAAGGCCATCTGGTCGGATTTTACACGCCTTCCTTTGTTCCGTCCGTCAGTGTGCCGGGATACCATTTTCACTTCATCGACAAGACCCTGTCGGCGGGCGGCCACCTTCTGCGGTGCGAACCAAACCATCTGGACATTCAACTGCAGATTTTTTTCAGCATGGAGCTGACGCTTCCCAAGACGCTGGATTATCTCACGGCGTCCTTTGAGCGAAACGCGCGGGAGGATTTGAAAAAAGCGGAACGCTGATTATTGAAGCAAGGTCTGGCTTCACTCCCAATGCTTTTCCCGGTTGATCCGTTATTTGATGCCGGACTTTCTGGTTTCATGAAAACGAACCCGGCGGCGTCCTCTTCTACGGTTTTTACCTTGACACTCCGCGTGGAAATTCCTATAGTTCGCGGCGAAAAAACGTCCGCCGCCAATGGAAGCGCGGGGACCGGGGACAAATGAGATGAATGACTCAAATAAAAAGAGGGAGCACTGGGCAACCAGGGCAGGATTCGTTCTTGCCACGGCGGGATCGGCCGTCGGATTGGGAAACATCTGGCGATTTCCCTACATGACGGGCGAACATGGCGGTGCGGCCTTCATATTAATCTATCTGGTGGCCGTCTTGCTTTTGGGTTATCCCCTGGTTGTCAATGAAATGGTCCTGGGTCGCGCGGCCCAGCGGGATCCCGTCGGGGTTTTTAAGGTTCTTGCCCCGAACAGCCCCTGGTGGCTGGTGGGAGCGCTGGGTGTTTTCACGGGCTTCATTATTCTTTCCTACTATGCCGTCGTCGCCGGCTGGTCGATGGCCTACATATACAAGGTAGTTGTCGCCACGTCCGTTCCGGGAATCGATCATGCCCGTGTTTTTCAGGATCATATCGGCAGCTTATGGGAGCCGATTCTCTGGCAGGCCCTGTTTCTGATCCTGACGGTCGGCATTATTGCCGCCGGTGTCGTTAAAGGCATACAGCGATGGTCCATGGTTTTGATGCCTCTTCTCTTCGTGCTTTTGCTGATTTTAATTGTCCGGTCGGTGACGCTCCCGGGCGCTGGAGAGGGTCTTGCCTACTACCTGCATCCGGATTTCAGCAAAGTGACGGGACGGACGCTGCTGGCCGCCCTGGCGCAGGCATTCTTTTCTCTGAGTCTGGGAATGGGCGCCATCATGACCTATGGAAGCTATCTGGACGACAAGGATGAAATTCCGTCCAACGCCATGATGGTGGCGGGGCTTGATACCGGCGTAGCATTGCTGGCCGGATTTGCACTGTTTCCCGCCATTTTTGCCCTGGGGTTCGAACCGGGCGCGGGGCCGGGGCTCGCCTTTATCACACTGCCGGCCGTCTTCTCGCACATGCCCCTGGGCGCCTTTTTCGGGGTTCTTTTCTTTGCTTTGCTGGCCATTGCCGCCCTGACGTCCGCCATTTCCCTGCTGGAGGTTGTGACCGCCTGGCTGATGGATGAAAAAGACTGGTCCAGAAGAAGAGCCGCCGCCGCCATGGGACTGGTCATTTTTATCGTGGGTCTTCCGGCGACGCTGGGATACAGCGTCCTGAAAGATTTCTCTTTTCCGGGATTGAACAAGGATCTGCTTGACACCTACGACTGGATTTCCAACAGCATCTTTCTGCCCCTGGGCGGCTTTTTCATGGCCATTTTCACCGGCTATGTGTGGGACGCCAAACATGCGATTGCCGAGGTCAATAAAGGCCACAAACGGTTCAGGATCGGTATGTGGTGGGCTTTGCTGATTCGGTATGTCGTTCCCGTACTGATTTTCTTCATCATGGCGGTGGGAATCTACGACACGTTTTTCAGGTAAACGGTCTGCCGCCGAACAGGAGGTTTAGCGTTTGAGCCCTCGTTCCGGTGTGAGCAAGAATCTTTTTAACGCGCAGGATCTGCGCCGTATCCGATCGCTTGGCCTTCGGCCGTCCGATGTGAAAAAACAACTGAAAGGCTACCGGCGCGGATTCAGCTCTTTGACGCTTGTACGCCCCTGTGTTCCGGGTGACGGCATTCAGTCCCTGAGCCCCGCGGAACGCAGGCGCCTCATTCGGCTTTATGACGCCGAGGCCTCCGGCTGCAAAATGGTAAAATTTGTTCCAGCGTCGGGCGCGGCCAGCCGCATGTTTGCTCTGTGGTATGCCGCATCGGAGCGCGGGACTTTCGGCAGTGTTGAGCTGGACCGGTCTTTTTTTCGCGATTTGCGTCAGATGCCTTTTTACCCCTTCTTGAAACAAAGCGACTCCACGCGCCGGATGATTAGAAGGAGAGACGTCAGGAGCGTTCTGCAAAGCATTCTTTTCCCATCCGGGTTGGATTTCGGCGGGCTTCCCAAAGCGCTCATTCCCTTTCACGCCTACCGAAGCGGAGAAGTCCGGACGGCGCTGGAGGAACACCTGCGGGAAGCGGCGGACCTCATTACGGACGGGCGCGGAGTCTGCCGGCTTCATTTCACGGTTTCCGCCGGGCATGTCAAACCCGTGAAAACTTTTCTGCAATCCTGCGTTCCCCGGCTTGAAGAAAGCCGCGGCGTTCGTTTTCGCGTGGATTTGTCCGTGCAGTCCCCCTCGACCAGCATTGTTGCCGCCGACGGTCATCACCGGCCTTTCCGGGATGAAGAAGGCGGCCTGGTCTTCCGTCCCGGCGGACACGGCGCCCTTTTGCAAAATCTTCAGCGGATCGACGCCGATCTTATTTTTGTCAAAAACATCGACAATATTCCGCCGGAATTCCTGCAGAAGAAAATTCTGCCCTGCAAAAAATTGCTGGGAGGATTGATGCTGGAGACGCGGCGGCAGGTTTATTCCTGCCTGAAGCGGCTGGAACGGAAGGATCTTTCCCTGACGGATCTCCAGGCCGTTTCGGATTTCTGCCGCGATGCGCTGCATAGCGACCTGCCCAAAGGATTTCAAAAGCTGAAGGCGGAAGAACAAAGACAGTGGCTGTTTCGGCTCCTGAACCGGCCGTTGCGAGTATGCGGCATGGTCAGAAACGAAGGAGAGCCGGGCGGCGGGCCCTTCTGGGTTCTGGAAAAAGATCAATCCCGGACCCTGCAGATCGTGGAATCCGCCCATGTCGATTTCAATGTTCCCCAACAGGCGGGCATCTGGCTTGAGGCTTCCTACTTCAATCCGGTCGATATGGTCTGCTGTATCAAAAATTATCGCGGGGAAAAATTTATTCTGGATGACTACGTCAACCGGGACGCCTATCTGATCAGCCCCAAGACGGAGAAGGGACGCGAGCTTCTCGCGCAGGAGCTGCCCGGCCTCTGGAACGGGGGCATGGCCTTTTGGAATACCATTTTTGTCGAGCTTCCGCTCGCGGCTTTCAATCCCGTGAAGACCATTTACGATCTTCTGCGTCCGCAGCACCGGACCGGCAGGGCCGTTAAATCATCCATCGTTCCGACACGTCCGGAGAAACGGCCCGCGCCGTGAGGATGGCGGATTGGCCGCCGCGCCGGCACGTGACGCGGGCTTCCTTGTCTGACGGGGCGTCGGAATAACGGACGCACAGCGAGGCGGCTGCGCCCTGAGACGCTTCACTGCCGCCGGGGGCCAGAACGAGCGGACCGGGGAAGTCGGCCATCAGGCAGACCAGGTCGTTCTCCGCCGCAAGCTCCCGCAGGGCTTCATTGTCGGACTGATTCCTGCCGACGATGATTTTGCCGGCTTCGGGAACGCGGAAGTGACGTCCGTATTTCAAGAGTTCATAGTCGCGGACTTCGCGGTCCTCTCCGTGCAGCATCAAATCGCGCAGACGCCTTGCAAACATCGGGTCCGTCAGCAGGCAGCCTCCGGCCGGCGGCGGGTAATGCGAAATCCCGAAGGCTTCCGCCAGGCGCATCTGCTCTTTCCGTCCGCGTCCTGAAATAGCCAGCAGGCGCGACCGGTCGATTTTTCCTTCCAGCTCCGCCTGGATCGGATCCAGCAATTGGGCGGAAAGAGGCCGAAGGATATCATCGGCGTAGCCGGAATTTTTTGCAACCATACGCAGCGATTGCCGCGTCTGGGACATGGGGCGCTGTCCAAGGACCTCGCCGGTCACGAGAAAATCCGCGCCCGTCTGCTCCATCTTTCCGCCCGCGATCTTGAGCATCAGCGTGTGGCAGTCGATACAGGGATTCATGTTTTTGCCGTAGCCGTAGCGCGGCGATTTCAGCATTTGCAGATGTTCGCCCGTAATGTCCTGCACCAGCAGGGGCAGACGGATTCGATCGGCCGCCGCTCTGGCTTTGACGGCGTTGAAGAAAGGCGTCGTGAAGGTCAGACCGGCAACATCAATTCCCTGCTGCTGAACCAGCCGGACGGCCAGAATGCTGTCGAGTCCGCCGGAAAAAAGGGCAATGGCCTTGATGCTCATGAAGTTTCCTTATTGAAAAAGCGCGGCGGGATATTTTCCGCAGCGCTATCGTGCAATTTATCGACAGAAGCGGCGCGCTAATACCGGATCAGCGTTGCCGACCACGCTTCCTTCATCAATCCCAGCAGATCATGATCGACGTCAAAAGGAACCGCGTAAACGTCCTCGTCGTTCTTGATCTTGATGCCTTTAAAACCGATGGTGTAGGGCGGCTGATCATGGTCCGCGCCGGAAAATAAAAAGTAGCCGGACGCGAAAGGGACGTTCACGCCTCGAAGAATCTTTTCCAGGTTCGTCGCGGGATCATCCCGGTCGGAAATGAAAATGAGTTCGTGGCCCGTTTTCCGAAGGACGTGAATGAATTCCTGCGGCGGGGTTCTGGAAAAAACCACGGTTTTCCTGCCGCCCTGTGAAACCAGGATGTCCGCCTTGATCGACAGGTTGAAGCCGTCCTTTTCAATATTGAATACCCGGATTTCCACGTTTCTATCGGCGGGCAGCTTCAGATACGAAAGCATTGCGAAGCCAAGATCGGCGGCCGGCGATTTGGGCAAAACCGTCAGGGGAGGGAGGGAATAAAGTTCCTCCCGCGGAGCGACAAGACCCGAGACGGGGGAAAACTCCGTGACGGCCAGGGAATGAGCCCGGGCAAGGCGCGTGACGGCCCGCGGCAGAATATCGCGGTTTTGGTAAACCAGTCTCAGCCCCTGGACCGTGTCTGATGGCCGAACCTTGCTTTTCCGGTTGATCAGCCAGTCCGCGGGAATTTCCACATCCGGCTCGGATCCCAGGGCGATGGGTTTCCCGGCTTTGATGATTTCGTAGTCTTTGCTTTTTGCAAATATTTTTTTCAAAAGGACGATGACGTCGTCCTTCGCGTCCATTTTGACGATGTGCAGGTTGCTCCACGCGCCGCCGATCAGTTTTTTTAAAGAAGCACTGGACCGGTTTTTCATCTCCAGAAAGACGGTGGTCTGATCATCGAGCTCCACTACGGGGATGGCGGAACAGTCAATCGTGAGCTGGGCGGTCCTGGAGATCGGCAGATAGTAATTGCCTTTGGTCATCAGGTTTCCATGCATTTGCGTCAGAATGTGCCTGATGATCTCCAGCCTTGCGCCGGGGGAGAGAGAGGCGGCCGATTCTGTTCTTTCGGCCGGCGCGGGCTGTTCTTCCGGCATCGCCGCGGCGGCAGTCTGCTCATCACCCGTTTGCGCCGGTCGACCCTCTGACAAAGGCGGCGGGGCCGGCACCGCCTCATCCATGCCGGGCCGGACGGAAGGCGCCGGTCCTGTTCCGGCCTGCATTCGGGCCTGGGGAAGTCGAAGGATCTGGCCCACATACAGGAGATTGGCGTCCTTGATGGATGGATTTAATTCTTTGATTCGAAGCATGGCCTGCTGCGTTTTGGTCGGAATGTTCAACTTCCGCCGAACAATGCGGATGAGATAATCGCCCTTTTTGACACGATAAGTCGGGTATCCGGACGCCGCCGATGAAAGATCTTCCGTTGCATCCCCCCGGGCTTCTTCCCCGGCGCCGGCGATGCTTTTCGAAGGAAGCGCGATCTTTTGGCCGGGGTATATTTTGTCCCAGTCTTTGATCCGAGGATTCAACGCCTTGATGATCTCGAGATAATGCGGAATGTCCTTTTCGGTGACGCCGGGCATCTTGCGGATGATGCCGTAAATCGCTTCATCCTTCCGGACCGTGTGATACTGAACGGATTTTTTGGAGACAGCCGTTTTCCGAAAGGTCAACTGCGCGCTGTCTTCCTGCGCGGACAGAGCCGGAAGACAGAAATTCATCGCAAAAAGGATTGCCAGCAGCCCTCTCCATAAAAATGAATGCGCCATTGCGGGTCGCTCCCGAAAAAAACCAGAATATTCTTGCGTTTTCAAATACTTCAACTTTATGAAAAAGTCAATGTTCATCGGGATTAAAACAGCAGGAAGAACACTCTGTAAAGGTTTGCGCAAAACATCACAAGACGGCGCACGGACGGGAAAGCGATCTCATATCACTTTTTTCATCGCGGCGATGGCGACTTCAATCTGATCATCATCCGGTTCGCGTGTGGTGATTTTCTGCAGGGCAAGCCCCGGCAGGCTCAGCAGACGGACCAGTTTGAAGCGCCCGTATTTTCCGGTAAAGCGTATGGCTTCATAAGAAATACCCGCGATTACCGGCATCAGCAGAAGCTTGTAAATGACCCGGTGCAGGAAGTCCGGACGTCCCAGCAGGGAAAAGACCAGGATGGAGACGATCATCACGAAAAGAATAAAGCTGGTACCGCAGCGGGGATGGCGGGTGGAGTATTTTTTCACGTTTTCCACCGTCAGGTCCTGGCCGTCTTCCCACGCGAAAACGGTTTTATGCTCCGCGCCGTGATACATGTAAACGCGCCGCATGTCCGCCATCAGAAGCGTGGCGGACAGAAAACACAAAAAAATTCCCAGGCGGACGCAGCCCTCCAGAATATTGAGAAGAATCAGGCTGTCAAAGTACTCTTTCACCCGGGTAAAGAAGAAAGCCGGCACCACCACAAAGAAAAAAATGGCGACGGCGAAGCTGATGGCGAAGGAAACGTACATTTCCCAGCCCTGCGGCTTTTTCTCTTCCTCGGAAAGAGCGACCTCCGCGGAAAACATCAGGCTTTGAATGCCGACGATCATCATTTCGAAAAGGCTGACCGTTCCCCGGATAAACATCCATCCCAGGGGCTTGTATCTCTTGGTCAGCGGTACGTAATTACGCTCCTGAAAAACAATCTCCCGGTCGGGACGCCGGACGGCGGCGGCGATTTTTTCGCCGTGGCGCATCATGACGCCTTCGAGAATGGCCTGTCCGCCGGCAATGTCTTCAGGTTTTGGTTTGCAGCCCATGACTTTTGTTTCCTGTCGCTTATTTTTGCAGCGTTTCCTTATAGCATTTAACCGGGGCTGTCAAATGATGCCTGCAGAAAAGTTTGTTGCATCTTTCAGGATGAATGTTATAGAGTCTTGCCGTAATTTCAGGAAAACAGGGAGGATGCGCATGGCGCCCATGGATCCGTCGACCGCCTTCATGAAGGAATACCAGGAGCGGTTCGAAAAGAAACTGAAGGAAAATGAAATGGCCTTGCTGGAACACTGGAAATCCCAGCTTGAAAAAATAGAAAGTTCAAGACCGGACAGCATCGCTTCCCTTCAACTGCAAATCCGAAAGGTGTCCGAAATGATGGCCAACCGGATCAAAGTGCTGAAAAAGGGATAAGATGGAAAGCATTGCCGATTTTTTATTTGAAGCGGGGATGCTCAGCAAGACGCCCCGCAGCGGTTATCAGTTTCTGGGCAGCGGCAGGGAGTCGGTGGCGGAGCACATTTTGCGGACCGTTTTTATCGGGTACGCCCTGTGCAAGCTCAATCCGTCCCTGAACGAGCTGCGCGTCCTCAAAATGTGCATCCTTCACGATTTGCCCGAAGCCCGCACCGGCGACATGAACTATGTCAACAAGAAATACGTGGAAGTCCATGAGGCCAAAGCCGTAAAGGAATTGACGGAGAGCCTTTTTTTCGGCGAAGATATCCGTCAGGCGATCGATGAGTTCAATGCGAGGGAAACCCCGGAAGCCAATACCGCCCGCGACGCCGATCAGATCGCGCTCATTCTTCAGCTCAAGGAATACGGGGATTTGGGCAATAAATATTCCGACGAGTGGATTCATTACGCGCTGCGAAGGCTTGCCACGGCCGACGGCAAAAAGCTGGCGGACCGCATCATTCAAACGGATTCATCGCACTGGTGGTTCAAGGACAAAAGCGACTGGTGGGTAAACGGAAGCAGGCGGGGATAGAAAAATGTCCGAAAAGGAGCGGAGATGATTCATAAAGCGCCGGGGATATGCTTTTTCCTGATAGCGGTTTTTTTCCTTGCGTCCTGCGCCGGGAAATTCGGATCGGAGGTTTTGTCCAGCCCCGATGAATACAGGCATGTTTACGAGGCAAAGGAAAAATACATTCTGAAAGCCATTGCCGGCGTCCTGGAAGAAAAGAAAATCGGACACAACGTTGTCATCGATTACGCCAACTACCGGGTTGATTCTGACTATGTGGTTTCGGGAGACTGGCGGACGAAGACCAGCGCCCGGGTCAGAAGACTCAACTGGAAGGAATGCGAAGTGACCCTGATCGTGACGACGGAGAAAAAAACGGACAACGGATGGGAAATGCGGCGTCTGCTGAAAAAGGAACAGTACGACAATTTTTTCAGCGTCATCGAACTGAAGACGTACGAGGAAATGTCCAGGATCTATTAACGAAAAGACGAAAGGAGAATGTATGGCATCCAGGAAAGTATCGGCTATGGTGGAAGAGTTCAAAAATTTCGCTTTAAAGGGCAACGTGGTGGATCTGGCCATCGGCGTGATCATCGGGGCCGCGTTCGGCAAGATCATTGATTCCCTGGTCAAGCACATCATCATGCCGCTGATCAGCCTGGTCATGCCCGGCGAGCAGGGGTATCTGGCCTGGAAGTGGGTGGTCAACGGCAAGGAACTTCCCTACGGACTCTTCATCGGGGAAGTGGTCAACTTTCTGATCATTGCGCTGGCCTTGTATATCTTTATCGTGAAATTTATCGGCATGATCGTGAAAAACAAGGAAGAGGCGCCGCCGGCCCCGACCAAAGACCAGGAACTGCTGACGGAGATCCGGGATCTGCTGAAAAAGTAACGGTTGTCCGGAAGTGTCCCGACCGCCGGACCGGCCGTAAAAATAATCTTCGGCGGTCGGTTTAAGTCTGCCCTCCTTGAAAAAACGGAGGGAAAATGCGGTTCCAGCCTTGAGCCTGAAGACCCGCGGCCGGTTTTCTAAGGTTATTGCGGGATCAGCGCCGGGGGCGTGACGCATGTCTTGCGCCCCCGGCGGCTTCTATTTTTTGTGATTGCGGAAGAAACCCATCAGGAATTCTGTATCCTTGGGGGACAGATCAAACTTAAAAACCGCCTTTTCGATCAGCATGTGAACCGGCTGGGCTTCACCGTCTTCCAGACAGCCGGAGATCCATTTAATCGCCTTCTGAACATTTTCAGCTTCGGGCATAATCGTTGCCATATTGTTTCATCCTCCTTCGTAATGTTTTAAGCAGTTTTCCGCGGTCAGGATTTCATCGACAAAGCGCAAAAACTTTTCAGCTACATACTACAATACGTCAGAAAAATTAACTAATATTTGGCTCGTTTGACATTAAAAATTTTATGATTAACTTGACGGCAGTACGGGAGCAAATCATCCGCGGCGGAGCTCCAGGGCAGTCGATAACGAAGGTGGGGAGAGAGGCGGACAAGCGCTGCGGCCATCTTGATGATTCGCGGCAGGGTGCAAAATAGATCGAATAAGGGTTGATAACACACCGGAAAACATATACAAATTCAAAAAAATGAATGAAAGGAGATGCAGAATGGCGAAATCAATTAAAGGAACCCAAACGGAGAAAAACCTGCTGGCCTCTTTTGCCGGCGAGTCGCAGGCCAGAAACCGCTACACATTTTTTGCAAGCGCCGCGAAGAAAGAAGGATACGAGCAGATTTCACGTTTTTTCCTGGAAACGGCGGAAAATGAAAAGGAGCATGCAAAAGTATTTTTCAAGTACCTGGAAGGCGGCGAGCTTGAAATCACCGCTTCTTACCCGGCCGGCGTAATCGGCGACACCAAAAGCAATCTGGAGGCCGCGGCGGCCGGTGAAAACATGGAGTGGACCGTGCTGTACGCCGATGCCGCGAAAATCGCAAAAGAGGAGGGTTTTCCGGAAGTGGCCCGCTCCTTCGAGCAGATCGCCAAGGTGGAAAAATTCCATGAAGAACGCTACCGCAAACTCGCCGCCAACATCGCAAAGGGAGAAGCATTCGCGAAAAAGGAGGCAGTAAAGTGGCACTGCATCAACTGCGGCTACGTGTATGAAGGGCCCGAGGCGCCGAAAGAATGCCCCGCCTGCAAACACCCGCAGTCCTATTACGAGGTGCTGGCCGAAAATTATTAAACCGGCCATCTCCAGGACGGATATCGCGATAGCCCGCCTTTTCAGTTCGGCGGGCTATTTTTTTTGCGTTTGGCCTAGCTTTGCAATTTTCATCGGGATGCCGTTCCGGCGGCCTATCGCACGGCCTATCGAAGGGCTTGACACTGAAGGAAAAATACCCTAGATTGGCGCAGTTTTTTCAAGAAAGAAGGTTGTCGTCATGTCCACGAAAAAGCAGCGCCGGTCCGAGAATTTCAAAGATCGCCAAAAAAAGAAATCCACCCGCATCGCCTATCTGGCCGCCATCGTCGGCGGGAGCGTTTTGCTGCTGGTGATCTTCTTCGTCCTTTTATTCAACGCTTTATTTCCGCCGGTTGACATGGAGGCCTTAAACCGGAAAAAAATATCGGTCCGAATCTATTTTGCAGACCCGCAGGAGCGTTTTCTCGTTCCCGAAAAGCGGGTGATTTACAAGGAAGAAGACCCGGTGCTCCAGGCAAAGGAAGTGGTGAACGCGCTTCTGGACGGCTCCAAAACCAAAAGCAAAACCGGCAACGTCAACACCTTTCCAGCCCGCGTGATCCTCAAAGACATCGGGCTGGACAAAGACGGAACCGCAGAGGTCAGCTTCAGCTCCGATTTGACAAAAAACCATCCTGGCGGCTCCACGGCGGAGTTGATGACCATCTATTCTCTCACCAACACGCTTACGGAAATTGTTCCCCAGATCCGGGCCGTCCGGATTCTGGTGGACGGCAAAGAACTGTCATCGATCAAAGGGCATATTTCCACGGCCGGTCCTTTCCTTCCGGATCCCGATCTCTACGCGCCCGCTAAAGAGGAGAAAAGCTGACATTCCCATGGCGCCGAAATCCAAAATATCCCGTACGCGCAACATCGGCATCGTCGCCCACATTGACGCGGGCAAAACGACCGTCAGCGAGCGGATCCTTTTTTATACGGGCAAGTCCTATAAAATGGGTGAGGTGCATGACGGTGAAGCAATCATGGACTGGATGCCGCAGGAGCAGGAGAGGGGCATCACCATTACGTCCGCCGTGACCACCTGCGCCTGGAAGAATTCCGAGATTCACATCATTGACACGCCGGGGCACGTGGATTTTACCATTGAAGTGGAGCGGTCCCTGCGCGTTCTGGACGGCGCGGTGGTGGTGTTCTGTGCGGTGGCCGGCGTCGAGCCCCAATCCGAAACCGTCTGGCATCAGGCGGACAAATACGGCGTTCCCAAAATCGCCTTCGTCAACAAAATGGACCGGGTCGGCGCGGATTTTTTTCATGTCGTGGAAATGATGCGCGACCGCTTCGGATCTCTTCCCGTCCCCGTGCAGATTCCGGTGGGAAGCGAAGATTCGTTTCGGGGCGTGGTTGACCTGATCAACCGCAAACTTCTGATTTGGAACGAATCGTCGCAGGGGACGGACTTTACCGTAAGCGAGGTCCCGGACCACCTGGCCGAAGACGTATCACGCGAGCGGGAGAAAATGATCGAAACCCTGGCCAACTGCGACGACGACCTGGCGGAAATTTACCTGGCCGGCCAGGACGCGACGGCGGCGCAGATCATCGCGGCGCTTCGCAAGGCGACCATCGCCCTGAAAACCGTGCCCGTGCTGTGCGGAGCCGCCCTGCGCAACAAAGGCATTCAGCCCATTCTGGACGCGGTCATCCACTATCTGCCGTCGCCGGAGGACATTCCGCCGGTCCAGGGAATCAACCCGAAAACCAAACAGCAGGAGGTTCGCCACAGCTCCGACAAGGAGCCTTTTTCGGCCCTGGCGTTCAAAGTTCAGCTGGACGAAGGGCGCAAGCTGACGTATCTGCGCGTTTATTCCGGACAGATCGCAGCCGGCGGCGAGATCTACAACGCTTCCAAGAAGAAGAAGGAAAAAATCGCGCGGCTTCTGCAGATGCATTCGAACAAGCGGGAAAGAATCGAGCGCGCATCGGCGGGCGAACTCGTTGCCGTTCTGGGGCTGAAGGAAACGACAACCGGCGACACGCTGTGCGATGAGGCGCGGCCGATCATTCTGGAGCAGATGGAGTTTTACGAGCCGGTCATCAGCCAGGCCATCGAAGCCAAGACCCCCGCGGACCAGGAAAAGCTGGCCGTCGCGCTGGCCAAGCTGACCGAAGAAGACCCGACGCTGAAAGTCAAGTACGAAGACGAAACCGCGCAAACCGTCATTTCCGGCATGGGCGAACTGCACCTGGAAATCATCGTGGATCGCTTAAACCGCGAATTCAACGCCCGCGTCAATGTCGGACGTCCCCGCGTCGTGTACCGCGAAACCATTCAAAAGCGCGCCCAGGCCGAGCATTTGTTTGAAAAGGAACTGGGGGACAAAAAGCATTTCGGCCAGGTCCGCCTCGAACTGTCGCCGCGAAAGCGCGGCATCGGGAATGAAATCGTGAATGCGATTCCCGAAGAAATGATCCCCGCAGAGTATCACGAGGCGATAGAAGAGAGCATCCGCGAGGCGATGTCCAGCGGCGTGCTCAACAGCTATCCGGTCATCGATGTCGCCGTCCGGCTGACCGGCGGCGCGTTCCGCGAGGGAGAAGCTTCCGTCCAGGGATACAAGATTGCCGCCGCGACGGCATTTCGCGACGCCTGCCTTGCCGCGGAGCCCGTCATGCTTGAACCGATCATGGCAGTGGATATCATCACCCCCAGTGAATTCATGGGCGATGTCATCGGCGACATCAATGCCCGCCGCGGAGAAATCCAGGCGGTCAATCCCAAGGGGCCCGTCTCCGAAATCAAGGCCAAGGTGCCGCTCAAGGCCCTGTTCGGTTATTCCACGGATCTGCGCTCCGCCACACAGGGCCGGGCCGTGTTCACCATCATGTTTGAAGAATACAACAAAGCATGAGACGATGAGGGAAGACATTCGCCGATGAAATGAAAAACGTTTGTAATTCTGCGAACAGAACGCCCGGCCGGAAGGGCCGGGGAGAATTCTGAAGGAGGCAAACGTGGCAGTTCTGAAGAGCGCGTGGGAGCGATTGCGCGATTACCCCATTTTCGAAAGTGAACGAGAGGCCTACCCGCAGACTTTTTCCGAAGAATTAAACGACCAATGCGGCCGGATATTATTTGTCGTGTGCCTCATCACGACCGTGGCCTGGCTGCCCTACATTTACCTCGACGCCGGCCTGCATCCGGAAGAGCCCCTGCTTCCCGTGATCCGCATGGGGCTGTCCGTCTTGAGCCTCACGCTCTTCATCCTGCACGTATCGAAGCGCTTCCCCCGGCACAACATGCTGTTTCTGGTTCTCATCGGCGCTTATCTGGCCGTCGGCTGCGGGCTCATCACCGCTCTGGCCGATGCCGATCCCGCGTACATGGGAGGCTACATTTTCATTCTGACCGTGATGGCCCTGGTGCCGGTGGACCGGCGCTATGCCATAATCATCATCGCGGCTTCCCTGCTGACGTTTTTTGTCGCCGGCCGCTTTGAAAATATTTCCTTCGACCGGACGAGCGACCGCTACAGCGTCCTGGATTTGTCCAGCGCCACGGTTGTCGCCATTGCGTTCATCTACCTGCTGCACAACACAAGGCTGGCCAGTTGGCTGAAATCCAGAAAGATTGAACAGCAGAGCGAGGAAATGCGATCCGACAAGGAAAAAATCGACAACCTGCTTTTGAATATTCTGCCGCCCGCCGTGGCCGAGGAGCTGAAAGGCCAGGGATACGTCAAGCCCGTGTTTTATCCGTCCGCGACCATTGTCTTTACGGATTTTGTCGGCTTTACCAAGATTTCCGAAACGCTGACGCCCGACCAGCTGGTCCGTGAGCTGGATTCGGCCTTTTCCCGGTTTGACCGCGTGATGGACAAATACGGCCTGGAAAAACTCAAGACCATCGGCGATTCCTACATGTATGCCGGCGGCGTGCCTCTCCCCAACGCGACGCATGCCATCGACGCGGTTCTGGGCGCTTTGGAAATTCAGTCGTTTGTCGAGCAGATCAATCTGGAAAAGTCGCAGAGCGGACGGCCGGTCTTTGAGATCCGGATCGGCATCAACAGCGGCCCGCTCATGGCGGGCGTCGTGGGGGAAAAGAAGTTTGTCTATGACGTCTGGGGCGATTCCGTCAACCTGGCCAGCCGCATGGAATCTTCAGGCGGGAAGGGAAGAATCAACATTTCCGAATCCACCCATGCAAGGATCAGGGACTATTTTGAAACCGAGGCCCGCGGGCAGGTGCTGGCGAAAAACAAAGGGGCGGTATCCATGTATTTCGTCAACCGGCTCAAAAAAGAATTTGCCTCGGATCCCGAAGGCCGAACGCCCAGCGAAAGCTTCTGGTCTATTTACAAAAAGCTTCAGGAAGAAAATACGGCGGCATAACGCCTGTCATGATTTGTCACGCCAGGCCCTGATCCCGCATCCAATCCGAAAGCGCCTCAAGGGAGCGGCGCACGCAGAAAAGATGCCTTTCCTTTTTCTTCATTCCCGGGGCTTCCACCGGCGGAAGAATTCCAAAATGGATGTTCATGGGCTGGAAGTTTTCCGCCGATTCGGGAGACGTGATGTAGTGCGCCAGCGCGCCGACGGCCGTCTCCCGCGGAGGCGGCGGCAGGGATCTTCCCTCCAGGATAAACGCGGCGTTCAATCCCGCCAGAAGCCCCATCGCGGTGGATTCCATGTATCCTTCCACTCCGCTGATCTGTCCGGCAAAGAAAACATCGGGATTTTTTCTGAATTGAAGGGAAGGCGAAAGAAGGGAAGGGGAGTGAATGTAGGTATTGCGGTGAATGCTGCCCATCCTTGCGAATTGCGCGCGCTCCAGGCCGGGGATCATCCGGAAAATTCGCTCCTGCGCGGGCCAGGTCAGCTTGGTTTGAAAACCGACCAGGTTGAAAAGCGTGCCGGCGCTGTTTTCGCGCCTTAGCTGGACCACGGCGCAGGGCATCTTTCCGGTATTCGGATTGATGAGCCCCACCGGCTTCATGGGGCCGAACGCCAGCGTTTCCTCTCCGCGCGCCGCCAGAATTTCGATCGGCAGGCATCCCTCGAAGTGGCGGACGTCTTCAAACGGACGCGCGGCGACTTTTTCTCCCGTCAGCAGCGCCTCGCGGAACCGCTGGTACTCCTCCCGGGAAAGCGGGCAATTCAGATAATCCGGCGTACCCTTTCCGTAGCGGGAGGCCCAGTAGGCTTTATCCATGTTGATGGAATCGGCTTCCACGATCGGGGCGATGGCGTCATAAAAATACAGATAGGAATTTCCGCCGAGCATTCGGGAAATGGACTGTGCAAGGGCGTCGGATGTGAGAGGTCCCGTGGCGAGGATTGTCAGGCCGTCTTGAGGAATGTCCGCAACCTCGGCGCGATGCAGGGAAAAACCTTCCTGCCCGAGCAGCCGCTCCTCGACCCGGCGGGAAAATTCATTCCGGTCCACGGCCAGCGCGCTGCCGGCAGCCACCGCCGTCTGATCGGCGGCGGACAGGATCAGCGAACCGAGCCTGCGCATCTCTTCCTTGAGCAGGCCGGGCGCACTGTCGGGCTGATTGGATTTGAGAGAGTTGCTGCAGACAAGCTCGGCCAGATGCTCGGTTTTGTGGGCCGGGGAAAAACGCCGCGGCTTCATTTCGTAAAGATCGACTCCGTGCCCGCGCCGCAGGAGCTGCCAGGCCGCTTCACAGCCCGCCAGCCCCCCTCCGATGATCATGACCCGCCCGGATTTCATTCTTCCGATTTTTTCCTGGGGATCTTTTTAATGTTCTTGCATTCGGGATAGCCGGTGCAGCCCAGAAACTGGCCGTAGCGCCCGCGCTTGACCGCCATGGGCTTTCCGCACAGATCGCAGACCTCGTCGGAAAGAACCACTTCCTCCTTTTGGGTGACTTTGCCGTCCCTGCCCAGCTTTTTGATGTTCTTGCATTCGGGATAGCCGGTGCAGCCCAGAAACTGGCCGTAGCGGCCGCGCTTGACCGCCATGGGCTTTCCGCACAGATCGCAGACCTCGTCCGTCTGCGGAGCTTCCTGGGCGACCACGTCGCCGTTTTCGTTTTTGGTCGCGTTCATCGTGTTCTTGCACTCCGGATAGCCGGAGCAGGCCAGAAACTGCCCGAAACGTCCTTCCTTGACGACCATGTTTTTACCGCACTTATTGCATTTAACGTCGGTGGTCTGGGTTTCCATATGTTTGACCTTTCCGTTTTCATCGTGGGTGAAGTTCTTGGTGTTTTTGCATTCCGGATAATTGGAACAGCACAGGAACCGCCCGTTTTTTCCCCATTTGATCACCATGGGAGAATCGCATTTTTCACAAACCAGGTCGGTCGGCGTTTCTTCCTGCTTGACGTTGCGCATGCCCTTTTTCGCCTGGCTCAGCTCCCCGGAAAAAAGACTGTAGAAATCCTGCAGCGTCCGGACGCGCTGATTGGCGCCGCTTTCAATGGCGTCAAGCTTGTTTTCCATGTCCGCGGTGAAAGCCATATCCAGAATAGTTGGAAAACTGTGCACCAGCAGCTCCGTGACAATTTTTCCCAGCTCCGTCGGGAAGAATTTTCCCTTCTCCAGACGAACATATTCCCGGTCCTGAATGGTGGAAAGGATCGATGCATACGTGCTGGGGCGTCCGATGCCGTTTTCCTCCAGTTCGCGCACCAGCGACGCCTCCGAAAAACGCGGCGGGGGCTGAGTGAACTTCTGCTGCGTGTCGAGCTTGGCGAGCCTGATTTTTTCATTTTCCGCGACGTCGGGCAGCAGCTTGTCCTTTCCGTTTCCGTTTTCCTCTTCCTTTTCATCCTTGCCTTCCGTGTACACGATGGTAAAGCCGGGAAACTTCATGACCTGGCCCTGCGCGCGGAAGGTGCAGCCCGCGCCGGCGATGTCGATCGTCGTCTGATCGAAAACGGCAGGGTTCATCTGGCTTGCCACAAAGCGGTTCCAGATCAACTGATAAAGCCGGAACTGGTCGGGCGTCAGGTAGGGCTTGATGTCCTGCGGCTTGTGGGCCATCGAAGAAGGCCGGATGGCTTCATGGGCGTCCTGCGCCTTCTGTGCGTTTTTATAGAAATGGGGTTTTGCGGGAACATATGCGTCGGAATAATTTTCCTTGATGTAGCCGCGGACGGCCGCGAGCGGCTCCTCGGCAATCCGGTAGGAATCCGTCCGCATGTAGGTGATCAGACCTACGGACCCTTCCGGCCCCAGTTCGATGCCCTCGTAAAGCTTCTGGGCGACGCTCATCGTTTTCTTGGCGGAAAACTTGAGCCAGCGCGAGGCTTCCTGCTGAAGCTTGCTGGTCGTAAAGGGCGGCAGGGCCGACCGCTTCACTTCCTTTTTCTCCAGCTTTTCGACGGTGAACTCCGCCGCCTGAATGTCCGCCGCCAGTTTGCCCGCTTCTTCGGCGTTGGACACTTTCACCTTTTTCCCGCCGATTTTGATCAGCTTCGCTTCAAAAGAGGGCGGAACAGAGGCTTCAAACTGCGCCACGAGATTCCAGTACTCTTCCGGCACGAACTTGCCGATTTCCTCTTCCCGCTCGCAGATGATGCGCACGGCCACCGACTGCACCCGTCCGGCGGAGAGGCCCCGTTTGACTTTGTCCCAGAGGATGGGGCTGATCTGGTAGCCGACGAGGCGGTCGAGGATGCGGCGCGTCTGCTGGGCCTCGTATTTGTCGAAATCCAGCTTCAGAGGCTTCTGGAGAGCCTCCAGCACGGTGTTCCTGGTCAAATCGTTGAAGAGGACCCGGTAGATTTTCTTGTTCTTTGCGCCGATGACGTCGGCGATATGCCAGGCGATGGCTTCTCCTTCACGGTCCGGGTCGGGCGCCAGATAAATGTTTTCGGCGCCTTTGGCCGCTTTTTTCAGCGCATCGATGATTTTCTTTCTGGCTTCGATCACATGGTAGGTGGGTTCGAAACCCTTTTCCAGGTCGATGCCCAGCGAACTTTTGGGCAGATCTTTAATATGGCCCATGGAGGCCACCACATCAAAATCCCGTCCCAGGAATTTCTTGATGGTTTTTACTTTTGTGGGGGATTCCACAACAATTAATGAGTTTGCCATAAGCGCTCCTTGCATGTGGGCGCACCATATAGATGGTGAAAATGCATTTGTAAAGCTTTTATTTTTTGAGGGTGAACCATTTTCCCGGGTGCTGCTCGACCCGTCCGTTCAATTCCAGGACAATCAGGGCGCTCATCACCTCGGCGGGCGGAAAACCCGTTTGCGCAATAATATCATCGGCATGCGTTTTTCCGCCGGCGATGGCCTCAAGTATTTTCCGATCGGCCAAAGAAAGATTTCCTTCATCTTTTTCAGGGGCAGCCGGACGGATCTTTCCGTCGTTTACAGGTTTTTCCGGCCCCGATTCCGTTTCCAAAGCCTTTCGGCATGGGGAAACCGGTTTGACCGCCGGCTGCTCCAGCTGCGGAAGAATTTCTTCCAGAATATCATCCACGTTTTCAATCAGCTTGGCGCCCTGCTTGATCAGGCTGTTGGCGCCGCGCGAAGATGCGGAATCGATGGGGCCGGGAATCGCGAAAACCTCGCGCCCCTGTTCCATGGCCAGTTTTGCCGTAATGAGCGAGCCGCTTTTCTCCCCGGCCTCCACAACCAGAACGCCCCAGGACATTCCGCTGATAATCCGGTTTCGCGCCGGAAAGTGAAACGGCAGGGGCTGCGTCCCCGGCGGATATTCGGAGATGACGGCGCCCTGCTGCACAATCGCGTCGAACAGCTTTTTGTTTTCCGGAGGGTAGATTACATCCAGGCCGCTCCCCAGAACGGCAATCGTTCTGCCCTTTGCCGCCAGCGCGCCGCGGTGCGCACAGGAATCGATTCCCCGCGCCATGCCGCTGACAATGGTGACACCCCGGAGCGCAAGTTCCCGGCTGATTCTGTCCGTGGTGTACCGTCCATAAGTGCTGGCATGCCGGGACCCGACAACGGCAATGGAAATGTCGTCGCTGTTCAAAACGCCCGCAACGTAAAGCAGGGCAGGGCGGTCATACATATTCAAAAGATTTTTAGGATAGCATTCGTCCAGAAAAGTCACCACCCGGAAGCCCGCCTGATTCAGACCGTCGATCTGGCGCAGAATGCCGTCCCAGTCGCTAAACGCGAGAATCGCTTCCGCGATCTTTCTGCTCATGCCGCGGACTCCCGCCAGTTCATGAACCGGAGCCGAAAAGACGGAGGCCGGGGAGCCGAAACGCTCCAGCAGGGGGCCAACGAGCGTGTTGCCGACGCCCTCCAGGGATTTCAGCGCCAGCCAGTATTTTGCGTCTTCAGGATTCATAGGCAATGACGACAGAGTGTTGGTATGCAAATTTATGGTGCCGGAAAATTAGGCTGAACATTACATCTTCTCGATTTACTCTGTCAAGTATTTTAAAATGATTTAAAATGGTTGCGTAAAATGCTTCTTTACGCTAAAAAAGCGCAACCTATTCACCAGAGGAATCCATGAATAAAAATATTGTTTTTTTCATTTGCGCAACTTTGATGTTTTGCTCGTTTTCCGCTTTCGCGCTGACGCCTTCGGACCCGAAAGGGACCGTCAGGCCGGCCGACGGAGCTGCCGCTTCAAAGAACCTTCATCCGGAGGAGGCGCATCCCGTCCTGACGATTATGCCCAGGGAAGTGGACCTGGGATTCATCCAGCCGGGCTCAACCGCTTTTGGTGAATTCAAGCTCAGCGACATCACGCCGGGAACCGTGGAATCCGCGGCATCCTGCCCGGACGGCTGGGAAGCTCTTTCCGGAAAAGCGCTTCCGCTGAAAGTCTCCCATGAACCGGTTTCTTTGCGGCTGGAATTGACGGTCGCCGACACTCCTGAAAAAGCGCGCATCGATAAAACCAAAGACCCCGCCTATGCGGTGAGGATGAAAATGGAGGCCGCCGGCAGGGAGTTGATCTGCCGCAAAAGTCTGAAACCCGGACATCACCGGAAGGACATTCCGCTTACCCTGGCCGGCGGTGCAAGAAATATTTTTGTGGAATTCCGGATTCAGACCGCACAGGGAATTCCGTCCATCAGCTTGTATCCCCAGCGTTTGGACCTTGGCACTCAGTCGCCCGGGAAAATTCTGTCCAAAAAGATAGAGCTGGCCAACAGAAGCAGGGAAAAGCTTCACTGGTCCGTCTCCAGCCACCCGGAAGCCGGAAAGTCCGCGCCTCCCCCAGAACCCAAACAGGAAAGGTACTTTTCTTTCCGCCAGGAGGAATTGCCGGAGCCCGGAAAATACGTCATTCCCGAGCACCTCAAGGACGCCATGGAGCTCACCGGAAAATGGACCGAAAGAAACGGCTACCCCGTAAGCCGGGGCGGCGGCGCGCTGAAATACCGCTTTCAGGGAACCGGCATCAGCATTTTTCTGCAGTCTCGCACGCCGGAAGGAAATTGCGTTGTTTATCTGGACGAAGCCCCGGTGAGCCTGCCGGACGAACTGTCCGGGGAGTCGGAAAAAGAGGAAATTCTAATCGCGGAAGGCCTGGCCGACGGCCCCCACACCCTTAACCTGGTCATCCGGGGGGGCGCTCTGGAACTGGAAGGCGTGAAAGTATTCGGCCGGGAAGTACAGCGGGGGCCGAAGGGCTGGATCACGGTTTTTCCCAATTCCGGCACAACGCTGAGCGAAATCGATTATCTCAACGTCAAGGTGGATACTACCTCTCTTGCGCCCGGCATTTACGGCGACGATATCGTCTTTCAAACCAACGCCGGGGAGGAGACCGCGGAGGTGTATGTCAGCATCGTTCCCGACGCGGGTCATAAAGTCCTGGATGTCTATTTATATTCCAGTGATTATGACTATCTCTACACATCGGACCCCCAGACGGAAGCCCGGCGTCTTTACCAGAACCGATACGTCAAGGAAGGCATTGCCTTTCGGCTTTTCGCGCCGCAAACTCCCGGCACGACCGCCTTTCACCGCTGGTACAATCCCGCCATAAAGGACCATTTTTATTCCCACGACCGGACCGGCGGGGGGAAAAGGCTGGATGGATATATTTATGAAGGGAACATAGGCAACATCGCCACGTCCCGCATGACCAATACCCGCGAATTGTACCGCTGGTACAATCCGTCCACCGGCCGGCACTACTATTCGACCCAGCCGAAAGTGCCGCCCGCCCTGAAGAAATACCGCTTTGACGGCATCGCCGGGTATGTCCGGTAGAATAAAAGATTCACCCTTTTTAACCTTGACAAAAAAAAGAAGAGGGGATATTAGGCGTTCTCTTTTTGGTGCAGGATTAAATGCGCCTGTAGCTCAGCTGGATAGAGCAACGGACTTCTAATCCGTGGGCCGAGAGTTCGAATCCCTCCAGGCGCACCAAGATGAAAATGGTGGGTGTAGCTCAGCTGGTTAGAGTGCCGGGTTGTGGCCCCGGAGGTCGAGGGTTCGAACCCCTTCACTCACCCCATTTTTTGGATTGAAACTACGCGCCCGTAGCTCAGCTGGATAGAGTCGCAGACTTCGAATCTGTTGGTCGTAGGTTCGAATCCTACCGGGCGTACCAGGATAGAGAAGTTCTTTTCATAACGGTGTTTTCTTACCCAAAGGGCCCTTAGCTCAGCTGGTAGAGCAACTGACTCTTAATCAGTAGGTTGTCGGTTCGATCCCGACAGGGCTCACCAAATAAAATAAAGGGTTTAGGCTAT
>JAQUVQ010000030.1:23171-35138 GCA_028693285.1 Smithellaceae bacterium
TCTGTTCTTTAATCTTGACATTCTGCAATAGCATCAAGCATAATAAGTTAATTCAATTCTATAACCTCAGTTGCCATTTATTCAAAGATAAAGTTGTTCGGAGGGTCAAAATGAATAAGCCCATTTATTTTCTAATTTTCTCTGTGTTATGTCTTGCCATGCTGTCAATCCCCTCCGTCAGCCTGGCTTTTCGCTGTGGTGAAGAAATTGTTACCCGCGGTGAAAGTACGGCTGCGGTTCTGTATAAATGCGGCGAACCGGAATATGTCACCGGGAAAAAGAAAGAGACAAAAGGCACATTCGCTTCGGGGACTGAATACAAACGATCAAATACCTATACAACCGGCGGCTACCAGCAAGAGGAAACAACGACCGAAATATGGCATTATAATTGCGGCGAGAATGATTTTGTGTATGCGCTCACCTTTGAAGATAATGTTTTTGTCAAAGAAGAAACGACAATGAGAGGTTACGGCAAAAGCAAGTGTATATCCGTGAAGGAAAGGACTCGCTAATTTCACAACGGATGGTCTTCTTGATGAAGTTTATAAATCATCAATAATAACAAAACAATAGAAATAATACTTAAACCTGTTTCTGCAATATATTCGCTTCAGTCCGCCACGGTTCCGTTTTGGTTTAACCTGTTTTCCGAACTGGTGCGGCAGCCAGGAAGGCGTCCAGAGTTTCAGGCCGATAGCCCACGCGACTTCAAACATGCCGGCTGAAAGCGTTTTGACGGCGGAGATTCGGAACAGGACATTCAGCTTGACAAACAAAAGTCTTGTTTCTATGGTTTCACCATAGACGCAGATTCAATCTTCAGTATTTTTCATCAGGTAAAAAGGAGGCAGCCATGCAGAAGACCTTGATCCGGATCGGTATGATCGCAGCAATGTTTTTGATGTTTCCGGCAGCCGCCAGTGCGGGGCCTCTCGATCAGTTGAAGAACCTAAAGATCGATTCAAAAACAATCCTGCGGCCCGCGACAAACATCGTTGACTTTCAATATTCCAATTTCAGGCTCGACGAAAATGCGGGAAGCGAATCCGCCATATGGAATGTCGATCTGAGAATCAGCAAATCGATTCCGGCAAACCTGTATGTTGTAAAAACCCTATATCAGAACAGGAGAGGCGAAACGCTGCTTTCCGGCGAGGATATGGCTCTTCCCGCAGGCAACCAGGGAAAAACATTTCACCTGACGCGCCCGTTTCAGAAAAGCCCCGGCTTATCCAGAGTAACCTTTCAGGTGTACAACCAGGCCGAAGGCCGTGTAGCGGCTTCGCAAACCTACCCGTTGCCCGCCAATGCTTTCCTGGACAAGGGACGCGAAACCGCTTCCGCCAAACCCGCCGTGCCGCAGCGGGCGCCGGGCAGCAGCAGTGCGAAACCGGATATGAATTTTGATGTGAATTTTGACGTTGATCGCGACACCCAGCAGATACACATCCAAAACAATAACTCCTTTACCGTAACCATCAACGAAATAGCGGGCAAGGCCAGATTTTTGGCCGGTGTCGATCAGGAAATCACCGTGGATTGTAAAAACAAGAAAACCATACAGCCAGGAGAAAGCATAACCTGCAACTACTTCACCACTCAGTTTTCCTACTGCCCGGCGCTGACCCAGATTGATCTGGAAGCCAAAATCAGCGGAAACATCTACCAAAAAACACTAAATTACGATGCACCCATCAAAAGGATTACAAAAGAACCGCTCGTTTCCCTGGAAAGGCTGAGCAAAATCCCTCAATATCGCGATCTTGATTGGCCGGGGGCCACGGCAAAAATTATCATTAGGGGATTGTATGTCAGGATTGGAAGCATCGTTACAATTAAAGCGCAGGCGAGCTTGGACAGTAACCGTTTCCCGGTAATGCTCAGAGGCGTACAAGAAGATGACGGCATCCACGCCGAAATTACGATATCAGGAGCAAAGACCAGCAAACCGGAGAGGTTCTGCTTCAACATCATGGAAATTACGACTTACGATGATCTGAGATGCGGCGGCGTCGGTGTGCTGCTTTACAGAAACGATTTTGTTTTCGAAGGCGTTAATATATTTTTACACAAAAACAAATGCGAATAGAGAGGAGATGCTCAAATGAAAAGATCATGGATCATGACGGCAGCGGCTATCTTAATGCTATTTATCATGACGGGATGCGGCAAAGACGAGACAATGGCGCCAATGGCCAAAGAGTATTCGGCGACTATGGTGAGCCAATCCGCGGGACAGACGATCACAACGCAGATCTACATGAAGCCGGACAAATTCCGGACGGATACGAAAATGGCCGGCACATCCACCATCGTCAGGAAGGACCTCAATAAAGTCTGGACAATTATGCCTGCGCAGAAAATATACATGGAAATGCAGGGAACGACGGATACGCAAACCCCGTCGGTTGAAGACAAAGTCAAAGGTGAAGTGAGCCGCAAGAAAGTGGGCAGCGAAACCATCAACGGTTATCCGTCAACAAAATATGAAATCACCACCAAGGCCGACGGCAAAACCATGCAAATTTATCAATGGTGGGCGACAGACATCAGCTTTCCCGTAAAGACGGCCGCAGTGGACGGAAGCTGGAGCATGGAATATCGGGATATCAAAATCGGCGACCAGCCGGACAGTCTTTTTGAAATTCCCGCCGGATACAAAAAAATGACCTTGCCCGGCATGCCGGGAGGCATGAACATTAAAATACCGGGCATGGGTGCCAGATAAACTTTGATGCTGCGAAAAACCGTTCCCGCAAGGAGGGCCTGAAACCGGAAAAATCAGTAAGATAGGATACACAAATATATTCGATTCAGTCAGCCACAGCTCCGTTTTGGTTTAACCGGTCTTCCGCGCTGGTGCGACAGCTAGGACGGCGTCCAGAGTTTCAGGCCGATGATGCCGATGATGATGAGAGCGGCACTGATAAGCCTTCCTGCATTTGCGGGTTCTCCAAAAAGCACAATGCCCAGGATGACCGTGCCGGCAGCTCCAACGCCGACCCAAACACTGTAGGCCGTTCCCACCGGAATGCCCTTCATGGCAATGCCCAAAAGCAGCATACTCACGACCATTGCCCCCGCCGTCCAAACCGTCGGCCAGAGCCTGGTAAAGCCTTCCGTGTATTTCAGACCGATGGCCCACGCGACTTCAAACATGCCGGCGAAAATCAGAATGATCCAGTTCATGCGTTTTCCTTTTTGCAAGAGAATAATGATGGCCTGCAATCTAACACAAAAGAGCCGGACAGAAAAACAAAACTTCCGCAGCCGCACCAAGGGGATTTGCTGACCGAAAAAGCCGTTTACATCGCGGACTTCCTCACCTCATGATCAGCGATAAAAAATCAGCAGATTGAAAATAATGCGACATACCGTTGTCGTTTGGGCATTGAAATAGCAGCAGGAACCTCATATCGTCTCTGCCAAACAACGGCAAAGGCCTCTGTGCTGGGATTTGAGTCAGCAATGATTAACATCCCATTGCCGCCAGAGTGCATTAAACGTGTAGAAATTTCATCGATAGGTTGGACAAAATTTATCAAATGACAAATATTATGATGCAACCCTTGAATTTGCCTAAGAATCAGCGTATGAAGGCAAGCAGACACAGCGGCCAGGTCATCAGCAATGATGACGGATTCAATCCGGCAAAGATCCTGGACGACCTCCATGCAAAACCAGTCAAAGAATTTGAAGATCAGAATATTTGTCCATCCAGCAGGGAAGGGACAGGTATGCTTAATCGAATGTGCTGCCGCGCAAGTCCGGCAGCTTGTCCGTTGTATACTGGGCATTCCGGAGGGTCGGGAGGTGGACTGTGGATCGAATAAATATGTCCCCGTATCCTTGTTCGATTTGTGATTTGTGGAATATCGGATTGTTCACCAGGCCCGAATAGATTATACGGGGAACAAAGAATTCCTCAAAAACCGCCGCAAGGCGAAATCGTAAATAATCAGTTGATAATGATTCAGACGTGTTATTGGAACTTTAAACTTTAACCTGCGGTTAACAAAATGAATAACATCGAAACACCTATTGCTCATGTATGCGAAAAGAAATGCATTCACTCTGTTGAAGATCATTTGATCAACACAGCCAAGCGCACCGCCTATTTTGCATCCGACTTTGGTGCAACGCAGTGGGGTTATCTTGCAGGACTCTGGCATGATCTTGGGAAATATTCAGCGGCATTTCAATCAATGATCCGGATTGCCACAGGCATTGACGAGGAAACCAGCAATTACATAAGCAAAGTCAACCATTCAACCGCAGGCGCCCAATGGGCTATCGAAAGATTCGACAAAGCGGGTCGTCTTTTTTCTTATCTTATTGCCGGACATCATGCTGGTCTTCCGGATTGGTTACCCGATGAAACAGGCAATGCCGCACTGTCGATCCGTTTAAAAGAGATCAGCCACCTCGAAGCCGCCCAAAAAGCAAAGATACCGCAAGAAATACTCGAAAAAAGTTTTCCCACGGAACGGCCCTCCAAAGGGTCTGATCCGGCGATGTGGATCAGAATGCTTTTTTCTTGTCTGGTCGATGCCGATTTTCTGGACACGGAAGCCTTCATGGACAAGGAAACATTTCTGCTCCGTGGCGATTATCCGTCGATGGCAGAACTTCTTGAAGCGTTCACTCAATTCATGGATGAAAGATACGCGCCTAAACCCGATGACACACCAGTCAATCGCATTCGGACGGATGTATTAAAAAGATGTATTTTAAAGGCAGCCGATAAACCAGGAGCCTTCACGCTAAATGTTCCTACCGGCGGCGGCAAAACGCTGTCATCCATGGCCTTCGCCTTGCATCATGCTACCCATCATCAAAAGCGAAGAATCATTTACGTTATTCCTTACATCAGTATCATTGAACAGACGGCCGACCAATTCCAAAAAATATTTGGTGACGCTGTGATTGAACATCACGCCAATCTTGACCCGGCAGAAAATGACGAGGAATACGCAAAAAGGCGATTGGCCTGCGAAAACTGGGAAGCACCGATTATCGTAACCACAGCAGTGCAGTTCTTTGAATCCCTTTTCGCCAGTAGAACCAGCCGATGTCGCAAACTTCACAATATCGTCAACAGCGTTGTCGTTCTCGATGAAGCTCAGTTGCTGCCGCCGGAATTTATCAATCCGATCCTCCGCGCCCTGGATGAATTGAGAAAACACTATGGGGTGACACTTTTATTATCCACAGCAACCCAACCGGCGCTTTCACCGCAGAAGTCACCATCTTTCACGTTCGAGGGGCTGACCGATACAAGAGAAATCATCGAAAACCCCGACGCGCTAAATAAACAGCTCAAACGCGTTCACGTAAAAATATTAAAACCCCTCGATGAACCGGTAGAATGGGAAGAGTTACGCGATAAACTGGTCGAACACTCCTCCGTTCTTTGCGTCGTCAACCGGCGTGATGATTGCCGGAAACTCTGGCAGTTGATGCCGGAAGGAACTTTTCATCTCTCCGCGCTCATGTGCGGTGCGCATCGCTCGGACGTTATCGCCGCCATCAAGAAGAATCTGAAAGAAGATATTCCCACGCGGGTGATCAGTACACAACTGGTGGAGGCGGGTGTAGATATCGACTTTCCGGTCGTTTACCGCGCGTTGTGTGGACTGGATTCAATGGCGCAGGCTGCGGGCCGCTGCAATCGCGAAGGCCTGCTCTCACAAGGGCAAGTGTTTGTCTTTCGACCACCAACGGAGCCCCCCGTCGGTCACTTGAGGCAGGCGGCGGGCATCGGTAAAAGGTTGCTCCAAAAAGAACGTGAAGACTTGATTACACCGCAGAGTTTTACAGAATTTTTTCAGGAGTTGTACTGGCTGCAAGGGGAGAATCTGGACAAACATGGCATTTTGAAAGACCTCGCGCCGGATAGTGAATTCCGTTTCAGTTTCCGCACCGCCGCCCGTAAATTCAAAATCATCGATGACTCAAGGCAGGCGACTGTGATTGTTGCCTACGGCAAGGGTGCTGAGCTGATTGACGAGTTGGAACGAAGAGAACCCGACCGCTACATCATGCGGCGTCTTCAGAGATATATCGTAAACCTGCCGCGCTATCTTCATGACAGGCTCGTTTCGGAAGGGTCGATCCGCCTGATTCACGAGGGCATCTATATTCAGGGGCACAGCGCCATGTATGACGAACAAATCGGTTTCTGTCCGGATCGTTCGGCAGTCTATGCACCGGATGATCTTATTGTATAAAAACAAAGAAAGGAGGTTACATGAATGACAAAAATCTGATCAGCCAGACTTTTTTCCTGAAAGTTTGGGGAGATAACGCCTGTTTCACGCGGCCGGAGATGAAAGTCGAACGCGTCTCTTACGATGTCATGACACCATCAGCAGCACGGGGCATTCTGGAAGCCATTCTCTGGAAACCCGCCATTTGCTGGCATGTGGAACGAATCGACGTTCTTAATCCGGTGCGGTGGGAATCGGTCAGGCGAAACGAAGTGGGGGCGCGCATGTCGCCACGAACAGACGGGATTTTCATTGAAGACCAGCGCCAGCAGCGGGCGGGGCTGTTTCTGCGGGATGTTGCCTACACTATACACGCGCATTTCAGCATGACAACCAAGGCTGGCGCAGAGGATAACATCACCAAATTTCAGGAAATGTTTGTCCGACGTGCGCAGAAAGGCCAGTGTTTTAACCAACCATATCTGGGTTGCCGGGAATTTTCCGCCCATTTCGAGCTCATTCCGGAAGAGTCGTCACTTCCCCAACCGGTC
This sequence comes from Smithellaceae bacterium, assembly GCA_028693285.1. Classification (GTDB taxonomy): domain Bacteria; phylum Desulfobacterota; class Syntrophia; order Syntrophales; family Smithellaceae; genus UBA8904. Next base: position 29,935 of record JAQUVQ010000030.1, read on the forward strand.
AGGGATACGCGTGATTTGGGCTGGATGCTCTATGACATGTGCCATGACGCAGCAGGGAACAATGGCGGACACGTCCATACCTGCACTGACGCCTGCCACACGTCTTTCTTCCGGGCTCAGCTTTATAATGGAACGATAGACCTCAAAACGGCGGAGGTGCGATCATGATACTACAGGCACTACATGCTTTATACTACAGAAAGCAAGATGAAATGCCACCACAAGGTTTTGAGTTCAAGGAATTACCCTTCCTGATAGTTATCAATGGTGAGGGAAGATTTGTTTCTCTACAGGATACACGTACAAAAGTAGGGAGAAAACTAATCGGCAGAAAGTATCTTGTTCCAAAAGAATTGGGCCGTTCAGGATCAAATGCATGGAAAACGTCAAATCTTCTCTGGGATCATTATGGTTATATCTTGGCATGGCCTAAATCTGACGTAAAAGCCGATAAGGAAATGGCTGCTAAGCAACATGGCTCTTTTAAAAAGGCCATCAGCATTCTTGCAAGTCAGTATCCTGCAAATCCCGAAATCAATGCTGTCAATCAATTTTTAGGTCAGACTGACTTCTCTGACATTTTTGCTTGCCAGGAATGGGAGGAATGTAAAAAAATCAAGGGCTGCAATCTGAGCTTTGTATTAGAGGGCATGAACAGATTGGTTTGTGAAAATAATGATGTAAAGTCATATATAACTGAGAACGAAGACGGTAATGACGAAGCTGACGAGACAGAAACATTGCAAGAAAGAGAAGGTATATGTCTCGTAACCGGCGAACGTGCATCAATAGCACGTTTAAACCCGAGGACACCTATTTTAGGCACAAAAAGTAATGCAAAAATTGTCGCCTTTCAGAAAAATATGGGATTTGATTCGTATGGTAAAGAGCAAAGTTTTAATGCACCGGTTAGTAAATCAGCGACATTTGCTTATTCCACTGCTTTAAATTTTCTTTTGGCTAAAGAATCAAAACAAAAGCTACTGATCGGTGACGCGACGGCGGTCTTCTGGGCCGAAAAAAAGCATCAACTTGAAGATGTGTTTGCTGATATTTTTGGCGAACCGGCCAAAGATGACCAGACGCAGGACATCAAGACCTTGGTTGCCGCGCTACGTGCTCCGCAGATTGGCGCGAAACCTGAACTCGATTTGCAAACCAAATTCTATGTCCTTGGACTTGCGCCAAATGCCGCCCGAATTGCCGTGCGTTTCTGGTACCAGGACACAGTTCAACAGGTCCTTGACCACATCGAAAGACACTTTGAAGACTGCGCGATTGTTCACGGCCCGAACCAGCCGGATACGCTCTCTCTGTTTAAGATTTTAGTTTCAACCGCAGTCCAAAGTGAGGCTAAAAACATTCAACCAAACCTTTCGGGTGATATGATGCGGTCTATTCTCAACGGGACGCCTTACCCAAAATCTCTTTTGTCTGCTGCTATCAATCGAATCAAAGCAGAACAATCCAAGAAAGATCAAAATGGAAAATCAATTCAAAATGTATCTTATACACGCGCGTCTTTGATCAAGGCGATATTGATACGGGAAACCAGATACTATCATTCAAATCAAAAGGAGGTCGGCATGTCATTGGATATCACAAACAACAATACAGGTTACAGACTTGGCCGCCTGTTTGCGGTGCTGGAAAGGGCGCAGGAGGAGGCAAATCCGGGGCTTAACGCTACCATACGAGATCGCTTCTACGGAGCCGCATCAAGCACACCCGTGGCGGTTTTCGCGCTTCTGATGAAACTTAAAAACCATCATATCGCAAAACTGGATAACCGTGGCCGGGCCATTAACTTTGAAAAGCTTATTGGCGAAATCATGTCGGGTATTGATGAATTCTCGGCACATTTGTCTCTGTCAGATCAGGGTCGTTTCGCGGTGGGTTACTACCATCAACGCCAGGACTTTTTCACAACAAAAGATAATAAGAACAATAATTAACAATCTGAAAAGGAGAAAACATCATGACGAATACAATTCAAAACCGCTATGACTTCGTATTATTATTTGACGTAAAAGACGGAAATCCCAACGGCGACCCCGACGCGGGCAACCTTCCCCGTATTGATCCTGAGACAGGAAATGGTCTGGTAACAGATGTTTGCATCAAAAGAAAAGTGAGAAATTACGTTCAGTTGGTTAAAAACGAAGCTGATACTTATAAAATCTTCATAAAAGAGAAAGCCATTCTTAATAATTTTATAAGTGGTGAATATGAAAAGATCGGTATTGATCTGGATGAAGCACCAAAAGATAAGCAAGATGGCGACAAAAGAAAGACAAAAGGTGTTGCACAGGGTGGCGAGGTTGGAAAAGGCCGCGATTCTATGTGTAATTCTTACTATGACATTCGCACTTTTGGTGCAGTATTGAGTACCGGTGCAAATGCTGGTCAAGTTCGTGGTCCGATACAGATTACCTTCTCTCGGAGCGTTGATCAAGTTGTTCCTCTTGAACACAGTATTACACGAATGGCCGTTGCCACAAAGGAAGAAGCAGAAAAACAATCCGGTGACAATAGAACGATGGGCAGAAAATTTACCGTACCTTACGCGCTCTATCGTTGCCATGGTTTCATCTCTGCACCTCTGGCAGGCCAGACGGGCTTTAGCGAAGAGGATTTGAATGTTTTCTGGGAAGCACTGTGCAACATGTTCGAACATGACCATTCCGCCGCTCGCGGCCTGATGGCCACACGAAAATTGATTGTTTTCAAACATGACTCCCCAATGGGCAACATTCCCGCCCATAAGCTGTTTGACCTTGTTTCAATTGAGCGGGCCAAAAACAATGACAAACCTGCCAGAGACTTTAGTGATTACACCGTTAAATTTGATTCAACACAAGTTCCTGCGGGTGTGACAGCGGAAATCAAGATATAGCCACACTCAAAACACACTTAATTAGGTAATACCACCATGATTTCCCCTGACGATCTGATCCAGTTATCCGCCCTACAGCATTACGCTTTTTGTTCAAGGCAGTGCGCTTTGATTCATGTCGAACAGGTCTGGGCGGAAAACCGCCTGACCGCGGAAGGGCGAATCATGCATGAGCATGTGCATGATGAAGGCAATGAATCGCGCGGCGATGTCCGAATCGAGCGAGGTGCGGCTTTGCGGTCTTTGGAATTGGGAATCATCGGTAAGGCAGATTTGGTGGAGTATCACCGTCAGTTGGATGGATCTTGGCAGGCTTTCCCGGTTGAGTATAAACGGGGAAAGCCCAAACCGGATCACTGTGATAAAATTCAGCTTTGCGCACAGGCGCTGTGTCTGGAGGAAATGCTGGGGCAACGCATTCCAGCAGGTGCGCTCTTTTACGGCAAAACCAGAAGACGCCTTGATGTTGATTTTGATGAAACGTTGCGTCGGGCAACCATCGAAGCAGCGCAGAAAACCCGTGAATTGATTGAGTCAGGTCAAACACCCAAACCTGTTTATTCCAAACGTTGCGAAAGCTGTTCAATTGTTGGTGAATGCATGCCCAGAACGATCCAGAAAAAGCGCTCAGTTGAAAGTTATCTGAAGCGAATGCTGGATGACACATGAAAAAACACCTGAATACGTTATTTGTAACCACACAGGGCGCTTATCTCTCAAAAGAAGGTGAAACGGTTGTGGTCAAAGTGAATCAGGAAGTCCGCTTGCGTGTTCCGATTCATACGATTGGCGGCATTGTCTGTTTTGGCAATGTGTCATGCAGCCCGTTTCTAATGGGCTTTTGTGGGGAAAAAGGGGTTGGCCTTAGTTTTCTGACGGAAAATGGCCGCTTCCTGGCACGGGTGCAGGGGCCGGTATCCGGCAATGTTCTGCTGCGCCGTGAACAGTATCGGCTGGCTGATGATCAGGAATATTCGGCTAAAATGGCAACGTCTTTTGTGACGGGGAAGATCGTCAATTGCCGCACTGTTCTTCAGAGGGCTTTGCGTGATCATTCCGGAAAGATGAACGAGTCAATGCTTCGCAAAAGCATTGACGATCTCAGCCGCTCACTGCGCTCTTTGGAATTGAATCAGACTCTGGACGAAGTTAGAGGCTTGGAAGGCGATGCCGCGCATAACTACTTCAATATCTTTGACCATTTGATTGTGGCGCAAAAAGAGGATTTTTCTTTTCAGGAACGCAACCGTCGTCCGCCGATGGACAAAGTTAATTGCCTATTGTCATTTTTATATACGCTTTTGGTGCATGATTGCCGGAGCGCGTTGGAATCGGTTGGTTTGGATCCGGCTGTGGGCTTTCTCCATCGCGATAGACCGGGACGTCCCAGCCTGGCGCTGGATTTGATGGAAGAATTTCGCCCGTTTCTGGCGGATCGGCTGGCATTGTCCCTTATCAATCTCCGTCAGGTTAACATGAAGGGTTTTAAGAAAACGGAAGCGGGCGCAGTCATCATGACAGATGAAACAAGAAAAACGCTGCTGGTAGCGTATCAGGAAAGAAAACAGGATGAAATCATGCATCCATTTTTAGATGAAAAAGTATCCGTCGGAATATTATTTCACGTTCAGTCCCTCCTTTTGGCGCGTTGCCTGAGGGGCGACTTAGATGGTTACCCGCCATTTATTTGGAAATAGGAATTGCATTATGCTTGTTTTGGTAAGCTATGACGTGGCGATGCAGGACAAAAAGGGGCCAAGGCGTTTAAGGCGTGTTGCCAAAGCCTGCCAGGATTACGGCCAGCGGGTGCAGTATTCCGTTTTCGAATGCATCGTTGATCCCGCTCAGTGGGCTGTCTTGAGGGAAAGACTAATCAAGGAAATTAATCCCGAGGAAGACAGCCTGAGATTTTATTTTCTCGGTTCCAATTGGCATAGAAGAATAGAGCATATTGGAGCTAAAAAGACTATTGATCAGGAAGGGCCTCTTATTGTTTAAAATGCCTCCGCGAACCTGTAGCGGACATCTTTTTATTGCAGGTTCGCGGAACTTGCAAGTAATTAATATTGCTTAGCTATTGTAGATTGTTCTTTGAAAATTTAATATTGCAAAGCCGAAAAAATACAGATTCGCGGTTAACCAGAAAGAAAGTCAATATTTGTAATTTATTAGCAGCAAATAGTCGCGCCCCGCGTGGGCGCGTGGATTGAAACATTCAATAGGGGCGCAGGTCATTCAGGAATTTGGTCGCGCCCCGCGTGGGCGCGTGGATTGAAACTCAACATCAACCCTATTAACAACATCAGTA
>JAQUVQ010000073.1 GCA_028693285.1 Smithellaceae bacterium
GATGTCCTTCTGCGGGAGAGAGAAGGCAAGACGGCCTTCTGGTTTGCCGTGGAAAATGAAAATCTGGAGATGGTTAAGCTTCTCTACAGCCACGGCTCAAAAGTCAATCTACCGGACAAAACAGGCGCATCGGTACTGACCACCACCGTTTTACACAAGCAATACGATGTGCTGGACTTTCTTATCTCCAAAGGCGCAGACATCAACAAGGCGGACAACAAAGGATACACACCGCTCATGGCGGCCATCGGATGGAAAAATAAAAATCAGCCCGTGGTCTTAAAGTATCTGGAAAAGTTTCTCACCTTCAAGCCCAGGGTGAACCACCTGGCCGCTGATGACTCCGCCTTGCATCTGGCAGCCTTCCTGGGTTTTGTGGACGCCATCGGGCTCCTTCTGGACAACGGCGCAAATATCAATCTTTTATCCGCGGCCAACGGTCGCACCCCGTTATATGTTGCCGCCGCGTCAAAAAATATCCATGCGGTCAAGTATCTCGTTTCGCGCGGGGCAAAAACGGAAATTCCGGACAAGGCCGGTTACACACCGATGACCGCGGCCGTTATCCTGGCGGATCCGGATATGGTCCAGACGCTGGTTGAAGTGGGCGCCAGAACGGACGTGCGATCCTCCGCAAATAATCTGACGCCGCTCGTGATGGCGGCCACAAACCCCGACCCTTTTAAGCACAAAAGCTACATCAAGATCATGAATATTTTACTGGACAATAAAGCAGATATTGATTTTCCGGCATCCGATGGAAGAACGCCGTTAATTGCCGCGGCTATGTGCGCCGATCAAAAGCAGGCTTACGAAAAAGTTTCCTTGCTTTTGGATAGAGGCGCAAAACCCGACAGGGTCAAACACGGTGGAGAAACGGCTTTAATGCTGGCCGCAGGCAGAGGGAATGAAAAAGTTGTTGAACGGCTCATTGACCGCGGCGCCGATGTGAACTTGAAAAACGGCGCCGGTGAAACGGCCATGAGTTATGCGCAGCGCTCCGGCAGTAGCGCCATCATCGCGCTTATGGAATCAAAAGGAGCGAAGCCCGACGCGCCTGTCGTCCTGAAAAATATCGTTGTCAAAGAACTGGTCGGGACCTGGGAGGGTTATCAGGATGGAATGCCGCAGGCCATATTCAAGCTTACACTGAACAAAAATAATACATTTGATTTTGTTTCCCGATTGACGCCCGAGGTCCTGAAGACGCTTCCTAAAGGCTCTGTGAATCCGGTTATTGCCGCCCAGAAAGGGACCTATACCTTTAACCATGATATTCTGATCCTGAATTTAGCCGGTGCGGCGCCGGTTTCCAGAAAGTGGAAACTGGAAAAGAAGATGTTGATACTGGACGATATCATTCGATTGAAAAAGATAAAATAAATACCACAGGCGGCCCATCATATGGATGCGCTATACAGATATGCGAGGGTGCCGCACGCCCTTTATCTTATCTTTGGTTTTTTACGCCGACAATGGAGGGTATGGCCACAAACGGATCACAATTTTGTTACGTATAGCACCTACAAGTCCTCAATATTTGGCAGCCGTCTGAATTGAGGATTACTGTTTGTAATCTTCAATATTTATACAGTTTGGCTGCTTATGGAACTCAAAAAAAGGGGTGGTTTTGGATTGTCTTTACACTTACCGCAGAATTGACTCCGTCCTACGGCAATTTTAGACATGCTGACAAATTACAAATATGGAAAGTCAAACCGGTTTGCCTGCATTGAAATCAAATTAGTCGAATGGACGCCTGTGATAAGCGATCACTACCATTTTACCGTCATCCCCTGAATGATTATGAATAAATGATTATGTGGTGCTACCAACGGGGAAAAGATATAATCAACATCAATCATTAACCCACAGATGATTGGTGGGTGGGTGATGAGTGAGAAGAATAATTGAAGGGAAATAACGGCTATGAAAATCGTAAAATGGTTCATGTTTGTTGTAATGGTTTTATTGCCTGTCCTTGTTTCCGCTCAGGATAAAATGAAAGATTATCCGGTGAAGGATTCCAGTATCTCTTTAGACAGCCAAGCATTCAAAGGGTTTGAAAAATGCAGAATCAGCCATCAATTGTCCGGCGTGAAGGCCCGATTCATTAAGTCCGGGAAACCTGAAAAAAAAGAAAAGCAAGCCTGGACCTATGCTGTAAAAGCCGAGGTCCTGGGCTTGCCCGTGAAGGCGCTTATGGTTGGAGTTTGTGACGACCATGGTGAACAGGCATGTGGGTGGAGTGCATTCACCGCGGCAGTGATCGCGATACCTTTTGAAGAAGCAAAAAAACATTTAAAGAAAAAATACGGTATTGATTATACATTAGAAAAGCGGTCGAAAGAATCTGATATCTCTCTGCACCCTGTTTTAGTGCCGGGCAAGAAGAGCAATGAATGTATTCTATTTTGCGATCCGGGAATTTTGTAATGCGCATAGCATATGAATAAAAAGAACAAACAGCATGCAACCATGTTATAAAGAATTGATTGAAAACTATAGAATAAAATACGACAATAACGATGGGTTTTATGATTTTTGCCGCTTCTTCGGCTGCCCGGACGCTTGAATTGACTGCGTCCTGCATTTTTCCCATTTTTTGACTGATGACATCGTAACTTATTTTGGCTTCCACCGCTATGAGTTTGTCCGTCTATTCGGCATGGCCCGCGTTTTGGGAGGTCCTGGAAGACATCTCTTCCAGTAATGAGGAAAATCGACCATGATTGGATTGTTCATCACGGCGAAAATCTGCAAAGCTGCGGGCAATTTCGGCGGATGACATTTAGTTTAGTTGAATTACATTGACATACGAGACGGAAATTCCTATACTTGCTCGCAATGAAAGAAAGTTCTTATCAATTATCTATATCAATTCAACGGCATTCTTGAAAATAAAACAAGTCGGATAAAACCTAAAGTTTCCAAGGAGGTTACCAGTGATGCAAAGAGCAGTGCAGATAGCGGCAATCGCCACAATCGTCGTTTTATGGATGGGAGCTTTTTTTCTGCCGGCGTCCCTGGCGGGAGAAAAAACTAGGGACGGACGTTTCATCGCTTATGACGACGGAACCGTTCTTGACACGAAAACAAATCTGATGTGGGCCGCACAGGATAATGGAAGCGATATTTCCTGGAAGGATGCCCGCCAGTACTGTGCCAGCTATCGTGGAGGCAATTATTCGGACTGGCGCATACCTTCACAGGACCAGTTGGCAAAATTGCTGGACACTGGTAAATCCCAGCAGGCCAAGTGCCATAAAGCCTTAAAAATTCATCTGGCCACAAAGCTGATCAATCTTTCCTGCACGAACGTCTGGGCGTCTGAAAAAAGCGGCTTTTATATTGCCGGCTACGATTTTTCACGGTGTGAGCGCATCTCTTCCAGAGCGTCCAATACGAAATTCTTCAGAGCGCTGCCGGTACGCTCTCATGTTGCCCCTCCCGCTTCGGCCTCCGGAAAACAGAAAGCGGATTCCTTCGTGAGCCCGACGCTGGGAGCGAAATTTGTTTTGATTCCGGCGGGAACATTTACGATGGGATCCCCGGTCGGTGAAAAGAGAAGATCGCGCGCAGAGATTCCGCATCCGGTGACGATCAGCCAACCCTTCTACATGCAGACGACGGAAGTGACGCAGGGGCAGTGGCGCCGCGTCATGGGAAACAATCCTTCTCATTTCAGTTCTTGCGGCGACGATTGCCCTGTCGAGAAGGTATCGTGGAAGGATGCCGAAGCGTTTATCGAGAAGCTCAACCGCATGGAAGGAACGGATCAATACCGACTGCCCACGGAAGCCCAGTGGGAGTATGCAGCGCGGGCGGGGACGCAAACCCGGTTTCACTCGGGGGAAAACTTGCTGCGCAGCGCCTGGTACTATCACAATTCCGGCAGCCAGACGCATCCGGTCGGCCAAAAGACCGCCAATGCCTGGGGGCTTTACGATATGCACGGCAATGTCAAGGAATGGGTGCGGGACTGGTACAGCAACTACCCGTCCGGAAGCGTGACTGATCCTGAAAGCCCGCCTCTCAAAGGTGTGCGTTTGGACCGCGACCGCCGCATCTATCGCGGCGGCGACTACAGCGGAAATGAGCAGGAGTGCCGGTCGGCGCGCCGCAACTACACCAGCTCCGAAAGCCGTTTCAGCGGTCTGGGCTTTCGTCTGATCAGGACGCCTTGAAGCAAGCGGGACACCGGGGGCAAGGAGGGGTCTCCTGCATGATTGCTCTGTCTTGATATGCTGTCAAAAAAGATGGGCTCGGCATTGCAGATGTGCCGGGATTTTACGGAGCACCTTATCGGGAAACCACTCTACGAAGATGCCACCCGCGCATTGATGAAAAGCCGCGCACGCCCTTGGAAAACTGGCTAAAGTGGGCGGCATCAAACAGGTCCAGAACTGGTCTGCCGTCGCCAAAGCGGCGGGGCTGCCCATTATGTGCGGAACCCTGCCCATTCGGCCTTTGAGATAGTCTGGCAGTTACATTTCTTGGTCTCGGACGAATGGGGCAACGCATATGAAACATGAAAACCTTGGTGTAACCGGTCCTATGAATGGTGATATTGCCAAAAACATACCCCTGGTTGAAAACGGATTTATGTACCCGACCGAGAATCCGGTACTTGGCCTGGATCTGAACGAAGCATTTCTGGGAAAATACGCCTTTAAAGACCTTATTCAGGTCATAGAATAATCAAGACTTTACACCGGGCGTGGACCTTGTTATCCGGCCCGCGCCCCGGGAAACTGAATTTTTTTTTCAGGGCTGATACAGCCAGACCTCCGAGTCGTCTACGGTCTGGAAACCAACCCTGGAATACAGCGGTTTACCCGCGGGTGTAGCTTCAAGATAAAAAAACTTTGCCCCTCTGGCGCAATGATAGGAGATGACGTAATTCAGTAAAGCGCGTCCCGCGCCTTTTCTTTGCTGGTCCGGCGCAGAAGCCATAGCCCAGATTCCTGTCAGCGAACCTGCCCTGGTGGTCTGTACCGAACTGATAACCCTGCCGTCACGGGCTGCCAGAAAAAGGTCCACACCCGGCCCCTGTATATAGTTCGGGCCGAAAGCCCTGTTCAAGGCCGCTGCTTCCATGCCAAAGGCTGTAGCCGCCAGTTCATTCGAGGCCCGTACATCTTCTTCTTTTTCCACCCGCCAGACCTGGTAATCACCTGTATCAGCGGAGGGATTTCCAGGCCGGTACACCATCAAAGGAAAATCTTCAAGAAACTGCAAACACAGTTCAGCTGCTGCGGTTTTCAGCCCGGCAACTGCTGTGCGCGTAATCAGCACCAGCACAGGCAGCTTCCTCTTTTTCGCCACAAGCACATATTCCCGCAGAAGAGTCTCAGCCGCGGGGCCCGCATCAACAATGATATAATTCAGGTCCGCTACCGCTTCACCGGAAAGGACCAGGGAAGCCCTGGGAGTCAGGCGGGCTTCATATCCGGGCGCAGCCCGGTAGCACAGGGCTAAGGATTCACCTGATATACGCCAGAGATATTCATTGGTCGGCTGCATAATGGATATCCTCCTTTGTCTTCCTTGTTGACTGTCATAACAGAGCCGATGGGCTACAGTAATAATCTCAGTTCTGCTACCAGCCTATTTTTTCCTGATGCGTCCCTCATTGTCGGCGGCCTTAATAGCATATAAAATAGAGTCTTCCCTCAGAGGAACAGGTTCATTGATAGCTGAACCTCGCCGGGTCATATTCCTTGAAGCTTGCTTCTTTCCTTGCAGTTATAGATACCTCGCAGCTTGCTGCGAGGTAGTTCATTATTCGGGAAAGACTCAAAAATTAAGATTTTAGGAAGCAGTCGTGATTCGTTACACTTGCTGTCAAGAAAGCTCCGTCTAAGGACATTTTATGACAGAACATTCTGTATAGACATCTTGATCCTTCGCGCTTTTAGCCATTCTTCCCGCTGCCGATAACGGCAATAGCTTTGATCTCGATCATCAACTGTGGCAGGACCAGCCCTTTGACTTCAACCGCCGTCCATGCCGGGTAGTTTTCTGGAATGAACTCTGCTTTTACTTTGAAAAAACCACGCATATCGTTCATGGACGTATGGAAGGTCATCAGCTCCACGACATCGGCCAAAGTAGCCCCGGCCTCAACGAGCACATGTTCAAGATTTTTGAAGGCTTGGCGAGCCTGGACCTCAACCCCTTCACCGATTGCACCCTTTTCATCCATCCCAACCTGGCCGGATACCCAAACCATATCGCCTACACGGGTAGCTTGGGAGAATTTCATCCGTTTGTAGATTTCTTCTGTTCCCGGCGGGTTAATCAATACCTTCTTCGGCGTCTCGTTCATCATCTTATGATTCCCCCTGTTGGAATTGGTTGATGATACATTGCTTTGCGCTGGTTGAAATATACGAAGAGTATGATCGGGTGTCAATGGGAATTTATATGAAAATCCCCCCAGCCCCCCTTTAAGAAAGGGGGATTTCATCATTCGTTGTGCCCGTAACGGGCATGGGGGTTAGTCGGAAGTTGATTTCCTTATTGACAAGCGGGACATGCTGAACACCGATCCCTCGCTGATGGATTTTCAATGCCACCAATTTTGTTAACGGGTATAGAAAAATATTGACAAACAAAATGTGATAAGCAAGGGATGTTGCGCGATGCCAAATCAATGGAAGGAATAAGACCATTCAATGTTTCGGGAAAAAAATCAATCCAATCTCAAAACCATAGGCAGCGTTACCATCCCGGCCAGGTATAAAGGTCCGCCGGACATAGCGAACGGTGGTTATGTTTGCAGCCTCTTTGCCGAATATATCGACGGCGTTATCGACGTTATGATCAAACGCCCCACGCCACTGGATCGGGAACTGCAAATCCACGCCGGCGATGATGGAATTTATTATCTGATGGATGGCGATCAAATGATCATTCAGGCAAAGTCGGGCGTCATGGACCTTACGGTGCCGGATGCCCCGAGCTATGAAGAAGCCGTCCAGGCCGCGAAGACGTCCCTTGCCCTGAAACCGACGCCTTATATCCATGTGACCGGACACGGGATTCATCCCATCTGTTTTTGCTGCGGCGCGGATGTGCCGGATGGGGAAGGCCTTAAGATACACCCGGGCCGCGTTACAGGC
>JAQUVQ010000031.1 GCA_028693285.1 Smithellaceae bacterium
TTATCTGCAATGGATCAAACGTTTTCTCGAATACTTGCAGCAAACCTCGAAAAAGGATGCTTTCGCAGAAGTTGACGCCGCCGATTGCAAAAATTTTCTCAGCCATCTGGCTTTAAATGAGAAAGTTGCCGCATCAACGCAGAATCAGGCGTTCAATGCCCTGCTTTTTCTCTTTCGCAATGTGCTTTGCAAAGAGGTGGGTGGCCTTGCTCAAACTGTCCGGGCAAAGCGCGGGCAAAAACTGCCCGTTGTCTTTTCAATGGAAGAGGTCAAACGATTGCTGGCCTGTTTAAGCGGCAGGGATTTGCTCATTGCAGGATTAATCTATGGCGCGGGTCTAAGGCTGATGGAATTGGCCCGCCTGCGAGTGAAAGACATCGATATGGATTTAAATACATTGACGGTGCGCAGTGGCAAGGGTGACAAAGACAGAACAACCATCCTGCCTGCAACGGTCAAGAATCAGTTAAATAATCATCTGGTCGAAGTGAAAAAAATGTATGAAAATGATCTGGCCCGAGGATATGGCGAAGCCCATCTTCCCGATGCGCTGTCCAGAAAATATCCTAACGCCGGCAAGGAATGGGCATGGCAATATGTTTTCCCGGCGAATCATCTCGCAGTTGATCCGCGCTCAGGGAAAGTGCGCCGCCATCACATCAGCGATACGGCCATTCAAGATGTCATAAAAAAAGCAATCCGCAAGGCCGGGATTCCCAAATTTGCTACCGTCCATACCCTTCGTCATAGTTTTGCGACGCATTTATTGATGAATGGCGTGAATATCCGTGAAGTGCAGGAATTACTCGGACACAAGAATGTAGAAACAACGATGATTTATACCCATGTCATAAGAGATATGTCTCACGCGCCGCAAAGCCCGCTTGATACATTGCTGGCTGGGACGAAAAATCAGACGGGATGAACAGCTTTATCGCAAGCATAATTCAAATTGATCTTGGCGTTTAGGTATTAAATTTGCTAGTAGCAATGTTATGAATGCGTTAATATTTTTCGAGGACATTAAGCAGAATGATTGCAATTATCGAATATAATGCCGGAAACATTACCAGTGTGGCGCGTGCGCTGCATTCTATAGGACAGGATTTTGTCATTACGGATGATACAAAAATGCTCAATGCTGCATCCCATGCTATTTTTCCGGGGGTCGGCGCGGCGGGCGAGGCGATGGCTTACCTCAAGGACAAAAAGCTGGATGTGTGGCTCAAACAGTGTTTCCGATCCGGAAAGCCGATCTTGGGCATTTGCCTGGGCACGCAGATTATTCTGGACGCCTCCGAAGAAAACGACGCGGCGTGCATCGGCCTGGTCGGCGGGACCACCCGGCGTTTTCCGGAAAGCCTGACCGCGGCCGGCCGGGCTCTGAAAATACCCCACATGGGATGGAACAGCGTAGCCTTCCGGCGTCCGCATCCGGTGTTTGCCGGAGTGCCGGAAGAGGCGGAATATTACTTTGTTCATTCCTATTATCCGTCGCCGGAAAGCGAAGAGGCGGTTTTGGGGACGACGGAATACGGCATGACCTTCTGCTCGGTGCTGGCGGTGAGAAACCTGATTGCCATGCAGTTCCATCCGGAAAAAAGCGGCCGGCCGGGCCTGCAAATTCTGAAAAATTTCTGCGCGTGGGAGGGAAAATGATCTCGAAAAGAATCATTCCCTGCCTGGACGTGCGTGACGGGAAGCTCACCAAAGGCATTAAATTTAAAGGCAATGTTGATATCGGCGATCCGGTGGAGGCGGCGCGAGAATACTACGAGCAGGGCGCGGATGAAATTGTCTTTTATGACATCACGGCTTCATCCGATAAGCGCGATATCATGATCGATGTCGTGCGGCGAGTGGCCGAAACCATTTTTATTCCCTTTTCCGTGGGAGGCGGCATTCGAAATCTGGATGATATGCGCAAGGTCATCGGAGCCGGAGCGGAAAAAGTCAGCGTGAATTCGGCGGCGGTGCTCGAACCCCGGATCATCTCTCAAGGCGCAAGAGCGTTTGGAAGCCAGTGCGTTGTGCTGGGGATGGATGTGAAAAAGGCGGACGTTTCCGGACAAACTCCCTCCGGATACGAAATCGTCATTGAAGGAGGAAGAAAACACACCGGCATCGACGCGCTTGAGTGGGCCAAAGAGGCGGAAAGACTGGGCGCGGGAGAGATCTGCCTCAATTCCATTGACGCCGACGGGATGCAGGATGGCTACGAAATCAATTTAACCGCGCTTATTTCGGAAAATGTTCATATTCCGGTGATTGCCTCCGGCGGCGCGGGCAAACCCGAGCATCTGGCGGACGTTCTGACCGCGGGCAGGGCCGACGCGGCGCTCGTCGCCTCCATGGTTCACTACCGGACTTATTCCATTTTGCAGATTAAAAAATATCTGAGCGATCGTCATATCAAGACCCGGATGCTCTGGTAACCGCCAATTATTATACTTGACGAAATTCCATTTGTATTCTTAATAGCCAATGATTAAATTATTTTAAATTTTTGTGAACCCAAAAGAGGATATTTTTAGAAAGTCAGGAGGCGAATAAAAAGTGGATGCAAAACGATATGAATTAAATGTCCAGTTGGCGCAGATGCTGAAAGGCGGCGTCATTATGGATGTCACCAATGTGGAGCAGGCCAAAATTTCGGAAGAGGCGGGCGCCGTCGCTGTGATGGCGCTGGAGCGCGTACCCGCGGATATCCGCAAGGACGGCGGCGTGGCCCGCATGTCCGATCCGGCGATGATCGCCGCGATCAAGAAGGCCGTGTCGATTCCGGTCATGGCCAAGGCCAGAATCGGTCATTTTGTGGAAGCGCAGATTCTGGAAGCCCTGCGGATTGACTACATTGATGAAAGCGAAGTCCTGACGCCGGCCGACGAGGAATGCCATATTGACAAGACAAAATTCTCGATACCGTTTGTCTGCGGCGCCCGCAACCTGGGTGAAGCCCTGCGCCGGATCGCGGAGGGCGCGGCCATGATCCGCACCAAGGGCGAGGCCGGAACAGGCAACGTTGTGGAAGCCGTCCGCCACATGAGAACCATGAACCGGGAAATCCGCCAGGTGGCGCAAATGCCGGTAGAGGAAGTCACCGGATTTGCCAAAACCAACGGCCTGCCGTATGAGCTGGCGCTGAAAGTGAAAGAACTGGGACGTCTGCCGGTGGTCAATTTTGCCGCGGGCGGCATCGCGACACCCGCCGATGCGGCGCTGATGATGCAGCTCGGTTGCGACGGCGTTTTTGTGGGCTCCGGCATCTTCAAATCCGCCGATCCGGCCCGACGCGCCCGCGCCATCGTCAAGGCGACCGCCTATTTCAACGATCCGCAAAAAGTCCTGGAAGCGTCGATGGATCTGGGCGAGGCCATGCCGGGCCTGGAAATCGGGCAGATTCCGCCGGAGCAGATTCTGGCCAAGCGAGGCTGGTAAGTATTTGTTATGTCAGTGCGTTTAGTGGGCGATGAACCGGGAATCATCGGTGTTCTGGATTTGCAGGGCGGTGTTCACGAGCACCTGGAACATCTGGAAAGATTGGGACTTCCCTATAAGCGAGTCAAACAGGCGTCGGATTTTGCCGATCTTGCAGGATTGATTATTCCCGGCGGCGAAAGCACCTGTCTGGCGCGGCTTCTGACCATCTTTGACCTGAAAGACGTTATTCTCCAGCATCACAGCCGCGGCATGAAGATCTGGGGCACATGCGCCGGCGCCATTCTGCTGGCGACGGAAGTGACCGGCGAAAAACCATGCCTGGGCCTGATCGACATGGAAATCGAACGCAACGGCTTCGGCAGCCAGCTTGACAGCTTTAAAAGTGAAGCGTTTATTGGAGCTGTATCCGAGGAGCCGGTTCCTTTAACCTTCATCCGCGCGCCGAAAATTCTCCACGCGGGAGAAGATGTTCACGTTCTGCTCCGAATGGACGATTATATCGCCGCAGTGGAAAATGAGCATATTTTAGTTACGGTTTTTCATCCCGAGTTAACCGGCTCGCTGGCCTTTCACCGGTATTTTGCTTTGAAATGCGGCCTGAACCCCGCCGCCGAAAAATCTTCCGCCGCCGATTCCGGCTGGAAAAACGTAAGCTGGATGAAACTGGCGCGCATTGCCTCGTAAGCCCATGTCTTATGTCCGCATCATTGAAGATACTTTTTTTGCCGTCTGCCGCTATTGGGGCGGCCTTCAAAACGCCTTTGACGTTTTTGGTCCGGTCCGGGCGATGCAGACGGGGATCGCCTCGGCCGATCTGAACATGGTCTGGAGCGAAGCGCCCCTGACGCGGGAAGACGCGCCATGGGTCCGGCAGGTTGAAAAATATTATGAAACGGCGTCTCTGCCCTACTGGTGGTGGATATTTCCCCGCGCCAAAACCGCGGAAACGATCCGGTTGCTCAAAGACACAGGCCACGTGCATCTGCTGAACATGCCGTGCCTGCTGGCGGACCTCAGCGCATTGCCGAAGGCAAAATCCTGCGGGCCGCCCGCAACGATCCGCGAAGTCGGCAATCAGGAAGATCTGGCGCTGTGGCAAGAGGTGACCTTTGCCGGTTTTGATTTTTCACAAGGCGACCGGACTTCTTATGATCGCTTTGCCGGTGCCTTTTCTCTCGATCCCGGTTCTCCCCAAAAAGCCTTTCTGGCGTTTGACGGCGGCAGACCCGTGGCTGCCTCCCTGCTTTTTCTGGCAGGTAATGCCGCGGGCCTCTACTTCATCACGACGCTTGGCGAGTATCGCCGTCGGGGCATTGGTCGAAAGCTGGTCCTGGCGACGATGCATCATGCCCGGGCGGCGGGGGCCCGTTATGCATCGCTTCAATCCTCGCCGGATGGTTTGACCGTCTATGAGCAGGCCGGATTTAAAGAGTTCTGCCGCGTGGACATTTACGGCCGGAAGGGGTGAGAGGCAAAAGCGTTTGTTTCAGGCGCTGCGTTCCGTGGCGCCCGTCCCAAGTTTACATCAGGGGCTTTTCGTCCCGACTTTGTTTTTTTTCAGAAAAAATCGGATCACTTTTCTTGCGGCCCACACGCAGAAGATCAGCATAAGCACAATACAGACAAGAGGCAGCAGAATGGCCAGGATCGCCGTGACCACCGCGCTCACATTTTCCATCGTGGAGAAGAGGGGATTGGCTGCCCCGCCGGTTGCCAGGGAAGATTTTGCACGCAAAAAGACTGTCGAAGCCTGAATCAGGCCTGCCGTGCCGCCGCCCGCAATCAGAGCCGCTGTCCATTTGAAAAACGGTGAAACGTCCGTCAGGAAGGCGGCCGTGGTCAGGGTTCCCGCCGCAATCGCCGCGGGTGTCGCAATCGTGTCCAGCACATGATCGAACCAGGGAACATAGTAGCCGATGACTTCGGCCGCGGTCGCGACGGAAAAACCAACCGTCGCGTAATGGCTTCCCATCCAGGCAAAGCCGGAAGGCAGGGTCAGCGCTCCGCCGAGCGTCGCCAGATTGAGGATAAGCAGAGGGACGAAGACTCGAAAACCGCAGGCCGCGGCCAGCCCGATTCCCACCGCGATGGAGAGAATAGTTTCCATGCCTGGCTTTTTACACCCCGTGGCGGAAAAAGGGAAGCCGAATTCGGGAGAGCTTGAAGCCTCCCGAAGAAAAAGTCACTTTAATTCCATGCAGTACTTGTCGATTTTCACGGGCGGGGCGATGGGGTAGTCGCCGGTGTAGCAGGCCAGGCAGAAGCAGTCTTTGGACAGGCCGGTGGCCCGGACCATGCCGTCCACGGTCAGATAGTGCAGCGAATCCAGGCCGATGAATTCAGCAATCGCCTGTTCGGTTTCCTTTTTGGCGGCGATCAGTTCCCCCTTGGAGGAAAAGTCAATCCCGTAGGGACAGGGGAAAAGCGTCGGCGGACAACTGATGACCATGTGCAGTTCCTTCACGCCGATTTCCCGCAGGTTTTTCACGCGATTGCGGCTCGTGGTGCCGCGAATGACGGAATCCTCGACGATCATGACTTTTCGGCCGGCCAGAAGCGGCTTGACTGGATTGAGTTTGACGCGCACGCCAAAATCGCGCATGGGCTGCGTCGGCTGAATGAACGTGCGCCCCACGTAATGATTGCGGATCATTCCCATTTCAAAGGGAATGCCGCTTTCCTCCGCGTAGCCGATGGCGGCGTAGTTTCCGGAATCCGGAAAAGGCATGACCAGATCGACGTCCGGCCGGTATTCCCTGGCCAGTTCGTGGCCCAGCCGCTTGCGGCAGAGATACACGTTCTGGCCGAAGATCTGGCTGTCGGGACGGGAAAAATAAATCAACTCGAAAATGCAGTGGCAGGGCTTCACCGGCGCGAAGGGTTTCAGGCTCTTGCACCCGTCGGCATCAATGATCAGGATTTCCCCCGGTTCAACGTCGCGGATATATTCAGCGCCCACCAGATCGAAGGCGCAGGTTTCGGAAGCCACCACCCAGCCGCCGTTCAGTTTTCCCAGCGCCAGAGGGCGAAAACCGCGCGGGTCGCGGGCGGCGACGATCCGGTTTCGGGTCAGCATCACCAGAGAATAGGCGCCTTCAACCTGCTGAAGCGCGATGCAAAGCGCCTTTTCCAATCCCCTTTTCAGATGCGGCGCCATCAGGTGAACAATGACTTCACTGTCCATCGTGGATTGGAAAATGGAGCCCCGGCCTTCCAGTTCGGACCGCAGGGACTGGGCGTTCACGATGTTGCCGTTGTGCCCCAGCGCGTAGTATTCGTCGCCCACATGCACCAGAAACGGCTGCGCGTTGGAAAGGGTGGAGGAACCGGTCGTGGAGTAGCGAACATGGCCGATGGCCAGAGAGCCGGTCAGTTTTTGCAGAATATTCTCATTGAAGACGGTGGAGGCAAGGCCCATTCCCTTGTGTTCGAAAACGCTGCATCCGTTGGAGACGACGACGCCGGCGGATTCCTGGCCGCGATGCTGCAGGGCAAAAAGGCCGAAGTACGTTACGCGGGCGGCATCCTCATTGCCGTAAATGGCGAAAAGGCCGCACGCCTCGCGGGGCCGGCCGGGATCATTTTGTTCGCCTTCAACAAAGGGAAGCATTTTGTTTCTCCATATTTTCCCTCCCCTTGTGGGAGGGGATGAAGGGGAGGGGGCGTTTCACCCTCCCTCAATCCCTCCCATCAAGGGAGGGAAGAAAAGGTTCTGATTGCGTCCAAACATTCAACCTCTTGGTGAACCTCAATTCCTCCCACTTGTGCCCTTCAGGGTATCAAGGGAGGGAAGCAAAGGAAGGTGTTGCTTTTTGTAATACTCCTGAAGGGGGCAGACCCCCCAGCCCTCTTCTTTTAACGCCCTGGCCGCTGCGCCGAGGGCCCGCGCGCCGGCCAGTGTCGTGGTGTAAATGATATTGTACGATAAAGCGCCGTGACGGATCAAATACGCGTCTTGCGTGGACTTGCGTCCAACGCTGGTGTTGATCACCATTTGGATGTCGCCGTTTTTGATCAAATCCACCACATGCGGACGCCCCTCACTCACCTTGTTGACCACGGTTGCGATGATGCCCCGCTGGTTCAGGTATCCGGCCGTTCCCGCCGTCGCTAAAATGTTGAAACCCAGATCGGCCAGTGACCGGGCTACGTCCGCGATCCCCGCTTTGTGGCGATCGTGAACGCTGATGAAGACGCTGCCGGACGTCGGCATTTTAAAGCCGGTGGCCATCTGTGACTTGGCAAAGGCCAGACCGAAGGAATGATCGATGCCCATCACCTCGCCGGTGGATTTCATCTCCGGCCCCAGGAGTATGTCCACGCCGGGAAAGCGATTGAACGGAAAGACCGCCTCTTTCACACAGACGTGTTTGGGAATGACGGTTTTTGTAAAAGACAGCTCGCCTAAGGTTTTGCCCAGCATGACCCGGGTGGCAAGCTTCGCCAGCGGCACGCCGATGGCCTTGCTCACGAAAGGCACCGTGCGCGAGGCGCGGGGATTGACCTCCAGAACATACAGTTTGCCGTCTTTAATGGCGTACTGGATATTCATCAGGCCGACGACGCCCAGCTCGGCGGCAAGCATTTTGGTTTGCTCATCGATGCGCTCCAGAATCGGCGCGGCAATCGTGATGGGAGGCAGGATGCAGGCGGAGTCGCCCGAGTGAATGCCCGCTTCCTCAATATGCTCCATAATGCCGGCGACCACGGTGGTCCGGCCGTCGGAAATCGCGTCCACATCGACTTCCACCGCGTCTTCCAGGAACTTGTCGATCAGAATCGGGTGGCCCGGCGAAACCAGGAGCGCCCTGGCCATGAACGTCCTGAGCGTTTCGGGATCATAGATAATTTCCATGGAGCGTCCGCCCAGCACGTAGGAGGGGCGCACCAGCACCGGGTATCCGATGCGGGCGGCGGCGGTCAGCGCCCCTTCCACGTCCATGGCCGTATCGTTGTCCGGCTGGTTGAGGTTCAGCTTGCTGACGATTTCCTGGAACCGGTCGCGGTTTTCCGCCCGGTCGATGGCGTCAGGCGATGTGCCGATGATCGGAACGCCCGCGTCTTCCAGGCCGCGCGCCAGATTGAGCGGCGTCTGGCCGCCGAACTGCACGATCACGCCGTCGGGCTTTTCCGCCTCAAGAATGTGCAGGACGTCTTCCAGCGTGACCGGCTCGAAAAACAGTTTATCGGAGGTGTCGTAGTCGGTGCTGACTGTCTCCGGGTTGGAGTTGATCATGATGCTTTCGATGCCTTCTTCACGCAAGGCAAACGAGGCATGAACGCAGCAGTAGTCAAACTCAATGCCCTGGCCGATGCGGTTGGGCCCGCCGCCGATGATGGCCACTTTCTTTTTGGCCGAGGGCCGTGTTTCGCTTTCCTGTTCGTAGGTGGAATAGTAATAAGGCGTGTAGGCTTCAAACTCTGCCGCGCAGGTGTCCACCAGCTTATAGACGGGAACAATGTTTTCCCGTTTGCGCCAATCGCGGATTTCAAACTCCGTTTTATTCCAGAGCGCCCCCAGCGCGCGGTCGGAAAAACCCATGGCCTTGGCGTCGCGCAAAAGTTTCGCCGAGGGTTCGGCCCCGGCCAACTCTTTTTCCGCCTCCAGAATATCCTGAATCTGATGCAAAAACCAGGGATCGACTTTCGTCCAAACGTAAACGTCATCGACCGTCTTGCCGCTTTTCAGCGCTTCGGCGATGTAAAAGAGACGCAGGGAATTGGGTTTGATAAGCTTGCTTTTCAAAAGTTCGTCTCTGGCCTGCTTCTCATCGGGCAGCGCCTGGCCGAAGCCGAAGCGGCCGGTTTCCAGCGAACGGATCGCCTTTTGCAGCGATTCTTTAAATGTCCGGCCGATCGCCATCGTTTCGCCCACCGACTTCATCGACGTCGTGAGGAAATCTTCCGTCTCGGGGAACTTCTCAAACGTCCAGCGGGGGATTTTTGTCACCACATAGTCAATGGCAGGTTCAAAGGACGCCATGGTTTCGCGGGTGATGTCGTTGGGAATTTCATCGAGCGTGTAGCCCACCGCAAGCTTTGCCGCGATCTTGGCAATCGGGAACCCCGTGGCTTTGGAGGCCAGCGCCGACGAGCGCGAAACGCGGGGATTCATCTCGACGACAATCATCTCTCCGGTGTTCGGATGAACGGCAAACTGCACATTGGATCCGCCCGTTTCCACGCCGATTTCCCGCATGATGGCAATCGCGGCATCCCGCATTTTTTGATACTCGCGGTCGGTAAGCGTCTGCGCGGGGGCGACGGTGATCGATTCGCCGGTGTGTACGCCCATCGCGTCGAAGTTTTCGATCGAACAGATAATGACGACGTTGTCGGCGCGGTCGCGCATCACTTCCAGCTCGTATTCTTTCCAGCCCAGCACCGACTGCTCGACCATCACTTCGGAGATCATGCTGGCGTCGAGGCCCGCCTTGGCGATTTCGTTTAGCTCTTCCCAGTTGTAGGCTACGCCGCTGCCGGTGCCGCCCAGGGTGAAGGCGGCGCGGATGATAATCGGAAAGCCGATGTTTTCCGCGATCCGCCGGACGTCTTCCATGGTGCGGGCAAATCCGCTTTTAGGCATGGAAAGGCCGATGCGCTCCATCGCATGGCGGAACTTTTCACGGTCTTCGGCCTTGTGGATGACCGGCAGAGAAGCGCCGATCATTTCCACGCCGTACCGGGCGAGGACGCCCGATTCGGCCAGGGCCACGGCGGTATTGAGGCCGGTCTGTCCGCCCAGCGTGGGCAAAAGCGCGTCCGGCCGCTCGCGCGCGATGATTTTTTCCACGGCCTCGGGCGTGATCGGCTCCACGTAGGTGCGGTCGGCCATTTCCGGATCGGTCATGATGGTTGCCGGATTGGAGTTGATGAGGACAACTTCATAGCCTTCTTCCCGCAGGGCTTTCACGGCCTGCGTGCCGGAATAGTCAAACTCACAGGCCTGGCTGATGATGATCGGCCCGGACCCGATGAGCAGTATTTTTTGAATGTCGGTTCGTTTCGGCACGGGTTACCTTTGTTTTTTCATTATGGCTGCGAACTCAGAAAACAGATATTCCGCATCGTGAGGCCCCGGCGCCGCCTCGGGGTGATATTGCACGCTCATCGCGCCGGCAATTGTCATCCCTTCGGAGGTTGCGTCGTTGAGGTTTGTAAAGGTCTGGGACGCTTGTTCCCCGACCGATTCCGGCACGACCACAAAACCGTGGTTCTGGGATGTGATCTCCACCCGGCCGGTTTCCAGATTTTTCACCGGCTGGTTGATGCCGTGATGGCCGAACCTGAGTTTTTCGGTCCTGCCGCCCACGGCCTGGCCGAGAATCTGATGCCCCAGACAGATGCCGAAGACCGGCGTTTTCCCGATCACGCCGCGTGCGGCCTCCACAATGTACGGCAGGACGGCCGGATCTCCCGGCCCGTTGGAGAAAAGAACGCCGTCGGGTGAGCAGGACAGAATCTGGGAATCCGTGGCCCCGGCCGGGAGAACGATCACTTCGCAGCCTTGCAATTCCAGAAGCCGCAGAATATTATATTTGACGCCGCAGTCCAGCACGACCACTCGGAGCTTTCCCGGAGATTTCCCGACAGGAAGACTGACGGTTTCCGGAGCGCCTTTTTCCCAGCGATAGGGCTTGGAGCAGGAAACGCCGCGCACCAGGTCCCGTCCGACCAGCCCGGGGGCGTTTTGCACTTTTGTAAGCAGAGAGGGAATGTCCCGGGATAGGGTCGAAATTATTCCTTTCATTGAACCGGAAAGGCGCAGGCGGCGCGTCAGTGCGCGCGTGTCCAGCCCCTCCATGCCGATTTTTCCCGCATCCTCCAGAAAGGCCTTGAGGCTTTTCGTCATCCGCCAGTTGCTGGGGTGGGATTGATATTCCCGGACGATGAAGCCCTCCAGATGAAGTCCCGCCGACTCCATGTCCTCGTCATTGACGCCGGTGCTGCCGATCAGCGGATACGTCATGGCGACGATCTGGCCTTTATAGGAAGGGTCGGTGACAATTTCCTGATAGCCGGTCATGCCGGTGTTGAAGACGACTTCCCCCAGGGCCTCTCCCTCGCCGGCAAAGGCGGAACCTTCAAAAACGCTTCCGTCTTCAAGAACGAGCAAAGCCCGCCGATTTTTTTTAAAGAGGGACATGGGGTTGCCTATCTCCTTGCGACCTTTGGCGCATGCCGGGCCGTTTCAACGCCGTTTCGATAAATTTGCTGAAAAGCGGATGCGGCGACGTCGGGCGGGATTTGAATTCCGGGTGAAACTGGCACCCGAGAAACCACGGGTGATCGGCAATTTCGACGATCTCCGCCAGCGCGCCGTCCGGCGACGCGCCGGTGATGCGCAGTCCTTTTTCGGTCAGCGTCTTTTTAAAGTCATTGTTGAATTCATAGCGGTGGCGGTGCCTCTCCGAGATTTCACTTTGGCCGTAAGCGTCAAAGGCAAAGGAGGACTCGGCAATGGAACATGGCCATGCGCCCAGCCTCATGGACGCGCCCTTGTCCCTCACGGTGCGCTGTTCCGGCAGCAGGTCAATGACCGGATGCGGGGTCGCCGGATCAAACTCGGAGCTGTTCGCGCCGGTAAGGCCGCAGACATCACGGGCGTATTCGATCACCGCCATCTGCATTCCCAGGCAGATCCCGAAATACGGGATTTGGTTTTCCCGCGCGTAGCGCGCCGCCAGGATCATGCCTTCGATGCCGCGGTTGCCGAAGCCGCCCGGCACCAGCACGGCGTCCACATTCGACAGATGATTCGCCGCGCCTTCCTGCTCGATTTTTTCCGTATCGACGAATTTCAGCTTCACCCGGCAGTTGTTGGCGATGCCGCCGTGCACAAGCGCCTCGTTCAGGCTTTTGTAGGAATCCGTGAGGTTGACGTACTTGCCCGCGATGCCGACGCAGACTTCATGGGCCGGATGGTTAAATTTTTCGACCACATTTTCCCAGGCGGCCAGCTTCGGTTGCCCGGTCCACATGTTGAGCAGTTCAATGATCTTCGCATCGAGCCCTTCGCGATGATACACCAGCGGACATTCATAAATGCAGCCGACGTCCTTGGCCGTAAAGACGCAGTTGACTTCCACATTGCAAAACAAAGCAATCTTGCCCTTGATGTCGTCGGACAGAAAGTTTTCCGTCCGGCACAACAGAATATCCGGCTGAATGCCGATTTCGCGCAAAGCTTTGACGCTGTGCTGGGTGGGCTTGGTCTTCACTTCCCCGGCGGTTTTGATGAACGGAACCCAGGTCAGGTGAATGAAGATGGCGTTTTGACGGCCAGCTTCATTGCGGAACTGGCGGATGGCTTCCAGGAAGGGCAGGCTTTCGATGTCGCCAACGGTTCCGCCGATTTCCACGATGGAAACGTCGAACCCCTGCGCGGTTTCACGAATGAAATCCTTGATTTCGTTCGTGATATGCGGGATGACCTGAACGGTTTTGCCCAGGTAATCGCCGCGTCTTTCTTTGGTAATGACGGAGAAGTAAACTTGCCCGGTCGTCAGGTTGTTGCGCTTGCCCATACAGGTTGAGGAAAATCTTTCGTAATGCCCCAGATCCAAATCCGTTTCGGCGCCGTCGTCCGTGACGAAGACCTCTCCGTGCTGAAACGGGCTCATTGTGCCGGGATCCACGTTGATGTAGGGATCCAGCTTCTGATTGGTGACGCGAAGACCGCGCGACTCCAGGACGGCCGCAATCGATGCCGCCGCCAGGCCTTTGCCCAGCGACGACAGAACGCCGCCGGTCACAAAAATAAATTTCGTATTTTTCACGATGGGTCCTTTTGCAATTCCATGGTCCCTCAAAGAGGGCGGCAGGGAAAACCGTCCAGGCGTTCCCTGCCTTTGTGTCAGCAGATAAACAACATTTCCCAGAACTTGGGCAGAGGCCATCTCTCGTCATCCACCAGGTTTTCCAGTTCATCCACGGATTCCCGCAGCGCATCCATTCTCGGTTTGATTTTTTCGCAGAGGGTTTCCGCCTTTTTCGCTTCATCATGGCCGGCGTTTGCCGCCTCCATCCCGGCCATGATTTCCTTGTGTCCGGCGTAGATGGTGTTGACCAGTCGGATGACTTTCTTTAAGAGGTCGGCTTCAGCGGCAACCGCCGCGCCGCCCAGCGCCGCTTTGGTCGCGATCACGGCTTCGGCCACCCTCTTCTGGTAGTCCGCCGCCGCCGGAATGACCTGGTTCAGGCATATATTGCCCAGACACTTGACTTCAATTTCCAGGTCCTTGATGTATTTTTCCAGATAAATGATATACCGGGACTGAAGTTCCACCCGGGTGAGGACCCGGTATTTCTCAAAAAGGCGAAGCGCCTTGTCCGTGACCAGCGCCCCCAGCGCCGCCGGCGTTGTCTTGAAATTCGGCAGACTCCGTTTGCCGGCTTCGGCTTCCCACGCTTTGGTATAGTTGTCGCCGTTGAACAGAATCGGCTTGATGACCCGAATCTCGCTTTTCAAAACCTCAAAGACCGCCTGATTGATGTTTTTCGATCCTTTGGCCCTGATCTTTTCGGCCAGGTCGTCCAGGCTTTCCGCCACGATGGTATTGATGACCGCCGCCGGAAACGAAATGGATTGAGACGAACCCACCGCGCGGAATTCAAACTTGTTGCCGGTAAAGGCAAACGGCGAAGTGCGGTTGCGGTCGGTATTGTCCTTGCTGACCTGCGGCAGAGAGGAAATTCCCAGATCGATGATTTCCTCGTTGGTTGCCTTCGCGACTTTTCCCTTTTCGATGCTGTCGAGGATCTGCGTCAGCTGTTCTCCCAGGAAGACGGAAATAATCGCGGGGGGCGCTTCATTGGCGCCCAGCCGGTGGTCGTTTGCGTAGGACGCGACGGAGGCGCGCAGAATATCGGCGTGCCTGTAAACGGCTCGGACCGCAGCGATCAGAAACACCAGAAACGAAATGTTGTCCTGGGGCGTTTTGCCGGGGTTGAGCAGATTGTTGCCGTTGTCGTCGGCAAGCGACCAGTTGACATGTTTCCCCGATCCGTTGATTCGGGCAAACGGCTTCTCATGCAGCAGCGCGGATAAATAGTGTTTTCTGGCCACGGACTTCAGCGTATCCATCACCAGTTGATTATGATCGACCGCCAGATTGGCCTCTTCAAACACGGGCGCGATTTCGTACTGGCTGGGCGCGACCTCGTTATGCCTGGTCTTGGCCGGAATGCCCAGTTTGAAAAGGTCCTCTTCCACGTCATGCATGTAGGAGGAAATCCTCTCGCGAATGCTGCCGAAATACTGATCTTCCAGCTCCTGACCCTTGGCCGGCGGCGCGCCGACCACCGTCCGGCCGCCCAGCACCAGATCCTGACGCTTGTAGTAGTAATCCATGTCGATCAGAAAATACTCCTGCTCCGGCCCCAGATTGGAGTAAACTCTCCGGACGTTTTTGGCCCCCAGAAGCTTGAGCATGTTCACGGCGCTTTGGCTGACCGCACGGCTGGAGCGCAAAAGAGGCGTCTTTTTATCCAGCGCTTCTCCCGTGTAGGAAATGAAGGCGGTCGGAATGCAAAGCGTCGTGGAGATTCCGTTGCGCTTGATGAAGGCGGGCGAAGACATATCCCAGGCCGTGTAGCCGCGGGCCTCAAAGGTCGCCCGAATGCCGCCGGAGGGGAAACTCGATGCGTCCGGCTCCCCCTGCACCAGCTGCTTGCCGGAAAACCGCTCGATCACAGCGCCGGGGCCGCAGGGATCGGCAAAGGCGTCGTGCTTTTCGGCGGTGATGCCCGTCATGGGCTGAAACCAGTGCGCAAAGTGGGTCGCGCCCTTTTCCAGCGCCCACTCCTTCATGGCGTGGGCGACGATGTTGGCCGTTTCGTGATCCAGCTTTTTATCTTCGTTCATCGCTTCCATCAGTTTTCGAAAGGTGTCTTTGGGAAGCTTCTGCTTCATGACCTTATGGTTGAAGGTGTCCTCGCCGAAATACTGCGAAACGGGAACGAACTTCTCTTTTTCGATCACGTAATGTCTTTCCGCCGCCGCTGTTGCTTTTGTCTTTTTCATGTCTTTTTTATCCTTAGCTAAAAAGTTTTTTATTCCAAAGGCTTGTTTTCCGAAAGTTCCCAGACTCCCGTCGGACAGGCGCCCGCGCAAAAACCGCAGCCGATGCAGCTCTCGCCGTCGACGGCATATTCAAATCCGCCGTCCGGCAGTGTTTTGCGAAAGATCGCGTTTTGCGGGCATATTTCCTCGCACAGGCCGCAGTCGCGGCATGCCCCGCAGGAGGCGCAGTTCGTCGCGCAGGAAGCCGTGTCGGCAAACGCGCGAATCCGCGGGTCGAAATACTGCAGTTTAACGCGTTCCTGGCCGATCGGCGGCAGCTTGTCGTAGGTCTCGGCGGCCCCCCGCAGCCGGTCGTCGATCGACCGGGCGGCAATGCGTCCGGCGCCGATGGCGTCGGTCAGCAGCCCGGGACGGACCGCGTCGCCGATGGCGTAAACCTGCGGATCGCTCGTGGCGTATGTTTTATCCACCACGACAAACCCCTTTTCCGTCGCGATGCTCTGCGGCAGAAAGGACAAATCCGGAAGGTCCCCGACGGCGACGATGACGGTTTCCGCCGGCAACATCTCGCCGCCGGTCAATTCGATGCCCTGGTCCGTGATGGCCCTGGTGAAGCGCGGCCAGAGAAATTTTGCGCCTGCGGCTTCGGCCTGTTTTCTCTCCGCGCCGAAGGAGGCCGGTTCCTGGACGTCAATCAGAATGACGCTTTTGGCGCCCAGGCGAAAGGCTTCCGACGCCGCATCGCAGCCCACATTGCCCGCGCCGATAATCACGACTTTTTCACCGACCTTGGCGCAGTCCAGTTTGCTTCGCCGCAAAAACTCCAGCGCGCTTACGGATTTTTCCACGCCGGGAATGTTGAGGACGCGCGGCCGCGACGCGCCCGTGGCAATCACGACAAAATCATGTTCGCTTTTGAACCTGGCGAACTGCTCTTTCGTCAAAGGCTTGCCCAGGCGAACCTTGTGAATACTTTTGGCCAGCCGCCCGATTTCATGCTCCACCACGTCGGAAGGAATGCGGCTTTGCGGAATGGCATCCGCTATTTTCCCTCCCAGCCGCTTTTGGCTCTCAATAATGACGGTTTCATGGCCTTTCAGCCAGAGCTGCCAGGCGACGGAAAGGCCCGCCGCTCCGCCGCCGACCACCGCCACTTTTTTTCCGGTCTGCGGGCGGGGCCGGGGTTCCTTCGCTTCCAGAGACGCTTTTCCCAGCAGGGTAACGTCAACCGGCTCCAGATGGACCAGGCTGCGCGTGCAGTTCTGCATACAGAGGTTCGGACACAGATAGCCGCAGACGGCCGCGGGAAAGGGGGTGTACTCCAGCGCCAGATTCACGGCTTCCTCCAGGTGGCCCTTGCGGATCAGTTCCCATCGTTTTTGAACGGGAATGCCGGTCGGGCAGGCCGCCTGGCAGGGCGGCGAATATTTTCCGTTTTCCCAGGAAGGGACGTAACGCCGCAGCACACCGGTGGCAATCACGTCGATCGGAGAGCGGTCCAGACTCGACAAATCGCCGATCAGCCCTCCTGCGCCCAGTTCATTTTCCCAGACCTCCCGGCGAAATTTTGCCATCGGGCGAACGGTCCGCGCCGTTTTTTCGGACGGTTTTCGGGCGATCAAAAGCTGCCAGTCTTCGCGTTTTTCCGAGAGCTGCTCAAACAGATACTGCTTGCCGATGGCCTCCAGAAATGTTTTGAGGTTTTGCTTCAGCCACTCCCACTCAAAGTCCGGAAGGTCGGCCACCAGGCGGGCATCCTGCGTGCTGTAGGCTTCCTGCTTTCCGCGGAAGAATATTTTGCCGCCGACCATGCCGACGCAGGGCCGGTATCCCAGCACGTTTCTTTCTTCTTCCGCGCCCGCGCCGCAGACCACGGCGATGCCGCCCGCCATGAATTCCGCGAAAGAATCCCCCACTTTGCCGAAGACCCAGAGTTCGGGTGGTTCAAAGCGCGGGTTGAATTTGGTCATGGTCATGCCGCGCGCGCCGATGTCGCCGCCGATGTAAACCCGGCCCTGAGCCATGGCGTTTGCCGTTCCGTTGGTGGCATTTCCGTGCACGATGATTTGCGCGCCTGCGTTGAGCCAGCCGACGTCGTCGGAGGCCGGGCCGAAGACTTCAATCGTGGTGTTCGCGAATCCCATGGATCCCAGGCGCTGGCCGGATGTGCCCAGGACATCCACTTTTACCGGCGCGTTTTGCGCGCGCCAGAGGCGGCCTCCGATGCCGTGCTGCCCCAGCGCCGTGACTTCAATGTGACGGCAGCCGTCGGCCACGGCCTTCTGCATGCGTTCTTCCAGAATCCGCGAATCCACGCGAATTTGGTTTTCAACGCCGGAGATTTTGATGGTGTCTTTTTTGGTCATCATCTTGCCTGTTTAATTCCTTCTTTGGGGGAACGGCTGGAACCACCCTGCGGGCGGCAAGCCGTTCCCTACAAAACATATTGAATATTCAACCTTTGCGCCGCATCCGCATTGCTGATGCCCAGTGCGTCCGACATGCCGATCGGAAGCGATGTCGATCGTCCCAGCGGCGCCACGATTTTTTTCAGTTCCGTGTCAAATGTTAAATAGACATCCACCAGCCTTCGGGCGACCTTTTCCGGATCCAGGCGCCGATCCAGCCGCGGGTCCTGCGAGGTGATGCCTTTGGGGCAAACCCCGATATTGCAGACATTGCAGCGGTCTCCTTCAGATCCCAGACAACCGGCGGCCGCCTGGAGGATGTATTTGCCCGTCTGCACGCCGCTGGCGCCCAGCATGATCAGGGCGGCGGCATTGGCGGCCAGATTGCCGTTTTTCCCGATGCCGCCGCCGGCAAAGAGAGGAAGCTCGTTTTGTTTGCCCAGCTTCACCAGCGTCATGTAGGCGTCGCGCAGGTTGCTGGCGATGGGGTGTCCCATGTGGTCCATCGAAACATTATAGGCCGCGCCCGTGCCCCCGTCCTCTCCGTCGATGGCGAGCCCGGCCGCATATGGATTGCGGGTCAGGTTGTTGAGGACGGCCTGCGTGGTGCTCGTGGCCGAGATTTTCGGATACACCGGCACGCGGAATCCCCACGCCATGGACATGGACTGGATCATCTTGGCCACGGCTTCCTCGATGGAGTACTTGGTCTGATGCGTGGGCGGGCTGGGCAGGCTGATGCCCTGCGGCACGCCGCGGATCGCGGCGATCAGTTTGTTGACCTTGTACCACATGAGCAGTCCGCCGTCGCCGGGCTTCGCGCCCTGGCCGTACTTGATTTCGATGGCGCAGGGATCTTCCTTCATTTTGGGCAGGGCGTGGATGATTTCATCCCAGCCGAAATAGCCGCTGGCGATCTGCAAAATGACGTATTTCAGAAAGCGGGACTGAAGGAGCCGGGGCGGGCAGCCGCCTTCGCCGGTGCAGATGCGGACCGGCATGCCCATTTCCTCGTTCAGGTGGGCCACGCCCATCTGCAGGCCCTCCCACATGTTCGGGGACAGGGCGCCGAACGACATGCCGCCGATGATCAGCGGATAGATTTCGCGGACGGGCGGCGTCCAGCCGTTGTCGCGTTCGGCAGCGAGCATCCGTTCGGGCGGCAGGATTCGGCCCAGCAGCGTGTGCAGCTCGAATTCATGGCGTCCGGCGTCCAGCGCCGGGTCGGTCAGCATCGATATGCGGACAAACTTGATCCGGTCGAGTACGCTTTTCGAATCGTTTCTTCGGCCGCCCCTTCTGCGGGCTTCGCCGCCCTGGTTGACGTGAAAGCGCAGGCGGTCGGATTCATCCGTGCGCGCGGGAACGATGGCGCCGTTGGGGCAGACCAGCGTGCACATGCCGCAGCCCACGCAGGCGTGCGCCGGATCGGTGCGCTGATCGATGCCGTGATACACGGAAAACAGATTGGCGGGCCGCTCTTCCAGTCCGGGCGGTATGGTAAGGGCCCGTTTGCGGTGGACGCCCAGTTCGATGGCGCGCACCGGACAGACGGAGGTGCACCGGCCGCACAGGGTGCAGCGGTCCTTCCTCCAGAGAATCTGCCAGGGCAGGTCTTTGGCGCTTAATGTAGAGGGGGTAATGCGTTCCACTGGTTCCATTTTTCCATCTCCTGCCGCTCGCGGCGGACCAGAACGGTTTCATATCTCATCGGCTGATGGTCCAGATTGATGTCCCGTTCGGGAATGGACGCGTCCAGACCGCACATTTCCGAGGAAAACGCGAAGATGCCGGGACGCCCGCCCACCACGCCGGGGCGCAGCTTCTTGGAATCCTGCACCATGAACATCGACTTGTCCGGCAGACAGCCGATGACGCAGTTGGGCCCGTCGATGATCAGCGGACGGCAGCTCTGCTTCAGGCTGCGCAGCATCCCCCCGTCGGGATGACGCGCAAGCTCTCCGTCTTTGAGCGGCGTGATGATGTGCTTGTACATTTCCATGCCCAGCCCGAGCCGGTTGCGCATGTAGTGCAGGATGTGCGTGAACACTTCCGAGTCGGAATAATAGCCGCTGTAGCCGGGAAAATCGCGCGACATCAGAAATTCCCGAATCGGCACAAAGGCGGTGTTCTCGCCGTTGGTCATCGTCGCCATGCCCTGGATGAAAAACGGGTGGCAGGCGTAAATGTTGATGGAGTAGTTGGTGTTCTGGCGCCCCTGGCACAGGATCACCCGGGCGGTGAGATCCCTGCGGTCCAGACCCAGATACTCGGCGACGGCCAGCGGATCTCCCACTTCCTTGATCATGATCACGTCCGGCCAGAAGCTGAAGATCAGCATGGATTGATCTTTTTCGCCGATCTGCCGAAGCTGGAGCTGAACCATCATCAGGCGGTATTCGATTTCCTCCCGGCTTAAGTTTTCCCATTCGGCCGGGTATTCGTAAACCCGAATGACGTAGTTGTCTCTCTTCGGCGTTCCCGAAGGCGCCGGTTTGGTCGGCCGAAGGGACAGCTTGTATTTGACCATGAAATCCTGATCGATCATGAAGTGGTCCAGGGCCTTGATGCCTTCATTGGAAAAGATGCCGGACAGGATCGGCTCGTTTTTGAATTTTTCGAACTCGCCGCCCAGATCGGTCAGAAAGAGCCCCACGCCGGAGCCGTCATGCCCTTCTTTCATGACATTGAGCGCGTTGATGGCCATCACCGGCGATTGCGGCTGACTGGATGTTACGGCAAATAAACGGCACATAGTCTCTCCTTTGAACCTTTCAACCCGAGGGCTCAACTGCCAGAGTCGTGCCAGTGCCGATCAAATGAAAAACAAACAAAAATTATAATGGATTATATAGGCTTGCCGCGGAAGACGCCGCGGGATGCGGGATAAAAATCAACAAATTTGTGCTTTTGCGAAATGGCGTGACATTATTGTTCCATGGATGAATTTCCGGCGCGCGGAAAGCCGCAAAAGCCCTATGGCTTCAAGGCGGCGTCTCTTGTGTTTTTGCGGAATTTTCCGGGATCGATGCCCATTTTCGATATTTTATACTGGATCACGCGCTTCGTGGTTCCCAGGATTTTGGCCGCCTTGGTCTGGTTGCCGCCCGTTTCCCTGAGCGCGTCGATAATCAGCGCTCTCTCCTGCGCCTCGACGACGGACGACAGCTTGCTGTGGTCCCTGCGCTCCGGCGATCTTTCCCCGGCATGGAGGGAAGGCGGCAGATGCAGGCAGTCCACGGTGTCCGTTTTGGTCAGGAGCACCGCCCGCTCGATGCAGTTTTCCAGTTCGCGGACATTGCCCGGCCACTTGTGGGACAGAAACGCTTCAATGGCGGCCGTGGAGATCTTTTTGACGTTCTTCCCCATTTCCTTGCTGTACTTGAGCAGAAAATGATCGGCCAGCAGGATGACGTCGCTGCCGCGTTCCCGAAGCGGCGGCAGATAAACGGGGAAAACATTGAGGCGGTAAAACAGGTCCGCCCGGAAACGGTCGGCGAGAATATCCTGCTCCAGGATGCGGTTCGTGGCGGCGATGATCCTCACGTTGACGTTCACCACCCTCGACGAGCCCAGCGGCTGAAATCGTTTTTCCTGCAGAACGCGCAGAAGCTTTACCTGCGCGGCGGCGGACAGTTCGCCCACTTCGTCCAGAAAGATCGTGCCGCCATTGGCTTCTTCGAAGCGTCCGCGGCGCGTCTGCAGCGCGCCGGTGAACGCGCCTTTCTCATGTCCGAACAGTTCGCTTTCAATGAGCGTGTCGGGAATCGCCGCGCAGTTGACCTGCACCAGCGGCCCGTTTTTGCGCGGAGAGTTGTTGTGAATCGCCCGGGCAATCAACTCTTTGCCCGTGCCTGTTTCGCCGGTGATCAGCACTGTCGTGTTGGAATCGGAAACCTGCGCCACCAGGCCGAAGACTTCCTGGATGGCCTTGGAATGGCCGATAATATCCGTGGAAGGCGCGTGCTGCTGTCCGACAATTTTGCGCAAGCGGCGGTTTTCCTCTTCCAGGGCGCGGATGTGAACGGCCTTGGCCATCAGTTCGGCCACCGAGCCCATCATGGCCAGTTCCTTTTCCAAGTCCTCGACCTGCTTGGCCACCTTGTCGGCGGATAAAACCCCGACCACGCGCTCGTCATAGATAATGGGAACGCATAAAAAGGAAAGCTCGGCGCGGTTCAAATGACGTCTTGCTCCCGTGCGGTCCAGAAAGTGGGTTTCCTGCCCCAGATTCGCCACGGCCATCGGGCGGCCGGTCTCCGCTACCTGGCCGGTGATTCCTTCTCCCGGTTTGTACGTCACTTCCATGCCGTCAATATTGACGTCATGCGCGATGTCGAGCCACGCTTCCTTTTCCTCGTGATCCAGAAGGGAGATCATGCCGCGCTGCATTCCGAGGCGCAAACTCATTTCATGGAGGATTTTTTCCAGTTGATCTCTCAAATCCATCGGCTGCGCCAGGATTTTTGATATGGCGTGCAGGGCCGCTAATTCTTCATAACTGTGGATGCTCACGTCGTCTTTCTCCCCCGGGCTTTTACCGGCGCTTCACGGCCGGATTTTCACGGCCCGTAGAATGTAACAAAATTGTACGAATATCAACCGGAATTTCATTCGTCCGCGTACGGTAATGCAAAGAGAAAACCATTATGTCCGTTTGATGCAATTAAAAAGAAAATGTTATTTTGCGGGGATTTCGTAAAGATTTATCCGATGGCCAGCCGGCCGGTTTCTCCCGTGCGGATTCGAACACATTCCTCCAGGGGAACGATGAAAATTTTACCGTCGCCGATGCTGCCGGTGCGCGCTCCCCGAATGACGGCTTCCAGCGTGGGCTTGACGTAGTCGTCGTTCACGGCAATTTCAAAGCGCACCCGGT
Organism: Smithellaceae bacterium; assembly: GCA_028693285.1. GTDB lineage: Bacteria > Desulfobacterota > Syntrophia > Syntrophales > Smithellaceae > UBA8904. The sequence goes on from JAQUVQ010000031.1 coordinate 22,754, forward strand.
CGAGGAGGTCTCCGTTGGTAATGACTCCGTCGCGCGTGTCGGTTTTCCCGACCTGCGCGCCGCAGCCGACTACGGTGGAAACGGTAATTTTGCCCACGTTTACGTCGCGCAACGCCTGTTTGACGTCTTTGAGCTTGTCGGATTGCACGATGGCGATGATCAGTTTCATCAGCATTGGCCTTTCAAAATGGAGCCGATGGCTGAGGGGCAAGGACTCGAACCTCAATTTTCAGGGCCAGAACCTGGCGTCCTGCCGTTAGACGACCCCTCAGTGAAAAAACGAAACCAGCGTAAGCTGATAAGCGCTTCCTTTCCCGACGGATAACACCAATGAGCCGAGAGCAATGGCCGTGCCAGCAGAAGAATTTAAAATTGTTTTATGCATTCAATAGGTTGAGCAACTCTGTTGATTTTCAAAAGAATACACGTTTGTCCGTTTTGAACACAGACAGACATAATTGTATCCGCTATGCGTTTTCAGGAAAGACGCAGACTGAATGAATCAGTTGAAAAAAATCGAAGCGATCATTCGCGAAGATAAAGTAAACGATGTTATCGACGCCCTCAAAGAAATTGGAATTGTGGGCATGAACACGTTTGAAGTGCGGGGACATGGCCGGCAGGGCGGCGTTCAACTGGTCGGACGCGCCGGAACCTATCAGGTCAATATGCTTCCAAAAATACAAATCAACATCGTTTTAAACACGCGCAATCTGGACGCCGCGCTGGAGGCGATCCTCTGCTCGGCTTACACGGGCGAGACGGGCGACGGCATTATTTTTGTGACACCTGTCGAAGATGTCATTCGGGTTCGGACACGCGAGCGTGGTCCGGGCGCCATGATGTATCCCGGGGACATTGATGAACGCAGAAGTAAATAATCAAGCGGTTCGCGCCAGGAAATTCAGGATCTTGTCCATCAGACGATTAATGGATTGATATTGTGCCGGCTTGGCGGACAAAATTTCCGTCTCGGTCTGTATATAGGGCGCGCCGATAAGTTCATCCCGGCAATGCGCAACCAGGTCTTGCGCGGACTGCGGCGTGGTTTCCAGATGAAACTGCAGGCCGATAACCGATTGGCCCAGCTGAAACGCCTGATTTTCGCATCCATCGCTTTTCGCGATGCGCGTTGCTCCCGCCGGCAGATCAAATGTTTCTCCGTGCCAATGGAAAGCCTGCACCGATTGCGGAAAGCGAAAGACGGATCTGCCGCCGGACGAAACGCCATGGACGGGAAACCAGCCGATTTCTTTTACACCATTAGGATACACCTTTGCCCCCATCGCGCCGGCGATAAGCTGCGCGCCCAGGCAGATGCCCAAAACCGGCTTGCCGGAAATAATCATTCGACGGATAAACTGTTTCTCCGGAACAAGCCACGGATATCTCTTTTCGTCATTGACGCTCATCGGCCCGCCCATCACAATCAGCAGGTCAATTTCCTCCAAAGCGGGCAGGTTTGCCGATTGAAAAAACGGCGTGCAGGTGATGGTGTAGCCGGCCGTCGTAAGCCACGAACGGATGCTGCCGATATCTTCAAAGGGCGCGTGTTTGAAATAACGGGCAATCATCAGATGGTCTCCTTGATTTTACCTGCATTGACGTTGCGTAAGGCCTGTATGACGTCTTTGAGCTTGTCGGACTGTGCTATGGCGATGACCAGTTTCATCATGGCTCTCCCTAGAATGTCAAACTTAATGTTACGCCGCCATAAACGTAGTAACTGTCCCGGTCGGATGGATTGGCCGTGCCCTTCAGGCCCCGCGCCCTCATCTCATATTTCGCATCTTCGGAAAGCGGAAACACACAGGAGGCGGTCGGCGTAATGGTCAGATTCCCGGTCACGGCAACCGGCAGGGAAATGGTTGCGACTCCGTCATGGAAATTGTTGAAATTGTCCGTGGTGGCCGCTGAGTTGCTGTCAAATTTCGGATAGGTTGTCTCATCTTCACTTTTCAGGTAGCTGGCCTGCGCCGCCAGTTTCAAGCCGACCCTTTCATGCAGGGCAAAGGTATGAGAAACGCCCAGCGTCGCGTACCATTGATGGTAATGATCGATTTCCTTGTAGACGGTCAGCGTAGGCGCCAAAATCGTGTTGAGACCCAGCGAAACAAAAAGCTCCTGGGCATCCAGCAGGTCCACTCCCAGCGGCGTCATTCCGGCCAGACCGTAATAAATGTATCCCGCGCCCGCCTTCACGATGCCGAATTCATGCGCATAGGAAAGGATGAAATCCGTTTCAGACCAGGTGGATGAATGTTTGCCGTCCCCGGCCGCATAGGGGCGGGTATCCAGATTTCCCCAGAGAACGGCGGTAAAACCTTTGTAGTTTGCTGTAAACGACGGCTCGATTGCCACGCTGTCGCGCGTCATTTCCTGGCCGCGCCAGATGTAGGCGCTCAAAACACTGGCGGCAATCTCGCCGGTCAATTTATCTTCCTGCTGTTTTGGTCCGGCGGATTGGGGTTCTTCCCCCGCACCCGCCGCCATCGGCATGGACGTCAGCATCAACGCCAGCAGAGCGATCATCATGATTCTTTTGATGTTTTTTTTCATGGGTCACTGTTCTCCTCATGATTTATATTGTTTCCTTAAAATGCCCTCACCCGATGGCAACGCCGCCCCGCTCGCCGGAGCTGATCCGGACGCATTCGGCCAGCTCCACAACGAAAATCTTGCCGTCGCCGACCGAGCCGGTGTGCGCGCCGCGGGTGACGGCGTCGATGGTCGGCTCGACAAACGCTTCGTTCACCGCAATATCGAGGCGGACTTTATTGAGCAGGCCGCCCGCTTCCTTCGCGCCGCGATAGACTTCCGTGACGCCTTTCTGCCTTCCCTGGCCAACAACATTCGTGACCGTCATTAAATTTACGTCCACGGCTTCCAGCTCTCTTTTGACAGCCTCCAGTTTGTGCGGCTGTATGATGGCAATGACTAATTTCATGGCCAGTTCCTCCTATTCAATCACGGTGTAAGCCGCTTCGCTTTGCTGGGTCAGATCCAGGCCGATGATTTCGTTGTTCTCTTCGACCCGCATGCCGATTGCCGCGTCCACAATTTTGAAGATGATGAAGGTCATGATCGCGGCAAAGGCGATGGTCACCACGAGCATCAGGCATTGAACCCCGAACTGGTGCAGGTTCCCGAACAGCAGGCCGTCCGCGCCCGCCGCATTGACCGCTTTTTCCGCGAATAATCCCGTGGCGATCGTTCCGACCGTCCCGCCCACGCCGTGCACGCCGAAGGCGTCCAGAGAATCATCGTAACCCAGTTTGCCTTTAATGACGGCAACGGCGGTGTAGCAGACCAGGGCGACGATGATGCCGATGAAGATGGCATTCATCGGGTTGACGAACCCGCAGGCCGGGGTGACCGCAACCAGACCGGCGACGGCGCCGGTGGCCACGCCCAGAATCGTCGGAGTTCCATTGTGCCACCATTCAATCAGGGCCCATGTCAAACCGGCGGCGGCTGTCGCCGTATTCGTAGTCACAAAGGCGTTGGCCGCCAGGCCGTCGGCCGCCAGAGCGCTTCCCGCGTTAAACCCGAACCAGCCGAACCACAAAAGCGCCGCGCCTAAAACGGTGAACGGCAGGTTATGCGGACGAATGGGTTTGTGGTTGTAGCCGACTCTCTTTCCCAGCAGAAGCGCCAGCACCAGGGCCGAAATTCCCGAGCTCACATGCACGACGATGCCGCCGGCGAAATCCAGCCCGCCCAAAGACTTGAGCCAGCCGCCCGCGCCCCAGACCCAATGCGCCAGCGGATCATAAACGAAGGTCGCCCACAAGAGCGTAAAGAGCAGAAAGGCCGGGAATTTCACGCGCTCGGCATACGCGCCGATGATGAGCGCCGGCGTGATGATGGCGAACATCGCCTGAAAGATCATAAAGACGCTGTGCGGAATGGTCGCCGCGTAATTGCTGTTGGGAGCGGCGCCGACACCGGCCAGTCCCGCCCACTCCAGCGTTCCGATGATGCCGTGAAAATCCGGACCGAAGGCCAGCGAATAGCCGAAGAGCACCCACTGCAGGGAAATGACGCAGACGATGATGAAGCACTGCATTAAAATGGAAAGAACATTTTTGCGCCGGACAAGACCTCCGTAAAAAAATGCCAGCCCTGGAATGGTCATTAAAAGAACCAGGGCGCCGGCGGTTAACACCCACGCTGTATCTCCGGAATTCATGATGGTGGACCTCCTGTAAGAATTTTTTCATTTTTTGACTTGAGCAAGGATGGTGCCATCAGGATTGTCAACTTCTTGAATATTGAAATCACAGATAATTTATCGATCAATGGCCGTTTCAAATAAGAACAATATTGTGTGATTTATCAAGAATCAGAATCAAAATGTGTACGTGGCGTCTTGCCGGAATGGCTGGAAATTTGTTCAAAAATGTTCGGCAAATGACCCGTAAAAAAGACGAAGGATATGCGCCCGAACGCCGGTGGCATAAAAATTGAAGACCGTTTGAAAGAGACGTTTAAGATTTGCAAAGAAAAGGAAGCAGAATGTTATGATCCCTTATGCGCGCGTCAGTTCCGGCATCAGCGGTCTGGATAAAATCCTCAACTATCTGCAGATGGGCGACAATGTCGTCTGGCAGGTGGACCATATCGAGGACTATAAAAAATTTGTCGATCCCTATGTCGAGCAGGCCCTGGCCGATCGTCAGCGCCTCGTTTACATGCGTTTTGCCAACCACCCCGCCCTTCTGGAGGCGCGCCCCGGAATCAAAATCTGTCAACTCAACGCAAATTCAGGATTTGAATCCTTTTCCACAGAGGTCCACAACATCATCCGCGACGAAGGCCGCGACGTGTTTTACGTTTTTGACTGTCTGTCCGATCTGCTGCAGGCCTGGGCCACCGACCTGATGATCGGCAACTTCTTCGTCATCACCTGCCCTTACCTATTTGAGCTCAACACGGTCGCGTATTTCGCCATCCTGCGCAGCCGCCATTCTTTCAAAACCGTCGCCCGTATCCGCGAAACGACGCAGGTTCTGCTGGATATCTGCAACCGCGAAGGAAGACTCTGCGTCCATCCGCTCAAGGCCTGGAAGCGCTACACGCCCACCATGTTTCTGCCGCACATCATGGAAGACCAGGCCTGCGTTCCGATTTTAAACAGCGCGGACGCCGCGAGCTTTCTGTCCTGCCTGACGGACAGGAATGCCACCGGCCCCGAGCGCAATCTCGATTACTGGGACCGCATCTTTCTGAAAGCCGGCAACCTTCTGGAAAATCCCGACGCGGCCCCGGAAAAGCAGGACATGGTGGAAATTCTTTCCCGCGTGATGATCGGCAGGGAGCAGCGGATCCTGTCGCTGGTGCGGGAATACTTCGACCTGGAAGACCTGGTGGAAATCAAGAAGCGCCTTATCGGCACGGGGTTTATCGGCGGGAAATCCGTCGGCATGCTGCTGGCGCGCAACATTCTGCGCAAGGATCCGTCCTTTGACTGGAACGCCGTTCTGGAAATCCACGATTCCTTCTATGTCGGCTCGGACATTTTCTATTCCTACATGGTGCAGAACGGCTGGTGGAAGCTGCTGATGGCGCAGAAAACCGACGAAGGATATTTTGATGTCGCGCGCGAGCTCAAAAACAAGATGCTGCACGGCGTGTTTCCCGACGAAATCAAGGAGCAGTTCCAGCTCATGCTGGAATATTTCGGCCAGGCGCCGATCATCGTCCGGTCCAGTTCGCTTCTGGAAGACGCCTTCGGCAACGCCTTTGCCGGAAAATACGAAAGCTATTTCTGCGTCAACCAGGGAACGCCGGAAGAGCGCTACCGGCATTTCGAGGAGGCCGTCCGCAGAATCTTCGCCTCCACGATGAACGAGGACGCGCTCACCTACCGCCTGCAGCGCGGAATGGCCCAACAGGATGAACAGATGGCGCTTCTGGTGCAGCGCGTTTCCGGCTCCCACCGCGGCAGCTACTTCTTTCCCGGCCTGGCGGGCGTCGGCCTGTCCTACAATACGTTTGTCTGGCAGAAGGGCATGGATCCGAAAGCCGGCATGCTGAGGATCGTTTTCGGCCTGGGTACGCGCGCCGTCAACCGCGTGGAAAATGACTACCCGCGCATCGTCGCGCTGGACGCGCCCACCGTCAAACCCTACACGAAGCCCGAGGACATCAAGCGGTTTTCCCAGCACGAAGCGGATGTGCTGAATCTGCGCGACAATGAATTTCAGACGCTGCCGACCGCCGAACTGCTCCGCGAAGACCTGGTGGCGAACCTGAACTGGATCGTGGAGGAAGACACGGAAGCGGCCGACTATCTGAGGGCCGCGGGGCGCGATGCGAGTCAGGCCTGGATCATCACGTTTGACGAACTGCTCTCGGCGACGCCGTTTGCGAAAACCATGTCCAAAATGTTAAAAACGCTGGAGCAGATTTACCGCTACCCGGTGGACATTGAGTTTACCGTCAATTTCAACGCGGCGGGCGATCCGCGGATCAACCTGCTGCAGTGCCGTCCCTTTCAGACCAAGGGCCACTACCGCCGGGTGGAGCTGCCGGAAAACATCAGCCGGTCCAGAACACTGATCCGGCAGGACGCCAACTTCATGGGCGGCAGCGTTTACCAAACTATCTCCCGCCTGATCTGCATCGACCCCCGGGCGTATACCCGGCTCACGCTTTCGGAGAAGCACGAGGTTGCCAGGCTCACCGGCAAGCTCAACCGGCAGATCGGACGCCGCGAGGCCATGCCGACGATTCTGCTGGGCCCGGGGCGATGGGGAACGACCACGCCCGCGATGGGCGTTCCGGTCACGTTTTCGGAAATCAACAACATTACCGCCATCGGCGAGATCGCTTACCAGGACGGCGCGCTCATCCCCGATCTGTCCTTTGGAACGCATTTTTTCCAGGATATGGTGGAAATGGACATCTTTTACATGGCCATTTATCCCGAAAAGGAAGGCGTGGTCTTCAATGCGGCATGGATCAAAAAACAGCCCAACATTCTTGCGGACCTGATGCCGAACGATGCGCGGTTTGCGGGCGTCGTCCGCGTATGCGACGTCCGGGCGAAGGACGTGCGCCTGATGTCGGACATCGTCACCCAGAAGATGATCTGTTTTCTGGGGGATGCCTGCAGCCCTTGAAATTTTCGGGGGGAAGGAAAAAGCCGGAAAGAAGCTGGGTGCTTGCGCAAATTCCGCTATTGGAGTAAAGAGGAGCATCTCTCGCAAAAGGACGGCAAAGCCATGAAAAAGATGCAACCCACGCTCGCGGCGGAAAGGCAATACGCGGTCGAAAAGGAAAAGTTTGTTCCCGTATCGCAGTATTTTGGCGAGGACACCTTCAGCCATGCGGTCATTAAAGAGAAGCTTCCCAAAGATGTTTTCAAAAAATTGATGCAGGCGATGACTGAAAACAAGTCGCTGGACGAAGAGACCGCCAATGTCGTCGCGCACGCCATGAAGGAGTGGGCGCTGGAAAAGGGCGCGACCCACTTTGCGCACTGGTTCCAGCCGATGACCGGGACCACCGCCGAGAAACACGACGCCTTTGCCGATCCCTGCGGCCCCGGCGCGGTGATCGAGCGGTTTTCCGGCAAGCAGCTGGTGCAGGGGGAGCCGGACGCATCGAGTTTCCCCTCCGGCGGCATTCGGGCGACCTTTGAGGCCCGCGGCTACACGGCGTGGGACATGTCTTCGCCCGCCTTCATCAAGCGCAACGGAATCTCCACGACGCTTTGCATTCCGACGGTTTTTATTTCCTATACGGGCCAGGTGCTGGACAAGAAAACGCCGCTTCTGCGGTCGCTGCGCGCGCTGAATCAAAGCGCGCTTCGCATGCTGAAACTGCTGGGGGCAAAAAGCGTGAAAAAAGTCCAGGTCAATCTGGGCATCGAGCAGGAGTATTTTCTGATCGACATGGACTACTACTACAAGCGCCAGGACCTGGTGCTGGCCGGCCGGACGGTGGTCGGCGCGCCGCCGCCCAAGGGACAGGAGCTGGAAGACCAGTATTTCGGCAGCATCAAGGAACGGATTTCGTCCTTCATGCACGACGTGGAGGAAGAGCTCTACAAGCTTGGCATTCCGGCCAAGACCAGGCACAACGAGGTTGCGCCCAGCCAGTATGAAATCGCGCCCGTGTTTGAGGAAGCCAATCTGGCCACGGACCACAACCAGATGATCATGGAGACGCTGAAGCACGTCGCGAAAAAGCATCGCCTTTCCGCGCTTCTGCATGAAAAGCCGTTTGCCAAAATCAACGGCTCCGGCAAGCATGTAAACTGGTCGCTTTCCGATGACCGCGGCAACAATCTGCTCAACCCCGGCAAAACACCGCAGGACAATATCTCTTTTCTGGTGTTTCTCATCGCCGCGGTCCGCGCCGTTTACCGGCACGGAGATTTTCTGCGCGCCACGGTCGCATCCTGCGGCAATGACCACCGTCTGGGCGCCAACGAAGCGCCGCCGGCCATCCTCTCCGTGTTCCTGGGCGAACAGTTGACGCAGATCCTGGACAATATCGAAAAAGGCATCGTGCACAAAGCGACCAACGCGGAAATCATCGATCTGGGCATTTCCTCTCTGTCTCAGGTCAGCAAGGATTACACGGACCGCAACAGGACCTCTCCTTTTGCCTTTACCGGCAACAAGTTCGAATTCCGCGCGGTGGGCTCGTCTCAGTCCGTTGCCTGCCCCGCCTACGCCATCAATACGATCGTGGCGGAAAGCCTGGACGAACTGGCCGAAAAGATCAAGGCCAAAGGATCCAAGAACATCAACCAAGCGGTTTTTGACGTCCTGAAAAACGAGATCGCGCAGCTTCGGCCGATTCTGTTCAACGGGGACAACTATTCAAAGGAATGGGCGGCCCAAGCGAAGAAGCTCGGCCTGCCCAATGAAAAAACAACACCCGGCGCGCTCAAAGCCCTGGTGACCGACCGGGCGCTTCGTCTTTTTGAAAAATATCGGGTGCTTTCCAACGAGGAGCTGAGAGCCCGCTACCTGATCCACACCGAGCGCTACATCAAGGATCTGGAAATCGAGGTCAACTGCCTCATCAACATCTGTCTGACGCAGGTGATCCCGGCGGCCGCGGCCTATCAGCAAAAACTGGCGCGGGCGATTCTTGACGCCAAAGAAGTCCTCGGGTCCGCCGCGGTGATTTCCTCCCAGGCGGAGCTTTTGAAGAAAATTCTGGATTTGATCAACGACATATACGCGGCGTGCAGGGAAATCACGGCCGGAATGCAGGCCGCCAAGGCGATGGACGGCGAGCAGAAAAAAGCGGAGGCGCTTTGCGCCAGGGTCAAACCGAAAATGGACGAGCTTCGCGAATATGTGGACGCTCTTGAAAATATCGTGGATGATGAAATCTGGCCGCTCCCCAAATTCTGGGAAATGCTCTTTATCTGCTGAGAAGACAGGAACCCCCTCATGATTCTGATTATTGATTTCGGCTCGCAGTACAACCAGCTCATCGCGCGGCGGGTTCGCGAAAACCAGGTGTATTGCCGGATCGAGCCGCCCGAACTTCCCCTTTCCGCCATTCGGGCGATGGCGCCGGAAGGCATCATTCTGTCCGGCGGCCCGGCCAGCATTTACGCCGCCGGCGCGCCGCGCGCACAGAGCGGCATCTTTGAGCTGGGGATTCCGGTGCTGGGAATCTGCTACGGCCTGCAGTTCATGGTGGACGCCCTGGGCGGGCGGGTCATCGGCTCGGCCAAACGGGAATACGGTTTCGCCGAACTCACCATCAAAAAACAAAAAGGCCTCTTTTCCGGCGTGAAGCCGAAAACGACCTGCTGGATGAGCCACGGCGACTCCATCGGAGAACTGCCGCGGGGCTTTTCCGTCACGGCTTCCACGGCCAACACGAAGGTCGCGGCCGCCGAGGACGCCCGAAGGCGCTTTTACGGCCTGCAATTCCATCCCGAGGTGGTTCACACCCGCGAGGGCGGGAAAATGCTGGCCAATTTTCTTTTCGGGGTCTGCAACTGCGCCAGGACCTGGTCGATGCGGTCTTTTGTCGCCGAGGCCGTGGAGGACATTCGCCGGCAGGTGGGAAAGGAAAAGGTCATTCTCGGGCTTTCCGGCGGCGTCGATTCGTCGGTCGCGGCGGCGCTCCTGCACCGGGCGATCGGCAAACAGCTCACCTGCGTTTTTGTGGACAACGGCGTTCTGCGCGAAGGAGAAGCAAAGCGCGTCATCGACATGTTCAAGAAGCACCTGCGCATCAACCTGCGGTTTGTCCGGGCGGGAAGAATATTCCTTCAAAGGCTCAAAGGGGTGACGGATCCCGAAAGGAAGCGCAAGATCATCGGCCGGACGTTTATTGAAGTGTTCGACGCGGAAGCGCGCAAACTGAAAGATGTCCGGTTTCTGGCGCAGGGAACGCTGTACCCCGATCTGATTGAATCGCGGTCCGCTTTCGGCGGCCCCAGCGCGGTGATCAAGTCGCACCACAATGTCGGCGGTTTGCCCAAAACCATGAAATTGAAGCTGGTGGAGCCGCTGAGGCATCTGTTCAAGGATGAAGTGCGGCTCCTGGGAAAGGAATTGGGGCTGGCGGACGACGTGGTTTGGCGGCAGCCTTTTCCCGGACCGGGCCTGGCCATCCGCATCATCGGGGAAGTGACGGTTCCGCGCCTGTCCCTTCTGAAGCGGGCGGACCGGATACTGCATCAGGAAATCCGCGACGCCAATCTCTACGGCAAATTGTGGCAGTCGTTTACGATTTTACTTCCGCTGAAAAGCGTGGGCATTATGGGCGACCAGCGAACGTATGAAAACATCGTGGCGATCCGGGCCGTCACCAGCGACGACGCCATGACCGCCGACTGGGCCCGCCTGCCGCATGACCTGCTCGCGCGTATTTCCACCCGCATCATCAACGAGGTGCGCGGCATCAACCGCGTCGTGTACGACATCAGCTCCAAGCCCCCCGGCACGATCGAGTGGGAATAAGCGAATTACATTTTATTCCGTCATACAACTTGTTGGCAACTTTTATAATGGGTTTTCAGAAAAGTTGTCAACCAATCATTGAAGAGTCTGACGCCGCCGCAGGCCGGTGAGAAGAGGGGATCATGGCGCACGCATCGCGTCTCGCCGTGATACCCCCTTTTTTTTGTTATTCGTAAATGATTTCGTCCGCGGCTTCCGCTTCCGCGGCATCCAGTTCGCAGTCGCGGGTCAGGCCCGCCGCCTTGGCTATGAAATATTCCCGGTACCATTCATGGGCGGTGATCATGGACATGACCTCGCTCGTTCCGGTCCAGATGGAGGCCAGCCGCACATCGCGGTGAATGCGCTCGATCGGCAGAATGTTCGTGTAGCCGATTCCGCCGCAGACCTGCATGGAATTGTGAACGACTTTCTGGCAGGACTCGGTGATGAATTTTTTGGATTCCGACACCATGCGCCGAATGCGGTTCATGTCAACACCGCTGTCCACCGCGCGCGCCGTCACATAGGCCATCGCACGGGCCGCGTCCAGGAGCATCACCGCCTCGGCCACCTGAAAACTGAC